>JADLEF010000041.1 GCA_020846295.1 Acidimicrobiales bacterium
CAGGAGGTCCTCGGCACCCTCACCGCCGTGCACAGCGGCGACCGTGCCTACCGCGGCCGCTACGGCTACCGCGATGTCGACAAGGTGTACCCCAGCGCCGAGCACCCCGTGGTTCGGACCCACCCGGAGACCGGCCGCAAGGCGCTCTACGTCAACGGAGGTTTCACGCAGCGGATCAAGGGCCTGAAGCAGAAGGAGAGCGAACTGTTGCTGCGCTTCCTCTACGACCACATCGCGTATGGCGTCGCGTTCCAGTGCCGGGTCAGGTGGGAGCCGCACACCGTCACGATGTGGGACAACCGCTGCGTGCAGCACCACGCGAGCTGGGACTACTTCCCCGAGACCCGCCACGGGTACCGGGTCACAACGGTGGGTGAACGCCCGTTCCAGTAGCGCTCGTCGCGCTCGCCGCCGCGTCGCGCCGCGATGTTGGGCCGGGCCGCGATGAGCGAACGGGTCGCTAGGCCGGCGTGTCCTGGGCGAGCAGGTCCCGCAGGGTCGTGCCCCGGTACTCGGTGCGGGTGAGGCCGCGCCGCTGGAGCTCGGGGATGAGCAGTTCGACGATGTCGCGGTAGTAGTCGGGCGCGTACCACTGGGGCGACAGTTGGAAGCCATCGATGCGTCCATCCTCGAACATCCACTGCAACGTGTCCGCCACCTTCGCCTGGGTGCCGACGAAGCCGTCCTGGCTGGACATGTTCAGATAGGTGCGGGCGACCTCGGCGATGGTCGGGTCTCCCTGTTCCCGGTAGAACTCGACCATCCCCCTCGTGCCACCCACGTCTCCCAACTCCGACAGACGGGTCTCGGGTGGATAGCGGGTCAGGTCGACGTTCCAGTGGCCCGACATGTTGGCGATCGTCGCCTCGACGGGGATCCGCTCGCTGATCTCCGCTGCCCGCTCCCGGGCCTCGGCCTCCGACGCGGCGACCACCGGCCCGCACGCGGCGATGATCTGCAGCCTTGCCGGGTCGCGCCCGTGGGCGGCCATCCGCTGCTCGAGATCCTTGCGGAAGGCGACCGTACGCTCCGGTGTGCCGCCCGCCGCGAACACGCAGTCGGCCCAGCGGGCGGCGAACTGCCGGCCCCGCCCAGAAGCGCCCGCCTGGAACAGCACCGGCCGCCGTTGCGGACCCGGCACCACGTTGAGCGGACCCCGCGACGAGTACCACTTGCCCGTGAAGTCGATGCGGTGGACCTTCGACGGCTCGGCGAAGACCTTGCGCTCCATGTCCATCACCATGGCGTCGGGCTCCCAGCTCTCCCACAGCCGGCAGACCAGATCGAGGTACTCGTCGGCCCGGTCGTAGCGCTCGTCGTGTGCTGGTAGCTCGACCCCGAAGTTGCGGCCCTCGGCGTCGTTGATGGAGGTCACGATGTTCCAACCGATGCGGCCCTTGGTGACGTGGTCGAGCGACGCGAGCTTCCGGGCCAACATGTACGGCGGGTAGAACGTGGTCGACATGGTGGCCGCGAACCCCAGGTGCGTGGTCACCGCCGACAGGCGCGGGATCAGCACGACGGGATCGTGGGTCGGGAACTGGATCGCCCATCGAATTGCTGCCCCGTTGCCGCCGCCCCACCCGTCCGCAAAGAAGAACAGGTCGAACCGGCCCCGCTCGAGGGTGCGGGCGATCTCCTCCCAGTACTCGACCTCGTACCACTGGTGACGGATCTTGTGCGTCGGGTACACCCACGACAGCTGCGTGTGCGGTGCCGGGCCGTACAGCATGAAGCCGGTCAAGTGCATCAGTCGGCGGGACATCGTCGCTGCTCCTCGATTCGGTCAGGCAGTCCGGCGGCCCCGATCCAATTCATGCGACGCTAGCAGCGTCGAACTCAGCCCGAGCTTCGGGGAACATGGCGCGACGCCTGCATCGCTCACGAGCAGCCCAGCCCCGAACGCGTCGCTTCGTGGCGACGACGGGTCAGGGGCCGATCAGCTCGCGGCGGATGAAGAGCACGGTGACCCGGGTGCTGCCCTGGAGCACGATCGAGATCGTGCCGAAGGCGGGGTCGGGCACGGCTGCCCACCGCTTCAGCACCGCAGGGGCGGCTCGGAGGACCCACCAACCCTCCTCCTCGACGGCGACGACCGGTACCACGAACTCGGCCTGCCCGGAGCTCGCACGGATGGACGGGCCGTCCAACAGCACCGCTCGCCACTCGCTGTCCTTGCCGGTGTTCTGCGGAACGTTCACATCGACCGTCCCCTCGAACACCTCGATGGGACGGTGGCCACCGACGCGCAGGCCGTCGCGCACATCGAGCGCTCCGCCGAACACGAGCTCACCGTCTCCGACGCCGACCACGTAGTCGCGATCGGCGCTCGGCAGCGCGACACGGAGCTTGCCTCTGGGGCCGTTGTCATCCGCGATGCCCATGGTGAACTGGTCCGCCGACGCGCCGAGCTCGATGGTGCCGCCGAGGCGCAGCGACCCCCCGATCGCGAGCGAGCGGAACAGGCTCGCGTCACCGTCGGAGGTGATGGTGGCTCCGATGATCTCGTCCCCGAACGCGGTGACCTCGTCCCGGAACAGGTTGAGCGCGAACCCACGGCCGGACCGGCTGATCGCCGCGGCCTTTCGACGCGACTCGTCTCGCACCTCGAACAGCGTCTCACCGGCACCGGCGAACACGCTGAGACCGCCCTCGCCGAGCCAGCGGTAGGACTGCTTGGAAACCGGCAGGACGAAGCTGCCCGACACCGCCCCACCGACGCCGTCGCCCACCCCGACCACGCTCAGGTAGAGGTTCGCCGGGCCGCTCGGGTGGGCGGTGTAGAGGTTCCGCACGATCAAGGAGACGTGATCGCCCTCCTGCAGCGCCACCGACTCCGGCAGCGTCACCCCCCAGGTCGCCGCGGTGGGGGAGACCCACACGTCCTCGTCCAGGATCGGCGCCGGAGCGGCCCGATCCTCACCAGGGACGGACCAGGCCAGTTCAACGGTCATGGCGTTGGCCTGCGCCGGGGTGCACAGGGCCCACCAGCGCGCATCCGCATCGCCGACATCCCAGCTGAGCTGCAGCGCGGTCTGTCCGCCCACCAGATCCACCGCACCCAGGACGGCGTCGGGGGTGATGCGGATCTCCAGTTCGTTGACCACCTCGGAGCGGTTGATCACCTCGCCGCCGGCCATCACACCGGCCATGAGATGGAGGTGGGAGGGGCTGTGCTGCCACGGCACCACGTACAGCAGCACGGACCGGCTTCCCCGCAGCCCCGTCGTCGCTGCGGTCCCGGTGTCGACGGTGTCGACGGCGTAGTCCACGACGGCGCGGGTGTGGCGCGCCCCGCCGCCGGTCGCGGCCGCCACGCCGTGCAACTGCACCACGATCTGTCCGGCCGGCGGAACCGTGACCGCGTCGCGGCTCGCCAGGAAGACGACATCCCAGAGGTTGCCGCCTGCGCCACGTCCGTCCCGTTCCACCGCCGCGCTCCAGCCCTCGATCGCGCGGAGCTCGACCAGGCTCGTCGGCGACAGCGTGCCGGCCGGTATGTGCAGGGCCAGGTGGTGGGAGGTGGGTGACGGCGGGCCCGCCAGGCCGGCCAGACGGATGGATGATCCGCTGGTGTTCGTCAGGCGCAGCAGCGCGTCGCGCCCCGGGCCGCTGTACAGCGCCGGCTCGCCGTCCACGGTGAACGAAACCTCGATCGGCAGCGACATCGCTGGTCCTCAGTGCTCGGTCGTGCGACGGGTCGGCGACAGGATCAGGAAGCCGTCGCGCAGCTCGAGCGCGGCGGGGATCGGCGCGTGGCCGTCGAGCGGCTCGACGTCCCGCAGCTGCGGGCTCGCTTCGTCGTCCGCCCACGACCAGCGCAGGTCCGGGTCGTTGCTCTCGAGGTGGTCGACGTGGCCGGGGCGGGTCAGCAGCGGGCCGGAGCGCACGGCGATGCTCATGGCGGCCAGCGCCCGGCCGGTGATCGCCGGGTCGAGGTCGAGGCGCATGGTGGGCAGGATCCCCGAGACGGCGTGGACCTGGCCCCGGGGGTCCAACAGGACGGTCACCCCGACGGTGCTGCCATCGGCGCGGAGGATGACCTCGGGTGGGGAGACGGCGGAGCCGTGCGATGCGACCCGCGGGCCGTCCACCGTGCTCTTGGGCGTGCGCAACGTCACCTCGCCATCGATCCAGAAACCGAGCAGGCCATCGTCGAGCCGGGCGAGCCGACCCTCGGCCGGTGGCGGCGCCCCGAGCCGCACCGGGAACTCGACGGCCTCCATCCCGGCCCGGTCCCGACCCAGACCGGCCACCCAGCGGCGGAAGGAGTCCCAGCTGTGGGTGTGCGGGGCCTCGCCGGCCAGCTCCAGGGTGAGCGCGCAACGGGCCACCGCGATGGGCCGGCCCACGAGCAGCGCCAGCCCGCGGTGGTGCCCGGCGTCGACCGGGTCGATCAGGCGCTGGCCCTCGGCCATCGCCTCACCGAACGCCACGAACGCAGCGCGCCCGCCGCTCATCTGCTCGATGACCCCGGCGAGGACGGGATCATCGACCGGCATACCGAGCGGTACCCACGCCGTGGCGTCGCCGTCGAGCTCGATCGCACCGAGCCGCGTCCCGTCGCCGTCGAAGACCAGGACCCGCTCGTCGACATCGCTGAACACCAACCACCCGTGCACCGGCGAGCTGCGCTGATCGTGGATCACCTCGACCCCCGCCCCGCCTGCGTCGGCGGCTTCGCGGGACACTGCGGCTTCGCGGGACGCGGCAGCTTCGAGCCAACGGAGGCGCAGGCGGGCGGGTGCGAGCAACCGGGGCGGAAGGAAGGCGTGGTCGTCGCCCCGCACCACCGGCAACGTGTCCGGCAAGGACACATCCTGGTGTCCGACGCGACGCGAACGGCCGAAGTTGTCCACCAGGCGCACACCGGTCAGGCGCAGCCAACCGGTGCGCAACGGGTGGAACTCGTAGGCGGGGTCGGGGTTTCGGCCGGGCACACGACCCACGGCGCGCGCCATCCGGCGTGCGAACGCCTCGTACACCGAACCCGGCAGCGCCAGGGGGGCCCGGATCGGGAGCTGCGGCGCACGCCGCTGCATCAGCAACGCGTCGTCGAACCCGTTCAACGTGGCCGACAGGATCGGACGGTCCGAGCGCAGGCGGGCCAGCACGTCGCGCAGCTCCGCGACGACCTCGGCCGGCTCGGCCTCGTGGACGTCCAGCTCCTCGAGGTACCGGTCGATCGACGCCGCCAGCACCGGCGCAGCACCCCGGGTCAACAGCGACCAGCCCGACACCGGGACGATGCCGCTGCGCTGCGGAGCCCCGACGTAGCCGAGCTCGGGTTGCTGATCGAGGTGACGGAAGTGCTGACGGACGAACCCCGACGGGTACGGACCATGGCCCCCGGCCGGTCGTTCATGGGCGAGCGCCTCGTAGCCGGCCTCCCATTCGAGCACCAGCGGATGCCACGGCTCCACCCGCACCCGACTGAAGCCGATCGACGGCGGCTCGCCGCCGGTGCTCCAGCGGCTGAAGCGATGCGCCAACAACGAGAACACGGCGTCACGATCGGCGCGGCGGGCGTCGGCCCCCTGCAGCTCCATCCCCCAGCAGTCGAGCAGGCCGTCGTCGTCGAGACGCCCGTCGTCGTTGTGGCGGACCGACGGCTCCACCCCGTCGCCGGCCAGCACGATGCTGAGCTCTCGCGGCGCGAAGTATCGCTGACCCGGTGCGAGCACGAGCTCGTGGGTGGGCCCGCCCGGGAGGACGTCGAGCAGGTGGCTGAGCTCGTGCCACAGCTCCGCGACCCGCCTCGCACGCTCGCCGGGCACGGCTCGCCGCACCCGAGGCTCCACGTGCTCGCGCTCGCCGCGGTCGATCCATTCGATCTCGCCGGTCGCGGCGACGAGCTCCTCGAGCGGGTCGAGGACCGTGCGCTCGATCAGGTCCCGGACCTCGTCGATGTCGGGAAGATCGGCCAGACGAGCTCCTTCGTGGGGGTAGCTGCACTCGAGGTAGCGGCACCAGTCCGCAAAGGCCAACGCTCGAAGGGAACGGATCCGGAGCTGGGCGGCGTCGTAGTCGTCCTGGGCGACGGACAGCGCGCCCAACGCCTCGGCGAGCCGCTCCGCGCCTTCGGGCTGCGCGGGCGGCGCGGCCGCGTCGGGCTGACGGTCGAGCGGGCGCAGCACCCAGCGACGCCCGCCGTCGACGGCGTGAAAGCCCTCGTCGTGGCGGAACTCGGCGAGGGCGTGGTCGAGATCGACGCCCAACCGCCCGTGCTCGGCGAGGAACCGCATGGCGGCCAGCGCCGCTTCCAGCCGTCGGTCCGAGCCCGCTTCCATGGCCGCCAACGCCTCGGCGGTCGTGTTGCCGAGCCCGACCTCGACCGAGCTCGGCTCCGGTGCGCTCGCGGGGTTGCCCAGGGGCAGCTCCAGCGCCGCGTAGTACAGCGAGCGGGTTGGCCGGCTGAGCGGCGAGCGCCAGCCGAGCTCGGTGCGGAGCCGGTCCTCCTGGGGTTCCGACTTCTTGGCCCGCCGCGGCGCCAGGCGGACGACGGCGTCGTGATCAGCCTTGCCGTGGTAGCCGTACAACAGGTAGGTCAACCCCGGCGGTACGACGGCGCCGATCTCGTCGTCATGGAAGCCGAACACGCCGGCGCAACGGGAGTAGAGGGCGGCGAAGGTGATCTCGCCGCCCACCACCGCCGTGAGCGGATCGAGGCGCGTCGCTTGGTGCAGCACCGGTGCGTCGTCCCCGGCCTCATCGTGGAGCTCCCTGGTGACGCCGAGCCAGGCGAAGGGTGGGCCGTCGCCGGCGAGACCCTGCTCCCACGGGATGCACGCGGCGGGCTCGTCGATCCGCTCGGCGAAGCGCACTGCGCCGGCGTCGATCATCCACGTCCGGGTGGCCAGCTCTCCGCCGGTGCGGCGCACCACCCAGCGGTCCGGCAGCGGGGGGAAGGCACCGGCTGCGTCCTGGCGGGTGAGCGCATCGGGCATCGACCAGTGCAGGTGCACGCCGGGAGCGAGCCGTTGGCCGGACTCGTGGAAGGTCTGTCGTTCGACGGCGAGCGCCAGGAACGGCACGTCGCGATGGCGAACCACGCCGTCGGCCACGTGGGGCAGGTGCCAGTACGGCAAGGTCGGGCCGACCACCGCGACCGGCTCGGTCACGTGCAGGGCGTCGAGGTGGATCGGTACGAGCAGCGCTGCTTCCATCAGGTCGCCATCCCATCACCGCGTTCGTCGTGGTCGAGCTCGAGCCGGATGCGTGGCGAGCCCTGGACCATCGCGCGCGCGAACGTCGCAGCATCGGTGGCTCCGAGCGCGTGGGCCAGCCCGGCGACGTCGAGCCGATCGGTTTGCTGACCCGCCGCGGCGAACGCCCCGGCGGCGTCGCCGGTCAGGTGGTCGGTACCGAAGTGGACGCCGTCGGGTCGCCGACCGATCTCCACGGTCGACCGGCCGGGTGGCTGCGCGAAGACAACGAGGCGCAGGTCCGCCCCGAGGGACCGCTCGGTGTGCGGGATCGGTTCGACCCCGGCGAGCTCGCCGAGCCCGGCCGGGTAGACGAGGATCTCGAGGTCGTCCCAGCGCACCAGCGGTGACCGGAGCACGAACCCGCACAGGGGTTCCGGTACGGCCTCGAAGTCGTCGAGCGGCCGGCTGCCTCGGTCCGACACGGGGCCGACGCTGAGCGCCCCGAGCGCCGCCGCGCTCGCCCACCGGGGATCGACCGTGAACCAGGCCAGCGACCCGGGAGCGGTACCGGTGCGTCCATGAGCGGTCCAGGAGGCCTCCCGGAGCGGCACGAGGCGGTCGGGATCGGGTAGGAGGTACCGGTCGGGCACGAGCTCGAGGCGAACCAGCGCCTTCATCCACGCCGTCACGGTGGCCGGCGGCGGCGCGTCCACTGGTGCCAGCTTGTGGTCGGTGAGCCCGTGCAGCTGGCCTCGTGCGTGGGCTGCGAGGCGGGCGGCGCGGCGATGGTCGGCAACGGCCAGCGCGATCGCGGTCTCACGGAGCATCAGGCTGCGCCCCAGGTCGAAGGCGACGGCGTAGGTCACGTCGTCCATCGCCACAACCTCGTCGTGCAGGATGAGCTCGTCGGCCCGTTCGGGCAGCCGGTTGTCGAAGGTGTCGAAGAGCTGCTGGGCGACCGGGTCGTTTCGCACCGGCGCCAGCGGGCCCCGATAGAACGACAGGCCGTCCCCGTGGCGGAACGGCAGGACGCCACGCAGCAGGTAGGTGTCGGCGAGCGGGTCGCCTGTCCGTTGGCGCAGCGGAGCGGCGTTGTGAGCAAGCGCGAAGGCCAGCTCGGCGAAGCCCGGCCCGTCGTCGAGCGAGGTGAAGGACCAGCTGGCCAACGAGATGAGCTCCACCGGATCGACCGTGCTCGTGCCGTGACCGGTCGCGGCGTCGAGGTCAACGCCCTCCACGCTGAACAGGTGCACCTCGTTGCGCACGCCGGCGAGGACCGGCCGGTTGCCGACCACGACGCTGGTGAGCGACGCAGGGTCCGTGGTCTCGCGCACGTGGGCGAGCACGGGCAGATCGGCGAGCCGCGGCAGCACGCTTCGGGCGAGCTCCGCCGGGATCCCGATCACCGTGGCGGGCTCGTCCGCCCGCTGCCCGGGCTCGTCGTCGAGGCCGAGCGCGCCGGCGGTGAGGGTCGTCCGCACCAACCGATCGATCTCGTCGCCCCCGAACACCACCAGGGCGAGCCAGGGCGGCGGTGCCGGGTCGCCGCCGGTGACGATGCCGGCCTTGCCCGGCCGGGCCTGCGGGCCGCCGGCGCGCAACCACGGCAGGCTGGCGTCTTCGAGGAGCACGTGCGGCAGCACCTCGGCGTCGTGGCCGGACGAGCCCGGAGGCGGGAACCGGCCAACCACCGCAGACGGAGCCAGGCTCACCCGCGGGCCGTGGGAGGCGAACCGGAGCGAGGCGCCGCCCAGCGGGGCGCCGGCGGACACGTCTCCGAAGGCCTGGTCGAGTCCGGCGATGTCGAGCCGTTGGCCCACCCGGACGCTGTAGCGGCCAGCGGGCAGCGCGGGGCGTTGCCACGCCACGAACCGCAGTTCGGTCATGACGGCACCTCGTCTGTGCAGGCGAGTGAACCGACCGCGCCCCGGGTGGGGCGTGGCCGGGGTGTGACCGTGGCCGGATCGAACCCGAAGCTCCGGCAGAGGTCGCTGCGAACGGGGCCGATCTGGTCCTCCGGCACCGGCAGCGTGAGCGGGTGGAGCGGCGCCAAGCGGGTCCTGAGGCCTGCCGCGGCGGCCAGCTCGGTCGCATGCGTGCCGTTGAGCACCTCGGCCCGCAACGCATCGAGCGGGATCGACGCAGTGTGCGGGACCGGGGCCGGTGCGATCGGGCGAAGGGTGACCCCGGTTGCGCCGCCGGCGGTCGAGGGGCGATGCCCACCCGATGGGGGCGGGTCCGCGGTGGCCCACAACGCTCCCGGCTGGGCCTTGGTCACCACGTCCGCGGTGAACGAGGCCGTCACGTCGACCTCGGCGGTGGTGTTGGCGGCCGGGTCGTGGTCGTGGCGCACCACGCTGTAGGCGAACGGCGTCCTGCCGGTCAGCCCGCAGGGCACGAGCAGCACCGCTTCGGCGATGTCGGTGGTGACGTCGAGCGCGGTGGTGGAGACGGTCGCTGCGGCGCGAAGCGCTTCGAGCGCGGCCGAGCCGGCGAACAGCGCCGTCGCCGGAACGGCGGAGTGCACCGCCAGTTCGAGCGCGTTCGCCGACACCATCCAGATCTTGTCCGCGGGGTCCTGACCGATCGCGCCGGCGGTCACCGCCGCCCCGCAGATGTCCGGCGGCGGTGGCAGGAACTTGGCGACGAACGCGTCGACGGGCAGCGGCCGCGCGACGGGCCGGCCCGCACCGAACTCGATCGTCGTCGAGACGATGTCGAGGTCGACCACGGCCTTGCCGCCGAAGGGCGGGCCGTAGACCTCGACCGCGGCGTGCAGGCTCACCGAGAGGTGGAGCGATCCCCAGTCCAACGACCCGTGCAGCCCCATCGAGAAGCTCGCCTCGTAGTGGTACGGCTCCCACTGGATCAGGAAGTCTGCGGCGAGGGTGAACCGGGCCGACAGGCCCCCGGCCTCCCAGTGGGCGTCCAGGCTCCCACCGGCCATCGCCGCGTGTGGGGTGAGGGCGAAGTAGGCGGAGCCGGTCACCCCGAGGTTCGGAGAGACCTGCCAGTCGAGCGCGAGACGGGGAACGGTCGGGTACCACGGTTCCGGCGCGAACCGGGGGTGGTACCCGCCGACCGTGGCGACGAAGTGGCCTGCTCGTGCCCCCGTCACCTCGTCGTCCTTCACGAACGCCAGCACCGCGAACCCGCCGCGCAGCGTTGCCTTGGACGACAAGATGTAGGAGTTGACCAGGAGGCCGCGCACGTCGAGCGCGCCCCGCTCGACGTCGTAGACCGCTCTCACGGCGAGGCTGACGCGGGCCAGCGGCGGGGGGCCGGTGGAGACGCCCGGCGGCGTCGGCGGCAACTCGATGGTGGAGGTGCCGAGCAGCGAGATCCGGGTTCCGGCCCCCCAGGACACGGTCAGCACCACAAAGGACTCGGCCAGCCGGAACGTCGTGAACTTCACCCCGGCGGCCACGAACATCGCGCCGGCGCGCGGTGGGAACGCTGCGCCGGTCCCCGGGGCGTCGAGCAGGCCGATCAGGTCGTCGATCGAATCCGCCCGTGCGCCGTTGCCCACGGCGGCGCTGACCAGCAGGTGGTGCTGCACCTCTTCGACCTCGGGCAACACGAGCGCGCGGTTGTAGCCGAAGCCGGCGGCGAGGCCGGTGACGAACAGGAACGACGGACCCCCCAGGGGCCGGTCCAGCACGCCGTAGAGGAAGGCTGACAGCTCGCCGTTCGCCGTGCGTTCCAACAGCGCCAGCACGTGGAGCGACAGCCCCTGTGCCCGCAGCAGCGCCGCCCCCTCGATGCGATCGGCCCTGCGGATGAGTGCCCCGCCGATCTCGACCGACGGGAGGCGCACGTCCACGCCGAGACCGTCGAGCGACACGGTGGTGTCGGCCAGCTTCGCAGGGTCGCTGAGCGCGGCGACCGGCACCGCCAGGAGCAGGCCGACCAGGGTGAGCTCCAACGCCGCGAGGTCGACGGAGCCGGTGACCCCCACGTTGATCAGCCCATCGGCATGGCCCACACCGAACTGCGACAGGTGCAGTGGCCCGATGGCCTTGTCGATCGAGGTCCACGTCAGCGCGGGCGCGGTGGCGGTGGCCGCCGGCACCGTAGGACCGGCGGGCGGTGCCGGCGCGGGTGCTCGCGGGCCCGCCGGCGCGGTGGCGAGGTCGATCGTGCTCCCGCCGATGCGCACGCTGCCGCTCAGCGAAACCCCTGCGGCCATGCCCGGCGGGGTGCTCCCCGCGCCACCCGCAGGGCTGGAGGCCGTCCCGCCGGGAGCAGGCCCGATGCCGCCGTTCGCCACGAGTTGGTTGAGGTCGGCCACCTCTGCGCCGGTCAGGTCGCGGGAGGCGTACTGCAACGCCAGCGCGTGCAGGACCAGCACGTCGCCCGGGGGCAGGAGGTGGCCGACGACGGGGAGGTCGGCGAAGCCGAGTCCCACATCGGGAAAGGTGATCGCGGTGGCCACCGCGCGGACGGCCGGGGTGCCGACCTTCGCCGTGGCCAGCAGCGCCTGCAGCGGTCGCCCGGCGAGCTCGATCGTGGCGCTCAGCCCGGCGCCGCCGTCTCCGGGTTCGAGCACCAGCGCGACGTCGTCGAGGCTGAGGTCGAGCGCATCGGGGAGCGGTCCGGCGCCGAGCAGCTCGGCGAGGGCCGCGAGCGATGCCCCACCTTGCGGGGCCAGCAGCGATGCGGTGAAGCGCGGGTGCGGCCCGCCCTGCGCGGCCAGCTCGAACCCGTAGCCGCCCAGCCCCAGGCGCAACGCGCCGGACCAGGCGGTGCCGGTGCGTCCGACGGAGACCGTGAGGTCGGCCTCGATGCCGTTGACCTCCACCTCGGTGGTGATCGTGATCCCCTGAGGCGTCAGGTCCACCGACTGCAATGTCACGGCCACGTCGACGGGCTGGGGCCCGAGCACCGAGGTCGGGAGGTGGAACAGGTCCACCAGGTCGCTGAGCGAGGTCCGTAGGAACGGCGTGACGAGTTGGACGTTCCAGAACCCGTCGCCGCCGAGCTCGGAACCGCAACGCTCGATGTGCAGCGATGACACGAGCGCGCCGCCGCGGTACGGCACGGAGCCGACCAGGTAGGCCACCAGCTCGCTGGCGTCGGAGGCGGTGGCAGGCCTCCAGGAGACGGTCGCAGAGGCGATCGCGGTGTCGGTGAGCACGGTGTTGAGCCCGGCCGGGAGGTGGGTGGTGAGCCCGGCGAACAGCTCGCCATGCGCGCCGGCGGGCAACAACGCGGTGAGGAGGTCGGCGAGGGAGGGCGGTGCGAGCTCGGTGCCGTAGAGGCTGCCCATCTCGAAGCGGTACGCCCCGTCGCTCGGCAGGGACCCGTCACCCCCGCTTGCACCTGTCCGGATACCGAGGCCGACGCGGAGGTCTGCCGCCCAGCGCTGCCCGTCGACGTTCCCGCCGAGCAGCAGCCAGCCGGTACGGGAATCGAACGCGAGCTCCCGCGGGGCCACGCCGATCGTGGGCAGGTGCGCGGCGACCGCCTGGGGCACCACGAGCCCCAGATCGTGCTGGAGCACGTCGGCGATGGTGGCGGCGGCGCCGTCGAGGCGAAGGCGTAGTTCGACCCCCTGCGCACCGTCCCAGGGGAACGTGCCGACCCGCGCCCGGGTGGGCAGGCCGAGGAACGTGCCGTCGACCTCGACCGCGATCGCGTCGCGTCCCGGACCGGTCTCCACCGCGACGCGGGTGACGCCGGTCGCCGCGAGCTTGGCCCGCACCGAGGCGGGACCGGCCGCCAGGACGTCGTCGAACGGCACGCCGGTCAGGCGTGGCACGAGCGAGCCGACCGTCAGCACCGCCGGGTCGGTCGGCGTGACCTCGACCCGTGCGAGCACACCCCGTGGCCCGCTGCGCAGCGACACGGTGGAACCCACCGTGGTGCCGAGCACGGTGACCGCACCGTCGAGCTGGACCGTGCTGTCCCACGGCAGATCGGACCGGTCCGGGGGCGACAGCTGCACCCGGGCGGTGGTGACGGCGATGCCGATCTGACCGTCCCACAGATCGAGGTGCGCCGCGAGCGGCCACGACGCCGACAGCGCCGCCACGGCGCCGCCGGTCGTCCACCGAACGCCGGTGGCCGGTGAGGTGCCGGCCAGGGCGGGGAGGAGATCGAGGAGGTGCTCGACCCCCCAGGTCTCGGAGCCGAGCAGCGAGCTGGGGTTCAGCCCGGCACCGGCCGCGAGATCGAGGGTCCAGGTGCCGCGGTCGAACTCGACGGTCTGGTTCGGTCGTGGGGTGCTGATCGTGATGGTTTGGTCGACGATCTCGAGCGAGCCGGTGAACGTCCCGCTCGGATCGGGTGCGGCGTCGCTGACGGTCAGATCGAGCGCGAGCGCCGCCCAGCGGAGGCCTCGATGCACCGATGCCCCCGCGGCAGGTGCTCGCAGCGTCAGCGAAACGGTGTCGTCCTGGTCCACGCGCAGCACGACGTCGAGGTTCTCGAGGCCGATCGCGTCCGCCAGGCCCGCCACGGTGACCCCGGTCGCGGTTTGCGAGACCTGGGCGGCGTGCAGGGAGAGCCCGCCGTCCGGCGTGACGAGCCCGGCGAGGTCGTTCAGCCGCGTTCGCACCGCCGGCGGCAACCCCGCGCCGACGATCGCGGGAAGGTCGAGCCGCGCCCGGCCGCCCGCCCCCATACCGGTGAGCATCCTGTCGAGCACCCCGGCGAGGCGACCGGGGGTCATGCGCGATCGCCTTCGGTCACAGGAACTCCGAATAGGCCCGAGTGCACAGCTCGAGTCGTTCCGCGGGGGAGAGCGCCGCCCAGGCCGCGTCATGGGTGACCCCGGGGCCGGGCCTGCGTGCCTTGTCCTTCGACCAGACGTAGAGCAGGGAGAGCGCGCCTTCGCGGAACATGCCGAGGTAGGGCTGCACGTCGATGCCGAGCGCGTTCCAGAGCTGCCCGCGATCGGCGCCGTCGAGGGTTGCGCCGGGTCTGACCTTCAACGCGTCCCAATCGAACTGCCACAGCACGTGTCCGGACTTGTCCGACTTCCCCCGGGCGAAGGTCACGAGGTCCTGACTCGCGAGCGGGAGGAGCTTCGCCGCCGCCGGTGGGGCGCCCGGCCCGAAGAGCGCCGCACCGATCTGCGCGGCGGCGGCGGGCGCGTTGGTCGCGGCGAACGCCTCCGCCCGTCGGTAGAGCTCGTCGCGCTTGATGAGGCGGCGGCGGAGCAGCACACACAGGAGCGGCCATCGCTGCCGGCTCAGCGCGACCCGGTTCCGGAAGCCCTGGACGATGGCCGCGGTGTCGACGTTCTCGCCGGCGAGGGAGGCCATCGTCGCCTCGTAGGAGGGCGGGAACCCGGCCAGACCGATGTGGAGCACGTCCGGGCTGCGGCAGTCCTGGACGTTCGTGGCGCGGCGCGTGGGCACATCCCGCAGCGGGTTGTTCCGATCGCAACACACGAACCACAGATCGGGGCCCGAGCGGGGATCTCCTGCAGGGACCTTCCGCTGGTGGTCGCCCTGGTTGATGAGGTAGCGGTAGGTCGCCACCGGGTCGAAACTCGCCCCGGCCCCGACCACCGGCGGCTTCTTGGTAAGGAGCCACCACTGCAACATGTGGGTCCATTCGCCGTGCATCAGCCCGACGAGTGGATCCTTCATGTGGCTACCCGATTCCAGTCGTTTGTAGAAGGTGTCCGGTTTGACGAACCCGATCGGTCGCGCCAGGCCGGCGCTGAAGTCGAACCCCGCCCTGTCCATGTCCACCATCAGCGCCGCGGTCAGCAGCTTGTGGATGTGCGTTCGTTCGTCATCGCCGGATCGGATCGGCCCGATCGCAGCCCACAGCTCATCCCAGTTGCCCCTTGCGAACAGGCGGTCCGGAAAGCGCCAGGCCGACTCCGGCCACCCTCTCAGGATCGACCGAAGGTCGCGCTCCAGCTCGTCGAGTGCATCGGTCAGCAGCGAGTTGCCGAACCCGCGCTCGAGGTGGTCCGACACCAGTGGCGGTGCGTCGACGACGGCGGCCGGCCACATGTTGCCGGCGGTGTTGGTGCGCGGGCTCGCCGGCCATGCCGGACCAGGATCGGGCGACGGGATGCCGCGAGAGGGTCCGTGCAGGGGTGCGGATCGTCCCAGCGCCTGTGCCTTCTGTGCCGGGCTCCAGGTCACGGTCGCCGCGCCTGCGGCGCGGAGGTCCCGGGCGTCGGCGTCCGGTCGTCAGCTTCGCGGTCGATGCGTCAGTCTCGCACGCGGTGACGTGGCGGGTCATGATGGCAGACCGGAGCGCAAGCGGCCGTCGTCCTGAGCGGTGCGGGTGGCCCGGATCTGGCCGCCTCGCCGCATGCTCTGTGCCGTGCGCCTCGGCCGCGACAGGGCGAAACGCGGGGTCAGCCGGTCGCGACCCGGGCGGCGTGGAACACGTCGGCCGGCAGCTCGTGGTCGAGCTTCCAGATGATGCGCATCGGGCGGTCGCCGGTGTGCCTGACGTAGGTGGCTGGACCGGCGTAGAGGTACGGCGGGGCGCCGAGGTCGCCGTCGGCTTCCTTGGTCTCGCGAAAGAACAGATGAACCGATGATCCCCGGTCGCGGTGGTGGACATAGCGCTCACCGGCGCCGGCTTCGGGGTGCGAGCTGTTCTGCGACTCCCACTGGAACAGCGTCGGGCTGATGGCGCGGTCGGCGTACATGGTGGTCGGAGAGAAGTGCTTCTCGGTCTTGCGCAGGTTCAACCAGAACACGTCGGCCTGTTCTTCGGGGATCCACTTGACACCCGCGCCCCTCGATGTCGATGGCTTGGGCACACCGAACGCCGCCAGCAGCTCGGCGAGGCTGTAGCGGGCGTGGAGATGGAGCGGAAGGTCGCCGCCGGGCACTACCGGCCTGGTGACCCGTCTGATGCGGGCGCGCAGGACATGGAGCAGGTCGAGGATCTCCTCTCGACGTCCAGGGTTGGCCCACAGCCGGCCGAGCCTGTCGTCGAGGTTGTCGAGCGGCTCGGCCCATCCCCACAGGCTGAAGTGCGCCATCGCCAGCAGACGTCGTGCTCGGCCGGCGAACGAACCGGCGCTCGGTGGCTCGGGAGCATGGAGCAGCGAGGCGAGGAACTCGATGCGTTCCAGGTCGTCGAGGTGGAGCATCCGACCGATCGCCCCTTCGAGCTGGCGGTCCTCGTCGCCGGGAGATCGGCTGTCCAGGCCGGCGGCGCGTCGGAGCCCGGCCCAGCCGCCCCGGCGACGCCGATAGAGGTCGTCGATCTCGAACCCGGCTTCGCGGAGGAACTGGGCGAGGGTGCAGTCGCCCAGACGTCGCAGGTCGGCGGTCAAGCCGGACCAGTCGATGCGGAGCGACGAGCGGACGTTGGCGAGGACGACCTCGGTGGCGACCCGATCGAGCGAGAGGTGGCAGCCGGCGGGCAGCGTGGGGAACCCGTGTGCGATCTCGCGTTGGAGCTCGCGGCGGGTGGTGCCGGTGAGGGCCCGGTAGCGCAGATCGAAGCGGAACTCGCGATGCTGGTTGCCGATGAAGTCGAGCACGGTGAGGCACGGCTTGTCCTCTGCGAGACGGAGACCGCGACCGAGCTGTTGCAGGAAGACCGTTGCGCTCTCGGTCGGGCGGAGGAAGAGCACCGTGTCGATCTCGGGGATGTCGACGCCCTCGTTGAACAGGTCGACCGTGAACACGGCCTTGAGGCCTCTCCCGCGCAGGGCCTCGAGCGCTGAACGCCGATCCGACGGCGAGGTGCGCGAGGTGACCGCGGCCGAGGGGATTCCGGCTTCGTTGAACCTGCGGGCCATGAACTCGGCGTGCTCGATGCTGACGCAGAACCCGATCGCCCGCATCCGGCTCAGATCGGAGATCTTGTCCTGCAACGTCTGCAGGATGATCCGCAGCCGCAGCTCGTGAGCGGTGTAGACGTTGGTCAGCTCGGCCGGGAGGTATCCCGCGCCGCGCTTCCAGCGGACGTGGGACAGATCGGTGCCGTCGTGCACGCCGAAGTACTGGAACGGTGCCAGAAGGTTGCGTTCCAGCGCCTCCCACAGCCGGAGCTCCACGGCGATGCGGCCGCCGAACCAGTGCAGGATGTCCTGACCGTCGGAGCGTTCGGGCGTGGCCGTCAGGCCGAGCAGGACCTTGGGTCGGAGGTGTTCGAGGAGCCGGGCATAGGTCGTCGTCTCGGGGCCGGCGTGGTGGAACTCATCGACGATGACCATGTCGAACCGTTCGGGGTCCAACGCATCGAGATGGCCCGCCAGGGATTGCACCGACGCGAACACGTGGCGCCATGCAGTCGGCCGTTGTCCGCCGACGAACTGCTCGCCGAATGACAGGTCGCGCATGATGTGGGCGAAGGTGTGCTGGCTCTGTCGGAGGATCTGGTCCCGGTGGGCGACGAAGAGGAGCGAGTCGACCTGGCCGGCATCACGAAGGCGGCGGTAGTCCAGGCCGGCGACGACGGTCTTGCCCGTCCCGGTCGCCATCACAACGAGGTTGCGGTGTCGATCGTGGACCTCGCGCTCGGCCGCCAGTGCATCGAGGATCTCGCGCTGGTAGCCCCAGGGTCGCACATCGAGTGACGTGAGCTGGATGGGGAGATCCGTCGGGCCGCTGCCTTCCGCAGCCAGTGCCGCGTCGAGGCGGTCGCGCTGAGCGGCGTCGGTCGGGTCATAGGACTCGAACGCCGGGTCCTCCCAGTACTCATCGAAGGTCGCCCGGAACGTATCGAGCAGGTGACCCAGCTCGACCTCCGAGAGGCGCACGTTCCACTCCAACCCGTCGAGCAGCGCCGACTTCGACAGGTTTGATGAGCCGACGTACGCCGTCGAATATCCAGTGTTGCGGTGGAAGAGCCACGCCTTGGCGTGCAGGCGGGTCATGCGGGTCTCGTAGGACACCTTGACGTGCGCGCCCAGCTCGACGAGGCGGTCGAGCGCCCGGCGTTCGGTGGCGCCGATGTAGGTGGTTGTGATGACCCGTAGCGGGGGCGCGGCATCGCTCGCGGCGGGGCGGCGACGGATCAGTTCGGCCAGTTGGGCTTCGAGGATCCGCAGCCCGTGCCACTTCACGAACGCGCACAGCAGATCGACACGATCGGCCGAGGCCAGCTCGCGCTGCACCTCCGAGCCGATGCGGGGCTGGTCGCGACCGTTCACGAGCAGCGCGCTGGCAGACAGCGGCACCTCCGGCCGATCCGTTCGTTGCGGGCGGCCAGGGGCGCCGGTCTTGGCCAGGATCTCCCGCAGCAATTCCCCAGCCGCCACGAGCTCCGAGTTCGAGGCGACGTCGGGAGCTGCGTCGAAGATCGTTGCTGCGATCAGATTCGCCATCGCGACCTGGCGATCGATCAGGTCGCGGCTGTCGCCTGTGGATCGCTCGGGCAGCGAGCGAAGCGCACGGCGAGCAAGGACGCCGAGATGGCGGGCCAGCACCACATCGGCATCGGCGGGGTCGAGCCGATCGCGGTCCACGACCTCGCCTGCGAGGGCGCGCAGCTGGCCCTCGAGCCCGGCGGTTATCAACCGCTCGTAGACACCGGGCTGGAGCTCCGCCATGGCAAGAATCTAGAGAACAGCAGCGATCGGAGCCGGGGACCGCTACCGCGATGGGCGGCATGACCGCTTTGAGCTCGCCGAGCCCCGAGCCCGGCCGCACCGTCGGTGGCGAGGTTCCTCGCGCCCGCCTGGTGGCCGATCTGGCTACGTTGGCGCCATGAACGAAGCGCACAAGCACTGCGGCAGTGAAGAGTGGCGTCAGCGCATGCGGGAGGTCATCCTGCCGTGGGCGCTGCGGGATGTGCAGCTCGGCGAGGACGTGCTCGAGGTCGGCCCCGGCTACGGCGCCGCCACCGACGTGCTGAGCGGTTCGTTGCCGCAGCTGACCTCGGTGGAGATCGACGACGAGCTGGCGGCCATGCTGACCCAGCGCTTCGAGTCGGTGGCGAACGTGCGCATCGTGCGGGGCGACGCCACGGCGCTCGACGAGCCCGACGGGCGCTTCTCGGGCGCGGTGTGCTTCACGATGTTGCACCACGTGCCCACCGTGGAGCTGCAGGACAGGTTGCTGGCCGAGGTGGCCCGGGTGCTGCGGCCGGGTGCGCCGCTGGTGGCGAGCGACAGCCTGGCCAGCGAGCGCCTCGCCGCCCACCACGTGGGCGACACGTACAACCCCGTCGATCCCGACACGCTGCCCGAGCGGCTACGGGCGGCCGGCTTCAGCCGGGCGGAGGTCCGCACCGGCGACATCGGCTGGACGTGCCTCGCCCGACGCTGACCGCCCGACGCGCTCAGCTCGGGCCGTCGGGCGGTAGGGCCTCGAGCGCCTCGCGGGCCCACGCGAGTTGCGCCGTGGCGCTGTGGACGCCGGCGGCCAATGTGATCTGCCAGTAGGGCAGGTCGGCCGAGGGCCGCTCGCGTTCGATGGCGTGGGCGACGGTTCGATAGTGCTCGAGCCGGGCCTCGGCGTCGGCGATGGCCTCCTCGAGCAGGGCGACGCAGCCGTCGCGGCCGAGGTGGCGACCGAAGAACAACCGCAGCAGCAGCCCGTTGCGCGGCGGCTGCTCCTCGATCGGCTCGGCGAGCAACTGGCCTGTCGGTCATCCAGACCGGCGGGATGCTGTGGGCCTGGTCGCTGCATGCCGTGCTGGACGTGGTGATCTTCTCCCTGGCGCTGGCCGTGGGCGCGTCACCCGGCGCGGCGAGCGAGCGGCCGGACGATGCCGCCGGATCGGCCGCCGGATCGGCCGGTGAACCGGGACTGCCGGACGCCGGCCCGTACCGTACCGCTCGGTAGGCGGAACGGGTCCCCGTCGGGTCGTGCTCGCGCTGTCCACGACGCCGCGTCCAGCCGGCGCAACGCCCGAGGCGAACGCCGGCGGTCGGGTCGGTCAGCGCTTCCGGCTGCGCTTCGCCGCCGGGCGGATGGCGTCGTAGCGGGCGACGTACTCGGCGACGGGGAGGCGGCGGATCGCCTCGGCGACCACGTCGAGCGCGACCTCGTCAAGCTTCTTGACGCGGACGCAGGACGATCCCATGTTCAGCGTTCGGCCGGTGGCCAGCCACGCCTGGCGGAACCAGGCCATCTCGTCGGTCTCGACCGGCGCGCCGGCCGCGCTGCGTTCGGCGCAGCCGCAGTAGGTGCCCATCAGGTACAGCGAGACGTACTGCTTCTGTGAGGCAAGGGCGGCGAGCGGTAGCGGCTGGCTCGGGTCGGTGTGGTAGCCGGCGGGGTAGAGGTCGTGGGGGACGGACCAACCGATCATCCCGTACTGCATGGCCTCCTGGTAGCCATCGGGCAGGTTCGCGTTGACCACGTCACGGATCGCACCGATCAGCGCCCGACGATCCTCCGGGAGCTCTGCCAGGTACTGATCGACGGTCGCCGCGCTCGAGGAAGCCATGGCCTGGAGCCTACGCAACGCGACCTTCCCGGTCGGTGTTGATCACGTGCACGTGGAGCGCGGCGGGACCCCGCACCTCGACCACCCGCCACCCGCTGGGGGCAGGGTGCTGACGAGGCGGCGGGGGCGTCCCGGTTGGCGCTTCGCCGCCGGCGACTACGACTGCAAGGCGACGAGCTGGTCGAGGGCGGCGCCCCACCCGTCGGCGAAGCCCATCTCGGCGTGCTGCTTGCAGCCGTCCTCGTCGGCGTGCATGGCGATCGCCCGGTAGTGCGTGCCCCCGTCGGGCGCCGGTTCGATCTCGACCCGGGCGGTGAAGCCGAGGTCGCCTGCGCCGTTGGCTGGTGGGGTCGGGCGGAAGTCCTCGGTCATCACGCTGGTGAACACGAGCAGGCGGTTCGGCTCGACCTGGAGGTAGCACCCGGCGTTGGGAAAGCGCTCGCCCTCCGGAGACTCCATGGTGGTGGCACACCGGCCGCCGGGGCGCACGTCGAGCTCGGCGGCGACGGTCTTCCACGGTGCAGGGGTGAACCACTGCATCAGCAGCTCCGGCTCCGTCCAGGCCGCCCAGACCCGCTCGGGTGAGACGGGGATGGTGCGCTCCAGTACGAGATCCAGTGCGGGGTCGGGGGTGAACCGGTTCATCGTTGCTCCTTGTGGGTGGTGGGGGTCCCGACCCGAGGGCCGAGCTCGGGATCGGTGGTGATCAGCAGGTTGTCGAGTTGGTCGAGCCTTCGTTCCCAGTGATTGCGGAACTCGGCCAGCCAGGCGGCGGCGAGCTGCAGGGCGCCGGGGGCCAACTGGTAGGTGCGGGTGCGACCTCGCTTGTGTGAGGTCACGATGCCGTTGCGTTCGAGCACGTGCAGGTGCTGCAGGAACGACGGCAGTGCCATGCCGAACGGCTTGGCCAGCTCGCTCGTCGATGCCGGGGCGATGGCCAGCCGCTCGACGACCGCCAGCCGGGTGGGGTCCGACAGCGCTTGGAAGATCCCCGGGAGGGCGGGGTCGATCGCCGGACGCTTAGGCACATGCCGAACTGTACGGAACCACGATACCTAGGTCAATACCTATGTGTTGGTCGTGATCGGCGCGTTCGCGTCACTCGTGTACCGGACTGCGGTGCGTACCATCGCTCGTCGTCGATCCATGACGAGCGGAGGGGACCGTGCGGGAGGAACGCAAACGACGTCGCGCCGCAGCGACGATGGCCGCGCTGCTGGTGGCGGTCGCCGCTTCGTGCACCGGGTCACCGGGCGACTCCGACATCGCGTCGGGCGCGGCGAGCATGGCGACCACGAGCGCTGCTCCCACCCTGCCGGCGAGCGCGTCGAGCGCCGACCCCGCGACGCGGGCGACCGCCGAGACGGCGCCGACCACCTCCACCACGACCTCCGCCGGACCGTCGACGCACACGGGTTCGGCGACGACCACGGTGACCGAGACGTCGGAGCCGCCTGCGGGTGCATCGACCACCGACGAGGATCCCGGCACGGAGGCACTCGCCGAGCCCGCCGACGTCGACCCCGTGGTGGAAGCCGTCGATCCGCTGACCGCCCTCCAGGCGGTCGACTGGCGCAACGATTGGTACTCCGTCTACTGCCCGGGACCCGAACGCACCGGCGTGCAGCTGGTCGACGGCGAGTTCCGGCCCCTCGACTTCGGCATGTTCCGGGGGCTCGGAGCCGTCCAGTACGGCGAGATCGCCGACGGGTCGAGCGGCCGGCGCACGGTGGCAGCGGTCGACATCCGCTGCGCCGGAGCGAGCCACTTCCCCAGCACCTGGCTGCTGTACGGCGCCGAACCGGACGGCACCGTGGTGGAGCTCGGCGTCGTGGCCGGTGGTGCGATGACGGTGACGACCGCCGATCCGTCGTACTGGTGGGAGGCGAACGTCGGCGTGTTCGTGGACGGTCTGCTCCATCTGCGCGGCAACGGCTACTCGCGTGGAGCTGCGCACTGTTGTCCCGACTACGACGTCTACGCTGCCTTCGCGCTCGGGCCCGACGGCCCGGTGGAGGTGGCCCACCACGAGATCCGGGACCTCACCGTGCCCACGCTGCCGGTGGGCTGACCGTACCGAACAGCACGCTCAAACGGCGGCGCCGGGTGACCTCGAGGACTGCGCCCAACACGTAGACCGCCGACAGCAGCAGGAACAGTCCACTACCCAGCGCTTCCCCCGCCGAAGCGTCGCGCCCACACCCGCCGGCGCGTTGGTCTAACGTCGGCCCCATGTGGTTGCGCCTGCGTCAGATCGCCGTCGTCGCTGAGGATCTCCGCCGCACCGGCGTGGACATCAGCACCGTCCTGGGCGTCGAGCCCTGCTTCACCGACCCCGGCGTGGGCGTGTTCGGCCTCAAGAACACCCTTTGGCCGATCGGCACCCAGTTCCTCGAGGTCGTCACGCCCGTCCAGGCGGACACGGCCGGGGGCCGCTACCGCGACCGCCGAGGCGGCGACACCGGCTACATGGTCATCACCCAGTGCGACGACGTCGAGCACCGGCGCGCCCACATGCCCACGGTCGGGGTGCGCATCGCCTTCGACATGCACTATCCCGATCACGGCCACTCCGGCATCCAGCTCCACCCGCGCGACACCGGCGGCTCGTTCTTCGAGATGGACCAGATGACGATGGAGGGCGGCAACGAGGTGGGTGGGCCATGGACGCCGGCCGGCAAGAACTGGCAGCCCTACGTGCGCACCGACGTCGTCAGCGGCATCTCCGCCGCCGAGCTGCAGAGTCCGGAACCCGAGGCGCTCGCCCGCCGTTGGTCCGAGATCGCCGAGATCGACCTCGCTGCGGACGCCGCCGGCAACCCGATCATCGAGCTCGACAACGCCACGCTGCGCTTCGTCGAGGCGACCGACGGCCGGGGCGAGGGCCTCGGCGGCATCGATGTCACCACCGTGGACCGCGAGGCCGTGCTCGCCGGGGCCCGGGCCCGCGGCTGCTACATCTCCGACGACCAGGTCGCCGTCGCAGGTCTGCGCGTCTACCTGCGCTGACGCCAACCGCGGCGGGAGCGGGCCGGGTCACCGCTCGGTCGGTGCTCGCCCCGGCGCGCCCACATGCCCACGGTCGGGGTGCGCATCGCCTTCGACATGCACTACCCCGATCACGGCTCGGAACCGTCCTCCGTCGCGAGCACGAACCAGGGCTCGTCACCGCCCCGCGTCGTGATCGTGTGCAGGCCTCCCGGTGGTCATGGTGGCGGGACCGATCCCGCCGCCCGATTTCCTTCGCCTTCCTCTGAGAGTTAGGGTCACCTAACGAGTAAGGGAAGGAACGGCTATGAACTGTCTTCGACGCATCGGTGTCGCCGTTGTCGCCACGGCCTCGGTCGGTCTCGCCGCTTGCGGGGGTGACGACGGGGGTGAGACGGCCGCCGGGGACGCGGTGTTCCCGGTGACGGTGCAGCACGTGTACGGCTCGACCACGATCGCCGAGAGGCCGGTGCGGGTGGCCACGGTGGCGTGGGCCAATCACGAGGTGCCCCTCGCCCTCGGCATCATACCGGTCGGTATGAGCAAGGCGACGTGGGGTGACGATGACGGTGACGGAGTGCTGCCGTGGGTCGAAGCGGAGCTCGAGCGGCTCGGGGCGGAGACGCCGGTGCTGTTCGATGAGACCGACGGGATCGACTTCGAGGCGGTGGCCGACACCGATCCCGATGTGATCCTCGCCGCCTACTCCGGGATCACGCAGGAGGAGTACGACACGCTCTCGAAGATCGCCCCGGTCGTGGCCTACCCCGGCGTGGCGTGGGGGACCTCGTTGCCGGAGATGATCCGCCTGAACGCGACCGCGCTCGGCCTCGCCGCCGAGGGCGATGCGCTGATCGCGGAGCTGGACACGGAGATCGCCACTGCGCTGGCACGCCACCCGGCGCTAAAGGACTCGACGGTGCTGTTCTCCTACCTCGACCCCGCCGATCTCAGCCAGATCGGCTTCTACACCAGCCACGACACCCGTCCCGGCTTCCTGGCCGGCTTGGGGTTGCCGACGCCGACGGTCGTCGAGGAGGAGTCGGCCGGCAGCGAGGAGTTCTACGTGACGGTGAGCTCGGAGCTGGCCGACCGGTTCTCGGACGTGGACGTGTTCGTCACCTACGGCGGGGCGGACGGGGCGATCATCGGCGCCATGCAGGCTGATCCGCTGTTGTCGAGGATCCCGGCGGTGGCGAACGGGTCGGTGGCGATCCTGGAGGATTCGACCCCGCTGGCCGCCTCGGCCAACCCGTCCCCGCTGTCGATCGGCTGGGGCATCGACGAGTACTTCGCCTTGCTGGCCGCGGCGGTCGAATGAGCAGCGCGCCGCCGGGGCCGCCCACGCCGGCGATCGGCCGGTTGAGACGGTCCGTCATGATGCGCGTGGCGGGGCTCTTCGCCGCCGCCGCCGGCGTGCTGGTGCTGAGCGCGCTCTCGGTCGCGCTCGGCACCCGCCACGTCGGGCTCGGTGACGTGGTGGCTGCCTTCAACGGGCGCGTCGACGGCATCGGAGCAGCTGCGGTGGCGAAGCGGATGCCTCGCACCGTGTTGGCGGTGCTGGTCGGCGCTGCGCTGTCGGTATCGGGCGCGACCATGCAGGCGATCACCCGCAATCCATTGGCGGAGCCCGCCATCCTGGGCGTCTCGGGCGGCGCCGGGTTGGCGGTGGTCATCGGTATGACCTCCTTCGGGCTCGCCGACCCCTCCGGGATCATGCTCGTCGCCGTCCTGGGAGCCCTGGCGGCGACGGTGTTCGTCTACGTCGTCGGCTCGCAGGGGCGTGGCGGGGCGACGCCGCTGAAGTTGGCGTTGGCGGGCGCGGCGTGCTCCGCTGCCTTCACGTCGCTGGTGAGCGCCATCCTGCTCCCTCGCATCGACGCGATGATCACCTTTCGGTTCTGGCAGATCGGCGGCGTGGGCGGTGCGACGTGGGATCGGATCGGCGTGGTGGCGCCGTTCCTCTCGCTCGGCGCGCTGATCTGCATGGGCGCCGCCCGCGGTCTGAACACGCTGGCGCTCGGTGACGAGCTCGCCGCCGGGCTGGGCACCAACGTGGCGCGCACACGGCTGGTCGCGGGCGCCGGGGCGGTGTTGCTGTGCGGGGTGGCCACATCGGCGGCGGGCCCGATCGCCTTCGTGGGCCTGGTGGTGCCGCACGTCTGCCGGTTGCTGACCGGCAGCGACCATCGCTGGCTGCTGCCGTTCAGCGCCGTCGGTGGCGCTGCGCTGCTGGTCGCCGCCGACGTGCTCGGGCGCATCGTGGCACGACCCGGCGAGATCGAGGTCGGGATCATCACCGCGGTGATCGGGGCGCCGGTGCTCATCTGGGTCGCCGTCCGGCATCGGACGCTGCAGCTGTGAGCGCCGCCGCCGCCGTCGCCGTCGTCATCGCCGGTCGTCGAGCTCGTCGACAGCGCCGGACGCTCGTGATGGTCAGCCTTGCCGGCACCGTGCTGGCGTTGTTCGCGGCGAGCCTGATGGTGGGCAACACGTTCTACGGGCCGGGTGAGGTGCTTCGGGTGTTCCTGGGCCGCCCTACGGCCGGCGCGGCGTTCACCGTCGGCGAGCTGCGCCTGCCCCGCGCCGCGCTGGGCCTGCTGGCGGGGGCCTGCTTCGGGGTCGCAGGGGCCACCTTCCAGAGCCTGCTGCGCAACCCGTTGGCCTCACCCGACATCATCGGCATCAGCTCCGGGGCGAGCGCAGCCGCGGTGGTCGGCATCGTGGTGCTGTCCCTGGACGAGACGGCGGTGTCGGTGCTCGCCCTCGGCGGGGCCTTGCTCACCGCGCTGGTGCTGCACCTGCTCGCCGGCCGGGGCGGGTTCGCGGGAGCACGGCTCATCCTCGTCGGGATCGGCCTGGCTGCCATGCTGCGCAGTATGGTGGCCTACGTCCTGTCCCAGGCGGCGGCCTGGGAGATGCAGAGCGCCATGCGCTGGCTCGCCGGCAGTCTCAACGGTGCCACCTGGCTGCGGGTGGCACCGCTCGCAGTGGCGAGCACCGTGTTCCTGGCTGCGCTGCCGGCGGCCGGGCGCACCCTCGGGGCGCTTCGTCTGGGCGACGACGCGGCGGCGTCGCTCGGGGTGGGCGTGGCGCGTTCGCGGCTGGGCCTGATGCTGGCCGCGGTGGTGCTGCTCGCGTTCGCCACCGCAGCGGCCGGGCCGGTGGCCTTCGTGGCGTTCATGGCCGGCCCGATCGCAGCTCGACTGGTCGGTCCCGGCGCGTCGCTGTTGCCGGCAGCCGGCTTGGTCGGCGCGACGCTCGTGCTCGCCGCCGACCTCGCCGGGCAGCTCGCCTTCGCGCACCGATACCCGGTGGGTGTGGTCACCGGTGTGCTGGGCGCGCCCTACCTCGTCGTCCTGCTCATCAGATCCAACCGTGCCGGAGGCTCGCTGTGAGCGCAGAACACCGACTCGTCGCCGAGGACCTCACGCTCGCCTACGGCGACGAGCCCGTCGTGAACGGTGTCGACCTCGCCGTCGCGGCAGGGCGGATCACGGCCATCGTGGGCGCCAACGGCTGCGGCAAGTCGACGTTGCTCCGAGCGCTGGCCCGGCTCCTCGCGCCCCGGCACGGCACCGTCACCCTCGACGGGCGGTCGCTGCTCGACCGACCGTCGAAGGAGGTTGCTCGCATCCTCGGCCTGCTGCCCCAGAGCCCCATCGCCCCCGAGGGCATCGCGGTCGCCGATCTGGTCGGGCGTGGCCGCCACCCGCATCAACGGCCGTTCGCGCCGTGGAGCCGGCGCGACGACGAAGCCGTCGCCGCCGCCCTCGCCGCCACCGGGACGACCGATCTGGCCGACCGGGCCGTGGACCGGCTGTCCGGCGGTCAACGCCAACGGGTGTGGCTCGCCATGGCACTCGCCCAGCAGACCGATGTCCTGCTGCTCGACGAGCCCACCACGTTCCTAGATGTCGCCCACCAGATCGATGTGCTCGATCTGCTCACCGACCTCAACCACCAGCGCGGCACCACCATCGTCATGGTCCTGCACGAGCTCAACCTCGCCGCTCGCTACGCCGACGAGCTCGTCGTCATGCGCGACGGCCGTGTCCACGCCATCGGCGCGCCCCGCGACGTGATCACCGTCGAGGTCGTGCGCGACGTCTTCGGGCTCGACAGCGACGTCATCATCGACCCCGTGTCGGGTACCCCGCTGGTGATCCCCCAGGGGCGCCACCACGTCAGGCCAACGGTGTGACCGTGCCGCTGGTCGGATCCGACGCCTCGCCGGGGTGTCGGCTGTCATGACATACCGTGCGGTACCTCGGCCGCGGTCACCGTCGCTGCTCGGTCAGGCCCGCGCCACCGACTGAGCCGCGTCCCCGATGCGCACCGGGTGGTGACCGGGCACCAGCTGCACCGCCACCGGGTCGCCGACGCACAACGGGGCGATGTGGCTGCGGATCGATCGCACGTGGGTGCCGGTGGGCAGCTCGACGGTGTAGCACCACGTGGAACCGCGGAACTCGGCGTCGATGATCACCGCCGCGGACGCCGGATCCGGGACGAGCGCGAGGTCGTCGGGCCTGACCATCATGGTGGCTGCGGCGTCACCGCCGCGGGCCTCGCCGGGCGCGATGAGGGCGAGCTCGTCGATCGTCAGGAAGTCGGCCTCACCCATGAAGGCGGCGACGAACCGGGTGACGGGCGCGTTGAAGACGGTGGTGGGATCGTCGCACTGCACGATCGCCCCGTCGTGCATCACCGCAACCCGTTCGCCGGTGGCGAGCGCCTCGGACTGGTCGTGGGTGACGAGGACCGCTGCGGTGTTGGCGGTCCGCAGGATCTCCAACACATCGCGGCGCAGACGGGTCCGCAGGTTCGGGTCCAGGCTGGCGAACGGTTCATCGAGCAACAACAGCGACGGTTCGGGGGCGAGCGCCCGGGCGAGGGCGACGCGCTGGCGCTCTCCGCCCGACAGCTCATGGGGGAACCGCTCGCCGTACCGCTCGAGCCCGACCAGTTCGAGCATCTCGGCGGCTCGCCGGGTGCGGTCCGGGCGCCGTCGCAGCCCGAACGCCACGTTGTCCGCCACGCTGAGGTGGGGGAAGAGCGCGTGTTCCTGGAAGACGAGGCCGACGTGGCGGTGCTCCGGTGCGAGCCTGATGCGATGCCCGTCGTCGACGACACGACCGCCGATCTCGATGGTGCCGGCATCCACCGTGTGCAGGCCCGC
Source organism: Acidimicrobiales bacterium (assembly GCA_020846295.1). Taxonomy (GTDB): domain Bacteria; phylum Actinomycetota; class Acidimicrobiia; order Acidimicrobiales; family CAIXPF01; genus CAIXPF01. Next base: position 28,651 of record JADLEF010000041.1, read on the forward strand.
CACCAGTCGCAGGAGGGTGGACTTGCCGCAGCCGCTGGGACCGACGAGCGCGAGCCGCTCCCCGAGGGAGACGGCGATGGTCGTCCGATCGACGGCGATGGTGGCCCCGAACCGCTTCGACGCGCCATCCAACCGCAGTGCGGCCGGCGCCGGGTGCGTGCTCACGTCGCCCGCTCGAGCTGGCGGGACAGCAGCAACACCGGAGCGACGGCCACGGCGACGATCGACAACGCCGGCAGCGCTGCCTGTTGGAAGCGGGACTCGGCGGCGAGGTCGTAGACCCACACCGGGAGCGTGTCGAACCCGAAGGGCCGCAACAACAGCACGATCGGCAACTCCTTGAGCGTGTCCACACCGACCAGTATGGCGCCGGCCACGAGCGAGGTGCGGGCCAACGGGAGATGGACGCGCAGCATGGTTCGTAGGGGGTTGGCGCCCAGCGACCGCGCCGACGCGGTGACCGCCTCGGAGACGGCGTCGATGCCGGCTTCGGTGGCGCCGAGGCCGGGGGCCAGGAAGCGCACGGCGTAGGCGTAGAACAGCACGAGGAGCGATCCGGCCCCGGCCACGCCGGGCAGGTTGCCGCCGAGGCGTTCCAGTGCCCCGTCGGCGCCGACGACGGCGAGCAGCACGCCCATGCCGACGACCGGCCCGGGCACAGCGTAGCCGAACACGGCGATGCGAGCGGCGGCCTGCGTCACCCCGGCGCGTCCGAACCGCATGGCGTTGGCCAGCAGCACCGCCACGGCCATGACCACGACGGTGGTCACCACGACGAGTTGCAGGCTGTGGGAGAGGTAGCGAGGGTACTGCTCGAGCAGGGGTGTCCCGCGGTCGCTGGTCTGCTCCTGCACGGCCCAGGCGGCCAGCCGGGTGACCGGACCGATGAAGGCGACGCCGACGGGCAGGGCGCACAGCGTCGTCGCCAGCGCGGCTCGACGACCGCGCAGCTGGACGGGCTCGATGCCGCCGCCGGAGCCGATCGCCTCGCCGAAGCGTGCCCGACGGCGCGCGATGCGCTCCAGGGCGATGGCCAGCAGCGCGAAGCCGAGGACCAGGGTGGCGAACTCGCTCGCCGCGTCGCGGTCGTAGGTGCCCCGCCAGATGCGGAACACCCCGACGGTGACGGTGTCCACGCCGAAGTACTGGACCGTGGCGAAGTCGGTGAGCGTCTCCATCATGACCACGGCCGCGCCGGCGGCGATGGCCGGGCGGACGAGGGGCAGCACGATGCGCCGGGCGGCCTCGCCGGGCGTGGCGCCGAGGACCCGGGCGGCGTGGTAGGCGCCGGCCGCCTGGTCGCGCAGCGCGGCGCGGGCCAACAGGTAGACGTAGGGGTACAGCACCAGGGTGAAGGTGGCGATGGCGCCACCGATCGACTCCACCGGCGGGAACCAGGCGTCGCGTCCGAACCAGGCGGCCCATTGGTCCTGGATCGGCCCGGTGCGCCCGAACGTCGACAGGGTCAGGAACCCCAAGATGTAGCCGGGCATGGCCAGCGGCAGGATGAGCGCCCCGCTCAGCAGCCGCGAACCCGGGAACCGGTACGCGCTGACCACCCAGGCCAGGCCCGCGCCGAGCACCCCGGCGCCGGTGGCGGTGCCCGCCAGCAGGACCACGGTGTTCAGCAGTTGGCCGGGGAGCCGGGTGCGCCACTGTTGGGCCCACACGTCGGTGCTGGGCTGCAGCACGCCGACGGCGAGGAGGAGCACCGGGACGGCGACGGCGACCGCCACCGCCACCGCCACACCGGACCATGGCGCGCTCGAGGAGAGCAACCGCTGGCGCGCCGTCGGTGCGGCCTCGAACGATCCGGCCAACGGACTACTGGTACCCGGCTTCGTCCATCAGGCGCACGGCGTCGGCGTTCAACGCGCCGAAGTCCGCCGCGCCCAGCGGATCGCGCTTGAAGTCGAGCCCGAACTGCTCGGTGATGAGCGGCTCGGCGGCCACGTCCGCGTTGGCCGGGAACTCGTGGTTGGCGGCCACCAGGACGTCCTGGCCGTCGGTGGCCAGCCATTCGAGGAACTGCTGGGCCAGTTCGGGGTGCTTCGAGTTGGCGGTCACCCCGCCACCCGAGACGTTGACGTGGGCGCCGCGGTCGTCCTGGTTGGCCCACAGCAACTTGACGGGGAAGCTCGGGTCCTCCTCGAGCTTGCGGGCCAGGTAGTAGTGGTTGACGATCCCGACGTCGCAGATGCCGTCGGCGATCGACTCGAGCAGCAGGACGTCGTTGTTGACGATCTCGGCGTTTGCGGCCCAGCCGCGCACGATCTCCAGCGCACGTTGCTCGCCGTGGGTGGCGATGAGGCTGGCGACGAGGGATTGCTGGTACACGTTGGTGGACACGCGCAGGCAGACGCGACCCTGCCATTCGGGTTCGGCGAGCTCCTCGTAGGTGGTCGGCACCTCGTCGAGGGGGACGCGGTCCGGGTTGTAGACGATGGTGCGCACCCGCAGCGCGAGCCCGAACCAGCGCTGGTCGGGGTCGCTGTACTCGGCGGGGATGGCGGCGGCGAGCTTCGGTGACTCGATCGAACGGAACACGCCTTGCTCGGCGCCCATGGCGAGGTTGCCCGCATCGACGGTGATGTAGGCGTCCGCCTCGGTGTCCTCGCCTTCGGCCACGATGCGCTCGCGTAGTTCGGCGTCATTGCCGGTGAGGAACTCGACCTTGATCCCGGTCTGCTCGGTGAACTGCTCGAACGCGGTCTCGATGCCGTAGTGACGCCCGCTGTACACGTGCAGGGTGTTGCCGTCGTCCCCGCCGGCGCAGGCCGGCAGTGCGGCCAGCGCACCGAGGCCGACCATCGCGACGAACCGGCTCGCCGACCGCCGAGCCCGCCCCGGCCGTCGCGAGCTGTCAAGCGCGTCCCGCAAAGCACGTCTCCGTTCTGTCGCTCGCATGTTAAGCGATCTTAAGGCGCGGGCGGCAGCGACGGCCAGCGAGCCTTCGACGCCCATGTCGGGGCCGGCGACACGGCCTCCCAGGCGGACCGTGGTGCGGCGCTCGTCGCGCTCGACGACACCGCGGCGGGGTTGGTCCGAGTCGCCGTTCGGCCCCCGGGCTGGCAGTACGCTGAGCCGGTGGATTCTGCGGTCAACCCGGCATTTGCGCACTACTGCCAGACGATCTTCGAGTTGGACGAGGACGAGATCAACGTCATCCAGGCGCGGATCGCGGAGCGGCTGGGGGTTTCGCGCCCGGCGGTGTCCGAGATGATCCGTCGCCTGGAGGTCGAGGGCCTGGTGGCGGTGACCGGAGGTCGGATCGCCCTCACGGTGCAGGGTGCCGCGCTGGCATCCCAGGTGGTACGGCGACACCGCTTGGCCGAGCGGTTCCTGACCGATGTCCTGCACATCTCCTGGGCCGAGGCACACGCAGAGGCGGAGCGGTGGAGCGGTGTGATCAGCGATCGCGTCGAGGAGGCGATGGTGGAGTTCCTCGGGGAACCCACCACCTGTCCTCACGGCAACCCGATCCCGGGCTCGGCCTACAACCCCGCCGGCATGCAGGAGCTGGCGTCGATCCCGGTCGGAGGACGGTTCACCGTGGCCCGCATACCGGAGGAGCTCGAGTTCACCCCCGGTCTGCTCGAGTTCCTCGAGCGATCACAGGTGATTCCCGGCAGCGCCGGTCAGGTGGTGGCTGCGTCACCCGACGGAACGGTGACGGTCGAGATCGACGGGACCGTCGTCGGCCTCGGCTCGTTCGCCAGCGAACGGATCCTGGTCGAGGTCGCCGTCGAGTCCGCGCCGCGTGCCACCACTCGAGCGGGTCGCTCGAAGAAGCCGGTCAGCGCCTGATCGAAGCGGATCGGCCCGCAAGTCCGCTCGTCGGTCAGGAACGCAGCTGTTGGGCGAGGTACGCGTTGTCACCCAACTGACCAATGGCGCTGAGCTGCGTCTCGAGCCAGTCGACGTGCGCTTCCTCGCTGGTCAGGATCGACTCGAACAGGTGCCGAGAGCCGTTGTCGGCGGCCGCCATCGCCGCGGCGACGGCACGGTTCAAACGCTCGATGGCGGCGTACTCGAGGGCGAGATCGCTCTCGAACTGCTCGCGGACCGTCTCCCCGACGCGCAACGGCGAGAGCCGCTGCAGGTTCGGCACGCCGTCGAGGTAGAGGATGCGGTCCACCAGGGCCTCGGCATGGCGCATCTCGTCGATCGACTCGTGTCGGACCTTGTCGGCGATGGCGAGGAACCCCCAGTTCTCGCACATCTTGGCGTGCACGAAGGACTGGTTGATGGCGGTCAGCTCACCGGTGAGGACTTCGTTCAGGAGCTCGATGATCTCGGGGGAGCCACGCATGCGGGCAACCTACCAGCCGCTCTCAGGCAACCCGAAGCGTGCGCTCCGGGGCGCTCGCCGCGAGCTCGTCGAGCAGCGGGAGGCACCCGCCGCAGTCCCCGCCCGCGCCGCAGCGCTCGGTGATGTCCTCTCGGCAGGACGCGCCTCCGGCGAGCGCGCGGCGCACCTCTCGTTCCGATATCCCTCGGCAGTGACAGACCAGCACGAGGTAAGCATACTTAATGGGTCTCGGATCGCGGCAACAACACGAGACGGCTAGAGACCTACATGCTTGATGAGCGGTAGGCCGCCAAGCCGTGCTACGTTCAGCACACCTGACCGAATCGGGTCATCGATCAACGGGGGGTCGCCGTGGTGTCGTGGGTTCCTGGCATGCGTTGGGTGTACTACGTCAGGGTCGTGTCCTCGCCCGAGGGCGAGCGGTACTTCGGCGTCGGCGTCGGCCATCGGCATCCGAAGACCGTCGAGCTCTCCGCCCGACGGGTCGCAGACCTCGTCGGCCACGTGCCGTTCGTCCACGCCGCCTGAGGGCCCTCCTCCCTGCCGACGGGCCGCCCGTGTCCGCCCTGCTGAACGTGTGAGCACCGTGCTCGATCTCATCCTGCTCCGTCGCCCGCTCCGCCCTGCGTGCCGTGACCGCATCGCCCTTCTCGACGCGCACTGCGAGGTCACCTACGGGGAGCTCGGGGAGCGGATCGAGGCCTGCGCCGGTCGATTCGACCTCGCTCCACGCTCGCTCGTCGTGCTCGAGGGTGAGCGCTGCCTCGAGTTCGTGGTCACCTACCTCGCGCTGTTGTGGTCCGGGCACGTGCCGCTGCTCGCATCGCGAGGAGCTGACGAGCTGGCCGAGCGCTGGTCCGCGTCGGCCCGCTTCACGGTGACGGCGCGAGGCACCGAGATGAGGCGGTGGGACCGACCCGGCCCGACGCTCCACCCCGACCTCGCGCTGCTGCTGCCCACGTCGGGCTCGACGGGCTGCCCGAAGCTGGTGCGCCTGTCCCGACGCAACCTGCTGGCCAACGCCGCCTCGATCGCCGACTATCTGGGGCTTCACTCCGATGATCGGGCCATCAGCACGCTTCCGTTGCACTACTGCTACGGCTTGTCGGTGCTGCACTCCCATCTCTCCGTCGGCGCCGGCATGGTGCTGACCGAGTCGTCGGTGGTCGATCCGTGCTTCCGGGAGCTGTTCGTCGCTCGCCAGGTGACCAACATCGCCGGCGTGCCCTACACCTTCGAGCTGCTGGACCGCGCCGACTGCTCGTGGCTGGCGACGCCGGCGCTTCGCTTCGTCACCCAGGCAGGCGGTCGCATGCCCGCGCACGACGTCCGCCGTTGGGCTGAGCGCTGCAGCACGTGGGGCGTCGAGCTGTTCGTGATGTACGGCCAGACCGAAGCCACCGCGCGCATCGCCTACCTGCCTCCGCACCTCGCCGCCAAGCGGCCCGAGGTGATCGGCCGCGCCATACCGGGTGGTCGGCTGGCGCTTCGGATGCCCGGCGGTGTCGCCGACGATGGCGCACCGGCTCCCATTCCCGACGGATGCGAAGGTGAGCTCGTCTACCGGGGACCGAACGTCATGCTCGGCTACGCCGGTTGCATCGAGGATCTCGCCGCGGGCGCGATGCTCGACGAGCTGGCGACGGGCGATGTGGCCCGCTACCACGCCGATGACGACGTGTTCGAGATCATCGGCCGCGTGTCGCGCTTCATCAAGCTGTTCGGGGTGCGGGTCGATCTCGATGCGGTGGAGGCGATGTTGCGTCCCGCGGCGACGGGGTCCGTCGTCGCCATCGGGGACGACCGGACGTTGCGGATCGCGGCGCCGGGGAGCGACCCGGACGCGCTGCACGCCGTCGTCGTGGACCGACTCGGCCTCGCGCCGCACGTCATCGAGGTGCGAGCCGACGTCGCGATCGAGCGCAACGAGGCCGGCAAGGTGGACTACGCCGCCCTGGCGAGTCGGTGGCCCCGATCCGAGGACGACCGGCACCCGGTCGGCCGCGAGCCGTCGGCCGCCGCCCGTTCGCAGCACCTGCCCGAGCAGGTGTGCCGGATCGTCGCGGTCGTGCTCGGGCGACGGGCCGTCGATCCGGGCCTCTCCTTCGTCGCGCTGGGCGGGGATTCGCTCAGCTACGTCGAATGCTCGGTGCGACTCGAGTCGTTCCTCGGGCCACTGCCGAGCGATTGGCACCATCGCCCGCTCGGCGAGCTGGCGCGGTCGGCGGCACCGGTGGCATCTGAGCGATCGAGCGCGGCGCTCGTCGACACCACGATCGCGCTTCGGGCCATCGCCATCTGCATGGTGGTCTCCTACCACATGGGCATCGTGCGCTCGCCGGGGGGCGCCCACCTGATGCTGGCGCTGGCGGGCTACAACTTCGCTCGGTTCATCGCCGACATCGAATCGCCGACGCACCGGCTGGGTGCGGCGCTGCGGAGCGCGGCCCGGGTGGCGACCCCGGCCGTCGTGTGGCTCACCGCCGGGCTCGTGCTGTTCGGCAACTACGAGCCATCCATGTTGGTGCTCGTGCACAACTACGTCGGTTCGCCCGCCACCTTCTTCGCCGGTCACTGGGCGTACTGGTTCTTCGAGGTGTTCGTGCACCTGACGGTGGCGGCGGCGCTGTTGCTCGTGGTCCCCGCGGTCGATCGGTTGCATCGCCGCGCGCCCTACGGGCTGCCGTTGGTGCTGTTCCTCGGCGCCCTCGCCATCCGCTCCTGGTGGCGTCTACCGGAGGCCTGGCACTTCTCCTTCTACCGCACCCACAGCGTGGCCTGGTTCTTTCTGCTGGGATGGCTCGTCTATCGCTCCACCGATGCCCCTCGCCGAGTGCTCACCTGCGCGTTGGCCCTCGCCGCCATGCCGGGGTTCTTCCACTCGCCGCGCAAGGAGACGGCCATCGTTGCGGGGCTGGTCCTGCTGGCCTGGTCCCGCACGGTGCCCGTACCCCGCATCCTCGTCCAGCCGCTGTCGACCCTGGCCGCAGCCAGCCTCTGGATCTATCTGACCCACTTCGAGCTGTGGCCGCGCCTCGCCGACGCCTTCGGCAGCCGTCTCCTCGCCTACGCCCCCACGCTCGCCGTCGGGGTCATCGCGTGGCGTGCCCAGCGTTGGTCGGCGCTGTCGTGGCGCGCCGTGCGCGACGCCGCGCGGCGGCGCGGCCAACGCGAGGCCATCATCGGCACCGGCGCGATGGCGCGGCAGTGATCGGTCAGGACCTGCCCTTCGCCAACAGCTCACCGAGCCCGGGCCAGTCCATCCGATTGAGGTAGGTGTGGTCGGAGAGGATGCGGCCCTCGCCGTCGAAGGTGTAGATCCCGCACCACGACAGCTCCCAGCCCGGCCGGGACTCGTCGACGATCGACGCCTCCACGGTGACGACGTTGCCCGACGGGACGACCCGCCGGAACGTCATCCGCCGCCCCGGCGCCTTCGCCCGGATGATCACCTCGGCCCGGATGAAGGACTCCGCATCGACGAGGAGGTTCTGCGGGTTCGCGGCACCTGCGGTCCACGACGAGCCGTCGAGGTTGAGCACGTGGAACGACGGTGCGTACGCCTCGCGGACGAAGCGCTCCATGTCCTCACCGTTGTACAACTCCCGGAACCGCTCGATCGCCGCCAGGTTGCGGCGCTCCTCGTCGGTCTGTGGCCGCCCGTCCGCGTGGCGGTGTTCCGGGTCGAGGTCGGTTGCCGTCGTGTCCTCAGCCATGGTCTCCCCCTGGTGGTCGGGTCGGACCCTAGCGGTTGCCCCCTGCGGTCGGCGTGAGGCGGACGGCGCGCCGCGCCAATGCTCCGGAACAGGCACGGCTCTCCACCGTGATGCTCGCCACGAGCGCCACTGGCGGCGCCGGACGGCGGGCGCCGGTGCGTTGCATGGAGAGCTTGTGGAAACGATCGTCGCGATGTTGTGATCTCCACTCTCCATATATGGAGGGTCACCGTTGGTACCCTCCTCAGACGGAGACGGCAACAGGCGAGCCACACGGCCGCTGGAAGCGGTGACATGACAGGGGTGAGGCCGGCGAGGATCCTGCACGTCGACAAGTTCTTGCGACGCGCCGGCGGCGCGTCGGTGTACATGCTCGACCTGGCGTCACGGCAGGAGCGCGACGGTGCTCGTGTCGAGTTCTTCGCGATGCAGGACGAGAGCAACGTAACGGCGACCTACAGTGAATTCTTTCCGCCCTACGTGTCGCTGGATCCACCGCCGCCCGGCTTTCGCGATCGGCTGGTGGCGGCCGGCCGAATGGTGTACTCCCGGTCCGCGGCGCGCGGCATGGCGGAGGTCGTAGAACGGTTCCAGCCGGACGTGGTGCACCTGCACAACATCTACCACCAACTCTCACCTTCGATCCTGCAGCCCCTGGCCCGGGGGCGCGTGCCGGCGGTGATGACGGTGCACGACTACAAGCTGATCTGTCCGACCTACCACCTGTTGTGCCACGGCGCGCTGTGCGACGCGTGCGTCGGCGGCAAGGTGTGGGAGGCAACCCGACGTCGATGCCAGGGTGGCTCGCTCGCCGCGAGTGCGGTGCTCAGCATCGAATCGGGATTGCACCGCTGGCTCAAGGCCTACGCCCCGGTGCAACGGTTCATCGCACCGAGCGTGTTCCTCGCCGATCAGCTGCGTCGAGGCGGCGTCTTCCCGGACCGCGTGCGCCAGCTCAACAACTACGTCGATGCATCGCAAACAGTGCCTCGCTGTGGACCCGGAAGCGGGTTCGTCTCCATCGGGCGGCTGTCCGACGAGAAGGGCGTGGACACCGCGATCGAGGCGATCGGGCTGCTTCCCGACGCCCGACTCACCGTCGCCGGCGACGGCCCCGAGCGCAGCAGCCTGGAGTCGCTCGCCGAGCGGGTGGCCCCTGGCCAGGTGACCTTCGTCGGCCACATCGACGGGCGAGCGGTCGGCGAGCTGGTTCGCAACGCTCGAGCCGTCATCGCCGCCTCTCGGTGCCATGAGAACATGCCGTTGGCGGTGCTGGACGCCATGGCCGCCGCGGTCCCACCCGTCGTCAGCGGGCTCGGAGGTCTACCGGAGCTGGTCGAGGACTCCGTCACCGGGTTGGTCGTCCCCCATGACGATCCGGCTGCGCTCGCCCGCGGGCTGGGGGAGTTGCAGGCCGATCCCGGCGCGTCGCAACGGATGGGCGAGGCGGCCCGCGCCAAGGTGCTCGCGGCCTTCGACGCCTCGACGCACCAACGACGCCTGCTCGGCTACTACGGCGAGGCCGCCGCCTGCGTCGGGCGCCATGAGCTCGCCGCGACCCTCCAGGACCGGGCCGACCCGGGCACGCCGAGATGATCGACCGCCGGTGCGGTACGTTGGGCGGGCGGGGTGCGGTCGAGTTGAGGGGTGTGCTTGCAGCGTGGTGCCGGAGCGAGGACCTGGACCATGGCTGCGATCGGGCTCATGGTCCTGCTCGCCGCCGGCTACCCGCTGCTCGCGACCGACGCCGAGCACCCGCTTGCGATCTTCCTGCTTCCGCTGCTCGCCGCGGCGGCGGTGCTGTCCTGGCGTCGAACCGCGATCATCGGTGTGCTCTGCTTCGTGGTGGCGGCGGTCGAGGGGTGGTTCCTCTCGGACCTCGCGCTCGGCGCCTACGTGGCGCGGCTGGTCATCATCGGGACGGGTTGCCTGCTGGGCACCTTGATCGCAGCGCAGCGCACCCGCCGGGAGGATCAGCTCGAGCAGGCGCAGGTGCGGGCGGCGTTGTCGGACGCCTTCCAGTCCTCGTTGGTGCCGCGGCCGGTGCCGCCCTCGTTCGTCCAGGTGTCGTCTCGCTTCACGCCCGGTGACGAGCGGCTGCAGCTCGGCGGGGACTTCTTCGACGCGCTCGAGCTGCGCGACGGGTCGCTCGGCTACATCATGGGCGACGTGTGCGGCCACGGCCCCCGCGCCGCCGCCCTCGGCGCGGCGATCCGGGCCGGCTGGAAGACGATCGCCAACCGGGAGCCCTCCGATCCGGTGGTCTGGATCGGCGCGCTCGAGGATGCGTTCTTCCGCTATGGACGCCACGACGAGTACGTGACGATCAACACCGGTCGCATCGGCGTCGGCGAGGCGTCGTTGCGCTACGTGTCCGCCGGCCACCCCTGGCCGATCGTGCTCGACGCGAGCGGCGCACAGTTCGACCGACCCCGGGTCGGCCCTCCGTTGGGCATCACCGTGCGGCCGGTCTGGGAGATCTCCAAGATCGAGCTCACACCGGGGATGACCTTGCTGCTCTACACCGATGGACTGATCGAGAACGACGTGGTCGGGCGCAGCGCCCTCGAGGGTGAGGCGGCGTTGCTCCGCTACCTCCGCGACACCGATGGGCTCGACCTGGATGCGTTGCTGCAGCACTTCGGGCCGAGCGGCTACAACGACGACGTCGCCGTCCTCGCCGTGTCGCTCCCGCCCCGCCCCGACGCACCCGAGGTGCAGCACGCACGGTCGGCCGCGCCTGGAGCGACCGACCCGAAGGTTTCGGCGATGGGTGGACGTACACGTCGAACGTGACCAGGCGGCGCCGCGCGTGGGCCCGCTCCGCCCGCCCTACTCGTGACGGGCGGGGTCCTGCGAGGGGAGCACCTCGCGCAGCGCAGGGATCCGCTTCCAGTCGGGGATCGGTGCCGATCGGCCCTCCTCCGGGACGAACGGTGAGATCGCGCCGTCCTGGTGGATGTACCGCCCGCAGTTGGGGAAGACCCGGGACACCCGAACGGCCAGCACCGCCTCTGCGCCGACGAACGAGGCGGTGGTCCCGGCGTCGAGGTGCACGACCCCGCTGCCGTGGACCCGCATGCGCCACGGACGCTGTTGGTCCACGAAGAGCAACGCGACCCGTCCGTTGTCGATGATGTTGCCGAGCGTGCGCCACATGCCGTTGCCGTTGAAGATCGGCATCCGCAGCTCTGATGGCGACACCACCTCGACGAACCCGGCTCTGCCGCCCTTGTAGGAGACGTCCGGCCAGCCGTCCGCATCGACCGTGGCGATCCACACCGCCGCCTGGTCGGCGACGAGGTCGATGTCGCCTTGGTCGAGCGAGGTGTGCAGCGTGATGTCCTCCAGCCGATCCGCCAGGCGACGGGAGTCGAAGTGCTCCTGGAGTCGGCGCGCTCCGGCGCCGTAGAGCGTGGTCGGTTCGTCTGTCGTGGCCGTCATCGCTGCACCTCAGGTCAAGGGTGGGAGCACGGATAGGGACGTTGCTGCCATTCGCCTGGGTATGGTAGCGATCTCAAGCTGCGCTCGCCGGTGCTCCGGGTCAAGCGGCAACATCGAGGTTGTCGTAGCTGTAGAACGACGCGGCGTCGAGGACCTGGGCGGGGGTGAGCGAGGTGCCGAGGAGGGCGACCATCGGGTCGTCGAGGTTGTGTCCCGGCACCGACCCTCCGTTGGCGGTGCCGTCGGGGACGTAGCGCCGCCCGTGCATCGTCATCCACGCCTCCCAGATGCGGTCGGCGTTGCAGTGGTTCAGGTAGAAGACCGGGTCGTTGGGCGAGGTGCCCGGCGACATGTCACCGCCGATCCAGACGTGCACCCGGTTGTGCAGACCGGGGCCGACCGGCCGCCAACCTTCGAGCCGGTTCCGCAGCCCGGCCGATCCGTCCGGTGCCGACGAGTCGATGTCGAAGGGCTGCAGGTCGTAGGCGGTCTCGCCGAGGCAGGCCGCGACATCGTTCTTGGTCGGAAGCGTGGGCGCGTCGGGATCGGTGCCGGCCGCACGCTCGATCGGTCGTGGCGCGTGGACCTCGAGGTATCGGCCGATCCGCACGTCGAACCGCTGTGTCACGCGCACGCGCAGCGCGCCGATGGCTCCGGTGGTGACCGCCCCTCTGTTCGTCCCCAGCCGGTTGGACTGCCACAGCGTCGAGCCCAACGCACGGTCGCTCGCCCAATCCCAGTACGGCAGCCCGAAGTCGGGCCGGTTGAGCACCCGCTGCAGGTCCTGCTCCAGCCGCAGCAGGAACATCCGGTGCCAGGGAAGGAAGATCGGCCCGCCGTGCGCCCGGTTCGCGCCTCGACCTGCCGTCGGCATGTTCATGGTGACGTAGTGCCACAGGACGTAGAGGTCCCACCTCGACAGCTCGCGCTCCGGGTCGTCGGTGCGTACCTGCCACCCGGGGACGGTGCGGCGCAGCGCGGTGTCGGCCTGCCGTGCGGTGATGCCGGTGAGCTCCTGGCTCAGCAGCACGCAGCCCCGGGTGTAGTCAGCTCGATCGGTCGTGGCCCGCTGGACGTCGTTCCTGATGCCCATCGCTCAGTGCCCGCCGTCGTGGTGCGGGTGGTCGTCGTGGTGCGGGTGGTCGTCGTGGTCGATGGGCTCGCCGGAGGACCCGATCGCAGGCGGGGGCGGCGTCTCGCTCAACCGGTCGACGATGCGCCGCACCAGATCGATGGCCGAGGGCGTCGAGTACTGCGGCAGGCCGTGGTAGTGCACGGTGCCGTTGTCGGCGACGTGGATGTGGTCGGGGAACTCGACCCCGTCGATGGTGACGCGGTAGTGCGTCTCGATCTCGATGGCGTGCCCGTCGTGGATGAAGCGTCGCACCGAGCTGTCAGCATCGGCGTCGACGGCCAGCCCCTCCGTGACGTCGTACCCGTCCTGCTCGATGTTGATGGGAACCTTGGCTCCGGCCATCACGCCACCTTTCCTTGTTGTTGAAGACATCAGTACGGCCATCTCCGTCAGTTCACCTCGAGGTCCTCGCTGTGACACGGCGCGAACCGCCCCGTGCCCAAATAGTGCACCGCCAACCGGCAGCGCCCGATCTGGAGCAATTCGAACAGCTGCTCGGGAAAGAACGCCACGAACGAACCGTCCGGGCGCACCGTCGAGTCGCGCCAGAACTGCTCATCGGGAAGGTCCACCAGCCAGCCGGTCACGCGGACCTCGCCCCCATCGACCGGCACGGCGTCCTCAGGCCAGCCGGCGAGCACCTGGCCCAGCACGGCCTCCCCCTGTGCCGCGGCGACCTCGATGAACGTGCGACGTCCGGCGCGGACGAACAGTTGGGCGCCGAAGCGTTCGAGCGGGCCGTCCGCGACCGTCGGGGCGAACAGGAACCCGGTCGCGGAGAGGTCGGTGCCGATCTGCTCGCCCTCGGCGTGCTCGACGGCAAGGGCGAACGCTTCGCCGAGCGCCGCGTCGCCGGAGAGGGACTCGTAGTCGAGCGTCGTCACCCCGGATTGTCCTGCATCCAGCGCCATCCACGAAGCGCCGACATAGGCGCGGAAGTGCTCGCCGGTCTGTTGCAGCACGGTGCGGTGGGTCGCTCGGACCGGCAGCTTGTTGTGCGCCGCCAGCGCCGTCGATCTGCGCTCGGACGGCGACCCGTAGCCCACCGCGGGGGTGGCGAAGTTCGACTGCGCCCAGTTGTTGTGCACCACGATCTCGTCACCGTTCGGATCCAGCGGGTCGGTGTAGCGGTCCACGTCCACCCGGACGCAGAAGTGCTCGACCTCTTTGCCGTCCAGCTGCATCGATGCCGGCACCGCCCAGTCCACGATGAACGCACGGGACTGGTTGGAGGGGATCGTCTGGCGAGCCGGGCTCGGGAGCGCGTTCCACGGTCCCGCCGAGGTGGTGAAGGGCAGCCACTGCACCCGGATGTTGACGTCGTTGGCGCCCTTGCTGCCGGCGTTGCGCACCGACACCTTGATCTTGACCGTCTTGCCCTTCACCACCACATCCGCCCCGCCCGGCCCGTCGATGGAGATGTCGGGACTCTTGAACTTGCCGCGCCCCGGGGCCGGTCGGATCTGGAGCTCGGCCCGGTGAGCGCCCACGTAGTCGACCTGGACGGTGACCTCGTTCGGATCTCGACCGAGCACCGAGGCACGCTGGCGGGTGAGCCGGAAGTCGTTGAGGCGGTCGGGGTTGGTGACGTCGCTCTCCTCGTAGTCGGTGCCGGCGGTCCGCAGCACCGGCCCGTCGCCGTCGACATCGGCCGGCAGCTGCAGGATCAACGGTCGGTCGACCTCCTCGGCCGCCGGCAGGTTCACGTCGGTGCCGAGGATCGCCTGGGCGACCGGCAGCGACTGGTCTCCCACCTGACCCGCCTGCTGCCGCCGGTACTCGAAGTAGTAGTTCCAGCCTGGTCGGATCCGCACCTCGATGCCGGCTTTCCGACCGCCTGTGGGGCCGCTGCGGGCGATGGTCTCCGCCGCCTGTAGACGCACCGATCTGCCGCTGGGGTTCTGGGCGAAGTTGAAGACCTCCACCCAGGCGGGGTTCACCCAACCCAACCGCATGCGGTGTGCCAGCGACAGGTGCGGCAGGTCGATGTCGGTGTCCATCAGGTCCCAGCTGCCCATCGTGCGGCCGCCGACCTCGGCGGGGAACGAGCCCTTGTTGTAGAGGTCGGGGCAGCCGAGGTTGTGGCCCAACTCGTGGCACAGCGCAGTCACCCACTCGCGCTCCGCCCAGGCGGTGGGATGGTTGGCGGGGAACGCCGCCGGCATGATCGTGGCCGGCCGCCGTTGAAACGAGGTTGCGAACTGGGTCTTGTGGAAGAGCTGGGCGTCGCCGGCGTACGCCCAGGTCCATTGCGCCGACCATTGCTTCCCGCCCACCTTGTAGGGGTCGTCAGTACCGGGCAGTACGGCGAACACCACCGAGTCGGCGTTGCGGGACACCTGTTCGGCGAGACCGAGGTCCTGTAGGTGGCTCGAGAACGTACCGCCGAGCACGTCCCAGGTGCCGTCCTTCGGATCCCAGGAACCCCAGGGATCGGACTGGTTGGCCGGGGCGAACAAGTCGCCCCATGCGTAGGGCACGTCGATCGGCCCGAACACCCGGCCGCCCAGCAAGCTGACCGTGGAGCCCTTGGGGTCGGCGCCGGTGCCGGCCGGTCGGTTCCGACCGGACACCTCCTCGTAGAAGCGCAGCACCGACTCGCCGGTGTCGGCCAGCACCACCTCCTCGAAGCGGTCCACCCGCGCCTGCCCGTCGACGGTGCTCGACGCGCCCTTGGTCCGGAGCACCACCACGGCCAGCTCGATCACCTCAGGAGCAGGGTGGATCCGCACGTTCTCCGGGCCGGCGGAGCCGCCTCCCCATCGGGCGTAGACCCGCTGCTCGCCGGTGATCGCCATGGGCGGCCCCACCTCGACGTCGGGCCACACGTCCACCGTGCGAAAGCGACGGGACCCCAGGATCTCACCGGTGACGGCGTGGCCGGCTTCGACGGTGAACTCCGCGAAACCGGTGCCGGCCAGGACACGGTGCTCGTAGGAGAACCGGTCGCCGTCGGCGGGCCGGGCGACGGAGACGCCGCCGGCCTCGGGTCCCTCCGCCACCCGCCACACCACCTCGGCGGGGTCCAGACCGGCGGCCGCGTAGTCGACGTGCAGCGGCACCCAGCCCCCGGCCACGAGGGGGTCCGGTGCCGCCGTGAGGGGCAACCTGGCGACATCGTCGCCCCACTCGATCAGCTCGATCGTCGTGCCGGCGGCGGCGAGGACCAGGCTGTGCCAACGGGCCAGGGCCGAGACGGCGGGGGTGGCATCGATGTGGGTGTCCGTCGCCGTCCAGAGCGCCGCGGCGAGACCGGTGGCGCCGGCCACGAGTGCGCCGTCGTGCCAGGGGTGGCCGGTCAGCGCGGCCGGCGTCTCGGTGAGCGCCAGGGTCTCCCCGACCGGCTGCCCGTCGGCGAGGTCGATGCGGAACAGCTCCGGCGGCACGCCTGCGGCGATCAGCGCACGGCCGGCGTGATCGACGGCGAGGCCGAGGGGGGTGTCGATGCCGGTGGCGATGGTGGCCGCCGACGCCGTGGCGACATCGACGCTGACCAGATCACCGGTGGCGAGCAGGGCGACGAGACCGTGCTCGGAACCGGCGGCGGCGATCACCGTGCCGGCGAGAGCGAGGATCCGGTGAGCGACGGCCGCCCCGGCGTCGGCCATGGCGACCACGTCAACCGCCCCGTTGCGGTGGATGACCGCCAGGTTGAGCCCGTCGGCGAGCGGAACGGCGGCGGCGGCGTCCTCCCAGCCCTCGCCGTGCCACGAGAGCCTCTGCCCCAGCACGCGAAGCGAGCCGAGCCGACCGTCCGCCGCCACGAACCATACCGCATTGGATGGCCCGTCGAAGCTGAGCGTCCCCTGTACGGCGACCCCCAGGTCGGTACTCCATCGAGCCATCGTTGCCTCCTGGCACACAGTGCGCTGCCACGAGCGCTGCGTCCGTACAGAGCTGCCGATGGTTGGTGCTGATACCCGGGCACAGGGGGCGAGCCGGCACGGCATACCTCGCGGTACGATCCGTTGCGGCGTGGCGGGAGCGCGGTCACCGATCGGCGGCACCGAACCAGCGCGTGAGCGCGTCGGGCAGCTCGGGATCGGAGAGATCGCCGGTCCACGCGACATGGCCGTCGGGACGGATGAGCACGGCGGGAGGGAGGTCGACCATCCCGATGAGCGGCACCTCGCAGCGGCTGCCGGCCGCTGCGGTGATCGTGTTCACCCGATCCATCCATGGGTTGCCGTCGAAGCGCTCGGCCCGGGCGTCAAGGCATAGCAGGACCGCCCTGGCGTCGTGGAGCAGTTCGAAGACACGGGTCGGCCGGCCATCGACCTCGAGGTCGAGGTCAGGCATGCGGCGGCCGAGGAGCGGGTGTCCTTGGCCGAGGTCGTAGTGGACATCGAGGGCGAAGAGCATCGACGCGATCTTTCGGCGGGCGTCGTCGAGGCTCAGCAGGTCGCCCATGATCTCGCGCAGCGCCTGGTGCTGCTCGTCCTGGATGCCGATGGCTACCGACGCTCGCGTGTTCTGCAGCACGCGTGCCCCGACCGGATGACGTTCATCGTGGTAGGTGTCGAGCAGCGCATCCGGCGAGGTGCCCTCGACGACCTGCGCCAGCTTCCAGCCGAGGTTCACCGCGTCCTGGATGCCGGTGCCCATACCTTGACCACCTTGCGGCGGATGGATGTGGGCGGCGTCGCCGGCGAGCAGGATGCGGCCCCTGCGGTAGGTCGCCGCCTGACGTGTGGCGTCGGTGAAGCGCGAGATCCAGCCGGCACGGCGCAGACCGAACTCGCTGTCGTAAACGTGCCGCAGCCCGGCGCGCAGCTCGTCCATACCGGGCTCGGGAGCACCAGGAACGTACGGCTGCTGGATGACGAGCCGGATCGGCTCATCGGGACCGCGACGGCCGATCGCGTGGCTGCCCTCGCTGGTGTGCGTGAAGCCCATCGGAGGGTCGCCGTCCATCTCCACCTCAGCGATGAGCCAGCTGGTCGTGGCGGGCAGGCCGGGGAAGTCGATGCCGGCGGCCTTGCGCACCACGCTGCGCCCACCATCGCAGCCGACGAGGTACTGCGCGCGCAGGGTTGCACCGTCGGACAGGTGCACCTCCACGTTGCCCTCGTGTTCGGTGAAGCCGGCGACCTCACGGTTGCGAAGCGTCGTCACGCCCAGCTCGGCGACCCATGCGGCCATCAGCTGTTCGAACTCGCTCTGCCACAACGCGAGCACGTAGGAGTGCCGCGTCGGCAGATCGCCGACGGGGAACATCGACTGACCGAAGCCGAACACCGCGCCGGGCTGACCGGCGTTGATGACGCGCTCGGCGACGCCACGCTGATCGAGGACCTCGATCGAGCGCGGGTGCAGCCCACCGGCGCGCGACCCGTCGAGATCCTGGTTGGCTCGCCGCTCGACGATGACCGCGTCCACGCCGGCCAGCTTCAGCTCGGCGGCGAGCATCATCCCGGTGGGACCGCCACCGGCGATCACCACGGCGGGATCGGTGTTCGCGGCGTCCATGCTGCCGGTCTCGTTCGCCATCGCTCGACCTCCGTTCCTCCCACCGGCCGTCGCCGGCGGCGGCGTGCATTGACAGCACATCGGAGTTGTTTGCGGCAAGGCCCACCCCTCGCGATACGCTGCACACGGCAAGGAAGAGCGCTGCTCCCTCGATGGTCGAGCCCTCTGATCCGCTGCCCAGCCCCGGTGTGACACCGGAGAGGGCGCTCGACCGATCCGAGGTGCACGACGGTCTGGGCGTCATGCCGAGAGGTACGCGCCGGTTCGCTCGGCAGCGTGCTGGGTGGGGCCCTCCGGTGTGGTTCCTTCGCTCGTGGATCGGGTGACCTCCGCCTCTGCCGACGCGGAGCCGCACAGGCGACGCTGATGCATCGAACTGCTGCTCATCGGGGGGCTCACACCGGTGGCCGTCGCGCTGCTGACGCAGCGGGCTGCCATCGTGCGGGTCGCCACGGTGCTGTGCGCCGCCGTGCTCGCGCCGTTGCTCGCCGATGCCGTCCGGCAGGCCGATCACTGGCCGAGCGACGATCTGGCCGACTTGCTCATCGCCGGAGCGCGGGTGGCTCGAACGTGATCGGGCCGAACGCGCTCACCGATGGGCCTCGTGGCCCTGCCCCGGGCGGCCACGCCGGTGGATGCTCGGCGCGCGGCTGTCAGTCCGCATCGGAGGTGTACCGATGACCGTCCTCGTGGTGCTCGCCGTCGCGGCCGCTGTCCTGGTGCTGTTGGCGGCGAACTCGCTCAAGATCATCACCGAGTACGAGCGGGCGGCGTTCTTCCGCCTCGGTCACCTCAAGGGTGCCCGAGGCCCCGGCTTGATCCTCGTGCTTCCCCTGATCGACCGGATCGAGCGGGTGAGCCTGCGCACGGTGGCGCTGGAGGTGCCCACCCAGGAGCTGGTCACCAAGGACAGCGTGACGGTCAAGGTGAACGGCGTGACGTACTACGTGGTACGTGACGCGACCAAAGCGGTCATGTCGGTGCAGAACTTCGCCTTCGCCACGGCGCAGGTTGCCCAGGCGACGCTGCTCACCGTGTTGCGCCAGGTCGATCTCGACACGTTGCTGCGGGAGCGGGAGTTGCTCGCCGCGAAGCTGTGCGAGCTGATCGATGCGGCGACGGAGCCCTGGGGCATCGAGGTGACGATGGTCGAGGTCAAGGACGTCGAGCTGCCCGAGCAGATGCGGCGCGCCATGGCCCGCGAGGCGGAGTCCGAGCGCGAGCGGCGGGCCAAGGTGATCCACGCTCGGGGCGAGTTCGAAGCAGCCGAGAAGCTGGGCCAGGCGGCGGAGATCCTGGAGGTGCATCCGGCAGCGGTGCAGCTGCGCACGTTGGCCACCCTGGCCGAGATCGCGGTCGAGAAGAACTCGACGATCGTGTTCCCGCTCCCGTTCGACGTCATGCGCATCTTCGACTCGCTCGCCCGTCGGCTCGATCAGCCTGTCGAGCAGCGCGTCCCCCGGCCCGCTGAGTGAACCGGCGATTGCCGGACCTTCGACGGAGGTCCACGATCGGGACCACGTTGACCGAGGTCTCGTGCGGGGTTGTTCGTCGGGGTCCTCCGTACGACGTGGCACCTTCTCCCGCGACCGACCGAGCGACCGGCGCAGGTGCACAGCGAGCACCGTCACGCCCCCAGGAGGGTTCGCCCGATGATCTGCCGTCATCGCACCGCGAGCGGCACCGCCCCCCGGCCCGTCCCAGAACCCGCCGCCGAGCGCACTGCCATCGTGCAAGCCGGACGCGCCCCACTCCGGCGTGCTTGCGCAGCCGCGGCCGTGCTGCGCTGCATCGGTGCCACCACGGTGTTGCTGGCGCGTCGCCGGATCGGCCAGCCGGTCGAGCACCTCGGTGTGGCGCTCCGCTGCGATGACGGGTCCCGCGCCACCGTCTACCGCGAAACCGTCGGGCGTCGTGGGCGGACTGCGGCGCCGGCGACGGTGGTGGTCGAGTTCCGTCTGCGCTGGATCAGCGGCCGCGGCCACGCGCTGTTCCGAGTCGAGAGCCTCCTCCATACGCCGCTCTTCGTCGGCTTCCCCGGGGTCGTGTCCAAGCTGTGGTTGGCCCATGACGCCAACGGCGTCTATCGCGGCATCTACGAGTGGGACGGTCCAGCCCTGGCCCATCACCATGCCCGAGCCTGTCGCGGGTCCTCGGGGTCGTGAGCGCGCCCGGCTCGATCGAGTACGTCGTCGAGCCTCGACGGCGGGTTTGAGCCGACCGCGCTGACACCAACATCGACGCGGGTCAGTGGCATCGAGCGCTCAGCGCGCTTGCCTACACTGCTGCGATGTCTCTGCCTCCCGGTTCCGATCAGCACGATGCGTTCATCGCCGCGGCGGAGGCGCTCGTACCGGCGCTCGCCGAGCGGGCCGGCGAGGCCGAACGGGCGCGACGCGTGCCCGGCACGACCATGGAAGAGGTCAGGGCCGCCGGCCTGCTGACCGCGATGGTGCCGAGCCGGTATGGCGGCCCGGGGCTCGGGCTGCGCACGGTCAGCGAGATCAGTCGGGTGCTGGCCCATGGTTGCCCATCGACGAGTTGGGTGGTCGGGTTCCTCATCGAACACAACTGGCAGTTCGCCCGCTTCGGCCTGGAGGCCCAGGATGAGCTGTTCGGCAAGGACGGCTGTGTGTTGGCCGTGGCGCAACTGCAGCCGTCCGGCCGTTTGCGGCGGGTGGAGGGCGGCTACCGGGTGACCGGGCGCTGGGCCTGGTGCTCGGCGTCGCAACAGTCGGACTACGCCATCCTCGCCGGCCTCGACTCGGGTGACCCGGCGAGCGGTGAACGGGCCAACGCGCTGGTGTTCATCGTGCCCATCGGCGACCTCGGCCAGGATGACGATTGGTTCACATCGGGTATGCGGGCCACGGCGAGTCTCACCTTGGTGGCCGACGACGTGTTCGTGCCCGCCCATCGAACCGTGCCGTTCGCGGCGTTCGCCGGCGAGGACAACCCCGGTGCGTCGATCCATCCCGAGGCGGTGGTGGGCTACCCGTTGGGCCCATCCCTGGCGTTGTTCGCCGCATCGGTGACGATCGGGGCTGCAGAACAGACCGTTGCCCTGTTCAAGGACCAGCTCGCCAGCCGCGTGCTGTTCGCCACCGCCGGCGACACGCCCGCCGGACGGCCGCGCTCGCAGGCCAGGCTGGCCGACGCCAGTGTGATGCTGCGCAATGCACAGCTGCTGTGGCGCGACGGCCTCGACCTCGTGTGCGACACAGCCGACCGCGGTCATCGGCTCACTGTCGAGCAGCGGGCGTGGGCCCGGCTCCTCGCCGGCAAGGCGGTGCTGGCCGCTCGCGACGCCATCTCGACCGCGTGCGACGGCGCCGGTGCCTCCATTTACTACGAACGCTCGCCGATCCAGCGGTTCCAGCGCGATGTCGAAACGTTGAAGGGCCATGTCGTGTTCGACACCGACCGGTCGTGCGTCTCCTACGGCCAGGCCGCGCTCGGTCTGCCGCTCACCGATCCGTTCTGACGCACAGCGGGGCGGGCTCGGCAGGCAGGCGGTGCTTGCGCCTCGCCGGTTCTTGTGGGTGAATGGGCGTGCCTGCGCTGGACATCCCTCGGCTGTCCTGCAACCGCGAGCGCCGGCATGTCGGTGCACCATGTGCGCTCCGACGCGGCGAGCGCCCGACGACGTGCAGACATCGACCGCCCCCCAAGGTTGGCGTTGCTGCGTCGGGCGCTCGGGCCGCGTGCGGCACCCGACTGCACCGATGGCGTCTGACGGCACGGATGGACCAATGTCACGCAAGCGTGCGAGCGTCTCGCACGTTGTCAAAGTAGAACGAATGAAGAACAAAACTTCCAGCGACGGTTCCTCTATATGTGACTAGGGTCACAGTGGGTCGGGGCGGGCGATGCGCCTGCCGGAACAGGGGAGACTGCGATGGCCGCTGTGCGTCATGTAGGCGCGATTGCGTTCGTGTTGGGCCTGCTGGCCGCCGGTTGCGGCGGGGACGACGGAGGTGGCGGCAGCGAGATCGCCACTGACGCGGCGAAGATCGACGAAGGGGTCAAGAACGAGATCGCGAACCAGTTGGCCACCACCACATCGGGCGCCGCGACGACGAGCGCGCCGGCCAAGGCGCCCGAGACGATCGAGGATTGGCTGGCGCTCTGGGAGGACGAGCGTGCCGCGGTGGTCGACAAGATCGAGCAGGGCGGCTACGGGCTGTCCGCCGATGGCAAGACGCTGACGGGGCCCGGCGACTTCGTGCTCGATCTCTCGACGTGCCCAGCGGACTGGTCCAACGTCGAGGGGCTCACCGATACCGAGATCACCATCGGCCACACCACCGCGCAGTCCGGCACGCTGGCCGACTACGGCAACATCGGCCGCGCCATGGACGTGCTGTGGAACTATGCCAACGAGAGCGGCGGGATCAAGGACGTCACCGGCAAGACCCGCAAGCTCACGATGATCACCAAGGACGACGGCTACGACCCGGCCCGGACCATCCCGCTGGTGGACGAGCTGCTCGACGCCGAGGGGGTGTTCGCGGTGTGGACGCTCGGTTCGCCGAACACCATGAAGACCTACGACAAGCTGAACCAGCGTTGCGTGCCCCAGCCGTTCTCCATGACCGGCCATCCTGCGTGGGGTGACCCCGTGAACCACCCGTGGACGACCGGTCTGGCGCTGTCCTACACCAGCGAGGCCATCCTGTGGGGTTCCTTCATCGAGCAACGCTTCGACGACCTCGTTGCCAGCGACGGGA
>JADLEF010000042.1 GCA_020846295.1 Acidimicrobiales bacterium
CGGCGGGGTAGGAGTTGGCGGGGTTGATGCCACCCGACCACAGCCACGTGTTGTGCGGGGCGTAGAGGAACACGTCGGCCGCGCCGCCACCGTCGAGGTCCGCCGATACCACCCGGTACGGTCCGGGAACGGCCCAGCGCCGGGTGAACGAGCCGTTGCGGTTGGACCACTCGAGGTAGGCGGCGCTCGGGTGCGCCCACCAGATGTCGCCGTCGCCGTCGCCGTCGAAGTCCCCGGCGGCGGGGGAGAACCCGGCGCCGGGTGAGGCGGGGATGCCCACGTAGGTGACGGTGGCGAAGGTCGGCCAGCCCGGCGTCTGACCCATCCAGAAGATGTAGGACTGTCCGCCGTTGCGGTCGTAGAGGTACACGTCGTCGTAGCCGTCGCCGTTGAAGTCGCCGCCGAAAGGGGTGAAGTCTCCCCACGGATAGAACGGACCGGTGCCCTCGAAGCCGCCGCGGGCGCTGCGGCCGAACCAGAAGTAGGTGGGGCCGTTGGGGTCGTACCAGTAGATGTCGCCGTAGCCGTCGCCGTTGAAGTCGCCGCCGACGGGCCGCCACGTGCCCGACATGGCGGAGGCGGTGACCTGCTCGCGGCCGGAGGGCCCGAACCACCAGATCTGGCTGGAGGCGCCGGTGCGGTCGAACCAATAGATGTCGTCGTAGCGGTTGCCGTCGAAGTCGCCCACCACGCTGGCGAGGTCCTGCGGGTTGCTGAACTGCGCCGAGCGCAACCCGGCCAGCCCGGCCAGGTTGAGGCGGGGCACCGCGGTGCCGGCCACGTTGATCGTCGGTTGCTGGCCGCGCAGCCAGTCGTAGATCGTCTTGGGGTTGGTGGTGTTGAGCGCCTGGGCGGCGACCGCCCAGCCGCCGGCCACGTGGGGCGCCGCCGTCGACGTGCCCGACGCGGCCCGCCAGGTGCCGCCGGGCCAGCTCGAGGTGACCCCGACGCCGGGGGCGAAGAAGTCGAGCGCGCTGGACGCGTTGGAGACCGGCCAGTACGCGTCGCCGCCGTCCACCGCGCCGACGCTGACGGTGGCGGAGATGCAGGCGGGCACCGACAGCTCGCCCTGGCGGCCGCTGTTGCCGGCGGCCACGACGGTGGCCACGTTGTTCTTCCACAGCGTCGACACCGCGCCGGCCAGGATCGAATCGTCGCAGCCGGGGGAGGTGACGTCGGAGGCGAGGCTGAGGTTCACGGCCACGATCGGGCGGCCCAGCGTGTTGTCCACCGCCAGTTGGTTGACGTGGTTGAGCGCGGCGAGCACGTCGGAGGTGCGGGCACGGGGGCAGCTCGACGCGCCGCCGCAGCTGGCGCCCGACGCGGGGGAGAAGACCTGGATGGCCAGCAGCGAGGCGCCGGGGGCGACGCCGCGTCGCTCCCCGTTGGCGGCGGCGACGCCGGACACGTGGGTGCCGTGCTCGCAGCCGTCGCCCCAACTGCACGGCCGCGCCGCGCCGGCGCCGGTCATGGAGGACTGGCCGTTGGGGCAGCCGTTGTTGGAGAAGCAGGCCTCGGCGAGGACCTTGCCGGCCAGCGCGGGGTGGCCCGCGTCCACGCCGGAGTCGATCACCGCGATGACCCGGTCGCTGCCGGTCTGGCCGGCCGCCCACGCGGCGGGCGCGCCGACCTGGGCGGTCGAGCGGTCGAGAGCGGGGGCGAGGAGCAGATCGGCTTCGATGCGCTCGACGAGGGGGGAGGCGGCCAGCTGCTGCAGGTCCTCGCCGGTGGCGCCGAGGGCGACCACCCCGAGCGTGTCGAGCACCGCCACCGGACGGCCGGCGGAGGGCTCGACGGCGGCCACCAGTCGGTCGGCCGACGTGTCGGCCTGGGTCGGGGTGCTCGACACGGCGGGCCGGAGCTTGACGATGACGTCCACGCTGCCCTGCGTGCGGGCGGCGTCCTGCAGCTCCCGGGAGACGGCGGTGCCGCCTGCGGCAGCGGCCGCGCCGCCTGCGGCGGCGTCGGACGCGGCTTCGGCCCCGGCGATGGCGGGGAACGCCGATGCGGTCAACAACACCGCGCCGGCCACTGCCCGTCGCACCGCCAGGGCAAGCCACGCGGCGTGGCGTGAGTCTGCGCTGTTGGTCGCCATGGTCGCTGTTGCCACCCGCCCACGATGGTGCGTCGACCCCGCTGTAGAGGGTCGATCAGGCAGCCAGCGTAGCTGCGGCCTGGGGAAATCTGACGCGAGGCGTGCTGTTATCCCCAGCCGGCGCGTCGGATTGTCGGTATCCGGTACAGAATCGCTACGGGGTGTGGTGATACGTGCTCACACCGCACGCCAGAGGGCGCCATCCTGGGCGGTCGACCCGGGGACCCACCACCACAGCTCGCGGCGGCCGTCGCCGTCGAAGTCGGCCGGCACGGCGACCGCTCCGGGTGGCACCGAGTCCTGGCGGCCGAGTCGCTGGGCGTCGCCCTGGCGCAGCCAGACCGAGGCCGAGCCGCTCTGGCGGACCGCCACCACGTCGGCGCTGCCGCCGCCGTCCACATCGGCGGCGACGAGCCGGTCGGCGGGCCCGAAGTCCGCCGCGGCCGGGGTGAGAGTGGCGCCACCCCACCACAGCGGGATCTGCCCGCCGCCTGCCGGACGCCAGAGGATGTCGTCGCGCTGGTCGCCGTTGAGGTCGGCCACCAGGGGCAGGAAGTCCCCGCCGGCGTCGACGGCGCGGTGTTCCCACGCGCCGCCGGCCCGGCTGTACCAGACGGCGTCGGCCGCCGGCCCGGGGGCGTACCAGACGATGTCGTCGCGCAGGTCGCCGTCGAAGTCGCCCACCGAGGGGCGATAGGGCCCGCCGGGCACGTCGATGGTGGTGGACGGCCCGGTCCCGTTGTCGTAGCCGAACAAGGTCGCCTTCCGGGTGGCCGGGTCGTAGAAGTAGACCTCCTCGTCCCCGTCGCCGTCGAAGTCGCCCACGACCGGCACGGCGTCGCCGGAGGCGCTGAGCGTGGTGGCGGTCATGCCACCGCCGGCCGCGGCGGGCACGCCCTGCAACAGCCGCACCGTGGCCCGGCCGGGTTCGGAGATCAGCACGTCCGCCGCGCCGTCCCCGCTCCAGTCGAGCCGGGTGGCGGTCCCGTCCTCGGTCACCGTCTGGGCCAGCGGGCGGAAGCCGTAGGCGCCGTTGGCGATCCACAGGGCGTCCGCCGCGGCGCCGGGGCCGTACCAGAACACGTCGTCGCGGCCGTCCTTGTCGAAGTCGCCGACCAGCGGCTGGGCCCGGCCGCCGGGGCCGGCGGATCCGGTGCCGCCCATCGAGGCGTCACCGAGGAGGGCCTGGCCCACCATCGCCTGGTAGCGGGCGGTGACCGCGGCGCGCAGCTGCGGCAGGTACTGCTCGATGCTGCCCGGACAGCCGGTGCTGTTGACGTCCTGGTGGACCACGATGCGCGGCAGGGTGACCGGCTGGCCGGCGGCGAACAGCTCGGTGGAGCGGGGCAGCATCGTGCCCGTGGCGGTCGGGTCCGCGCCGTGGCGGAACAGCTTCCAGGCCAGCACCTGGGTGAGGCCGTCGAGGGCTGCGGTGCTGGGCGCCGCGCTGCGGAAGTCCCCCAGGACGACGACGCCGACGCTGCCGGTGTTCATGCCCGAGGCGTGGGCGCCGACGGTCAGGGTGTCGATGCCGCCCTGCCGGCCCTCCCAGATGCGGCCGAAGCGATCGACGACGAGGTTGTAACCGATGTCGTTCCAGCCGTTGGCGTCCTGGTGGTACGCCTGTACCGCTCGCAGCATGGCGGGCACATCGGCCGCGGCGTAGGTGCTCGATTCGCCCGAGCCGGTGTGGTGGACCACCGCGAGGCGCAGCGACGTGGCCGTCCACGTCTCGTCCTTGGCCGGCCGGGCGCCCCAGGCGGCCCGGGTGGCGATGGCCGGGCGCTCGCCCTGCAGCCGGGCGGTGCCGAGGGCGGTCTCGCCGGCGTCGACGGGGGTGCCGGCGGCGGGCGCGGCGTCGGCGGGGATGCCGTTGCGCTGCGGCGAGAACCCGTCGCCGCCCTCGTCGCCGTCGCCGTCGGCGTCGCCGTCGCCGCCCTCGGTGCCGTTGCGGTCGGTGGGGCGGGCCCGCACCAGGTGGACCTGCACGTCGGCGGCGCCGTCGGCGACGCCGAGCTCCCACCCGTCGGCTTCGCCCACCCAGGTCGGGTCGGAGGTGACCGGCCCGACGGGATCGACGGGATCGACGGAGCCGGTGGGGTCGGGGCCGTGGTCGCGCTCCCGGGTGACGGGCCGCCAGGCGGTCCAGCCGGCGCCGGTGTGGACCCGGAAGCGGGCGGTGGGATCGTCCGGGCCCCGCCAGCTGAACCCGATGAGGAGGAACGGCTCGAGCTGCTCGGCGCCGGCGAGCAGCTCGGGGGAGGTCGGGTCGGTGCCGGTC
>JADLEF010000043.1 GCA_020846295.1 Acidimicrobiales bacterium
GGCCCGCCGTCGCTGCTCGCCGAGCTCCGCTCGCTGGCCGGCCGGCGACCGGCTCGACCGGCACCACGCTCCCGGATGGTCCCACGCTGGCCGATGTCGCCGCCCACGCCACCAGCGAGGACTGTTGGTTGGCGATCGGCGGCAACGCCTACGACGTGACCGCCTACCTGACCGACCACCCCGGCGGCAGCCGCACCATCACCCCGTTCTGCGGCCTGGAGGCAACCGAGGCGTTCGCCACCGAGGACGGCAGGGGCGAGCACTCGGAAGAAGCCGTCGCCCTGCTCGCCGACTACCTGGTGGGCGCGCTGGTCGGCTGATCCCCCATCCGCCGGGGACACTTGTCAAGATACCCCACGGGGTATATAGTGATGGCATGTTCTTCCGGCAGTACTACCTGGAATGCCTCTCACACGCCTCCTATCTCATCGGTGACGAGTCGACCGGCCGAGCGGTGGTCGTCGACCCGCAGCGCGACATCAACCAGTACCTCGAGGATGCCGCCGCCCACGGGCTGCGGATCGAACGGGTCATCGAGACCCACTTCCACGCCGACTTCCTCTCCGGCCACCTCGAGCTCGCCGCCGCCACCGGCGCGCTGATCTCCTACGGCGAGGCCGCACTGGACCGCGCCGAGTTCCCCATCGACGCGCTCGCCCACCGGCAGCGCCTCTCCCTGGGCGAGGTCACGCTGGAGGCCCGGGCCACGCCGGGCCACACGCCGGAGTCCATCAGCATCGTCGTGTACGAGCACACCGGCGACAGCGAGCCGTACGGCGTGCTCACCGGGGACACCCTGTTCATCGGCGACGTCGGCCGGCCGGACCTGCTCACCTCGGTCGGCGTGTCGGCCGACCAGCTCGCCGGCCAGCTGTACCGGTCATTGCAGGAGGAGCTGCTCACGCTGCCCGACGCCACCCGCGTCTACCCCGCCCACGGCGCCGGCTCGGCCTGCGGCAAGAACCTCTCCTCCGAGACGGTGTCCACCATCGGCGAGCAGCGCCGCTACAACTACGCCCTGCAACCGATGAGCGAGGACGAGTTCATCCGGGCCGTCACCGAGGGCCAGACGGCAGCCCCGCTGTACTTCGCCTTCTCCGCCAGCCGCAACATGCAGGTCCGTCCCCTGCTCGACGAGACGGTCGCCCCCACACCCCTCGGTATGGAGGACGTGCTCGCCGCCCAGCGCGACGGCGCCCTGCTGGTGGACGCCCGCGCCGCGCAGGAGTTCGCCCTCGGCCACCTCGTCGGTTCGGTGAACGTCGGGCTCGAGGGCCGCTTCGCCGAGTACGCCGGTGACGTGATCCGCCCGGACCAGGCCGTCATCCTCATCGCCGCCAGCGACGAGGCTGCCGCCGAGGCCAAGGTGCGGCTCGGCCGCATCGGCTTCGACAAGGTGGTCGGCGCGCTCGCCGACCCCATCGCCGCCTTCGTCGCCCACCCCGAGTTGGTCGTGCCCGCCGCACGCATCTCTGCGACCGAACTGGCCGAACGCCGCGGTGACATCACCGGCCTGCAGATCGTCGATGTGCGCAACGAGGGCGAAGCCCGGGTCAGCGGCGTGGTCCCCGGCGCCCGGCTGGTCCCCCTGCCCCGACTGCTCGACCGCCTCGCCGAGCTCGACCCCGAGGCACCCACCGTCGTGCACTGCGCCGGCGGCTACCGCTCGTCGATCGCGGCGAGCGTGCTGCGGGCCAACGGCTTCCGAGACGTGTCGGACCTCACCGGCGGCTTCGGTGCCTGGGTCGGCGCCGACCAGCCAGTGGTGCCCTACGCACCGGCCGACGCGAACGCCTGACCCTCGAAACCCCCTCCGAACCAACCCCCCGTACCCCCCTGTGAACCAAGGAGCTCCCCTCACCATGCAATCCCGGATCAGCCCCGCCGAGCTGCGGTCCTTGCTCCGAGACGACCCGACGACCCGGATCATCGACGTCCGGACGGGCGGCGAGTTCGAGACGATGCACATCCCCGGCTCGTACAACGTCCCGCTCGACGACCTCGACGAGCACGGCGAGACCATCTCGGCCATCGACGAGCCGGTCGTGTTGGTGTGCCTCTCCGGTGGGCGCGCCTCCAAAGCCGAGAGCGCCCTCGCCGGGATGGGCATGAGCAACCTGCACGTGCTCGATGGCGGCATCACCGCCTGGGAGCAGGCCGGCCTCGACATCCGCCGGGGGGCGACCCAGCGTTGGTCGCTCGAGCGCCAGGTCCGGCTGGTGGCCGGCACGGTCGTCGCCGGGACGGTCGTCGCCAGCGCCGCCGTGCCCCAGCTCAAGTGGGTCGCCGGCGCGCTGGGGTTCGGCCTCTCGTTCGCGGCGGTCACCAACACCTGTGCGATGGGCACCCTGCTGGCCCGCCTTCCCTACAACCGCACCAACAGCTGTGACGTCGATGCCATGGTGAACCGCCTGCGCACCGGCGTCAGCGCCTGAGCAGAACGAGAGCGAACACCGATGTCCAACGAGATCACCGTGATCGACGTCAACGAGGCGAACCGCCGCGCCGGCAGCGGCGCCCTCCTGCTCGACGTCCGTGAGGCCGACGAATGGGACGCCGGCCATGCGCCGGCCGCGACCCACCTTCCCCTGGGCCGGCTGGGCGACATCACCCCCGTCGTGCCCACAGCCGCCGGCACGCCCATCGTGGCGGTCTGCCGATCCGGCAACCGCTCGGGCCGAGCGACAGAGGCGCTCGTCGCCGCCGGATACGATGTCGTGAACATGGCAGGGGGAATGAAGGAATGGGCCGCCGCCGGGCTGCCGGTCGTCACCGACGGCGGTACACCGGGGACGGTGATCTGACGTGCGGGCCCTGCTCGCCTCGCCGCTGGGGTTCCTCATCGGGATCTCCCTCGGAGCCCTCGGTGGAGGCGGGTCCATCCTGGCCGTCCCCGCCCTGGTCTACGGCGCCGGGCAGGGCCCGAAGTCCGCCACCACCACGTCACTGCTCATCGTCGGCCTGACCGCACTGGTCGGCATGATCGGCCACTGGCGGGCCCGTCGGGTCCGCGTCGGGTCGGGGCTGATCTTCGGCCTCGTCGGCATCGGCGGTTCGGTCGCCGGGTCACAGCTCAACGAGCAGGTCGACCCGAACGTGCTGCTGCTCGCCTTCTCCGGGCTGATGGTCGTCGCCGCCTGGCGCATGTGGACCTCCGCCCGGCGCAGCGTCCCCGTCGCTTCGCCGGCAACCGCTTCCGGTGGCGCGGTGCCGAGCGCGCCGGGCAACGCCGGCGTCGCCGGGCCCGGGAACGGCAACGTCGCCGTGACCGCGCCCGGCAGGAGTCGGCTCGACGCCGCAACGGTGGCGAAGGTGGCCGTCGCCGGTACCTTCGTCGGGTTCCTCACCGGGTTCTTCGGGGTGGGGGGCGGCTTCGTGATCGTGCCGGCCCTCGTGCTGGCGCTCCGCTACCCGATGCCCGAGGCGGTCGGCACCTCGTTGCTGGTCATCGCCATCAACTCCGCCTTCGCCCTGGCGCAACGGGTGCAGACCACCGGGATCGAGTGGTCGACCGCCGCGCCGTTCGTCATCGCCAGCATGGCCGGCGTGCTCGTCGGCAACCGCCTCGCCGTGCGCTTGCCCGGCGCCACCCTCGCCCGCTGGTTCGTCGGGCTCCTCGTCACCGTGGCCGTCTACACCGCCACGCGCTCCGCGCTCGCCCTCTGACCCCGAGCCGCGGCGAGCGGAATGCGGACGGGGCGGTCCGGGTTGCGGAAGCGACGCACCGACCTCCCGAGGAGCCAACCCCATGGTCTCGAGCGCCGCACCACCCGATCCGGCGCCGGCCCCGCCGACCCGACCGAGCGCGACCCGACCGAGCGCGACCCGACCGAGCGCGACCTGGTTGCGGCGAGCGCTGCGGGCCCGGCGCGTCCGGGTCGCCGTGGTGGCGATCGCCTGGGCTGTGGTCGCGGTGCTGTGGATGCGGGTGCAACGCGGCGCCGACGCGGGTGCTGTCGCCACGCTGCAACGAGCGGTGGATGCCGCCCGGGGCGCGTGGTGGGCGGTGCCGGTCTACGTGGCGCTCGGCGTGGCCCGACCGCTGGTGTTCGTCCCCGCCACCCTGCTCACGATCGCAGCCGGCATGCTCTTCGGGCCGGTGCTGGGCCTGGCCGCCGCGATGGTGGCCGCCAACGGCTCGGCGTTGCTCGGCTACCTGATCGGCAGGGTGCTGGGGCCCGATGGGTTGGCGGCCGAAGCGCCGGCGCCCGGATCCGGCGGGGCGCGGGCTGCGCTGTCGGGCTGGACCGACCGGCTGCGCACCAACAGCTTCGAAGCCGTACTGCTCATGCGCCTGCTGTTCCTGCCCTACGACGCCGTGCACTACCTGGCCGGATACCTGCGGGTACGGTCGCTACCCTTCCTCACCGCCACCGCCCTCGGGTCGCTGCCCGGCACGGTGGCGTTCGTGCTCGCCGGCAGCTCGATCGAACGCCTCGATGCGGCCGACCTGCGCATCGACCGCCGTGCGCTCGCCGCGTCGGTCGTGGTGCTGGTGGGCAGCCTCGTGCTGGCGCGGGTGCTGCGCCGCCGCACCGCCAGGGCCGCGGCGACGACCCCGGCCTCCCGGCTCGGCCGGGCCGGGCACGTTGCGCCGCTGGGCGAGGGTCCGGCCGCGCGATGAGCGCCACCTGGATCCAGGTGATCCCGATCGACCCGGATCTCGTGGCCGGTGCGCCTGACCCGGGTAGGCGTCAACCCGACCATCGCCAAGCTGTCCGAGACGCAGCGCGCAGCCATCGCGGTCGCTGTGGGCCACCCCCCTCCGTGCGATCTACGTGCGAATGAGGAGGCCGAGTGCCGCCCCGGCCGCCTGAGGCGTCGCGCCGAATCGTTGTCGATTCGGCGTCGCCGTGCTCGGCCGTGGCGAGGCGTGCTGCGCCGGCAGACGCCGCACGGCCATGGCCGAGCGGTGTCTGTGCACCTGTGGTCGCGACCCGCGACCGTACCGGTGAGGACGTCGGACAAATGCCCTGGTCACCGCGGTGCCCGTCCAGCCGCGCCGCTCGAGCCCGATGCGAGGTGCACAGACAACGCAGCCCGTTCCCCCGAACGGGACGACGCAGTCCAGCTGGACTCAGCTCAGTGGAACTCGAACACCGCTACCCCGAGGGTCGCCGGTGCGCTCGTCACCCAGCCCGGTAGGCGGGCGGTGCCCGCCCTCGCCATGGCCGTCAGCGCCGGGTCCGAGTACATGAACGTGGGATGCTCGATGCCCGCCTCGGCGGTCAGGTAGCACACGTTGCCGACGGCGGGGTCACCCAGCGTCAGCGAGCCGACCTGCGCCTGACCGTCGTAGCCGTCGCCGGCGATGCCGCGGGTCGGGCGACAGGCGGGGTCGGGCCACCACGCGTCCAGCACACCGGCCTCCTGCTGCCCGTCCTGTCGGAAGCCCCGGCAGAGCAGGTGGTTGGCGGTGTGGGTGCAAAGGACCGACCCGGAGTCCTTGAGCATCCAGAACAGCTCGCCGGACGAGGTCAGCGCAGCGGGCGGCGCCGGCGGCGTGGCCAGGATGCCCCGGGCCTCCGGCGGCAGGCTCGGCGGATCGGGCGTCACCTGTTCGAGCCGCGTCACCGTCGGGGGCGGCCCGGCGTCCACCGTGGCGACGGGATCCGGCCCCGCCTGTGCCCCAGCGTGGCCGGCGACCGACAGGAGGACGGCGAGCGAAAGGGAGGCGGGCAGAAGCCGGGAACGCACGAGAGGACCTTTCCGTGCCGCGACATCACACGGCACACCGCACCGTCTAGCACGTGCGCCAGGAACCCACCTCCCGGACCGGTGGGTAACGGACGTGTCCGTCCGGTGCATCGACGCGCGAGACTGATGTCACAGCGGGGCAGCGCCCCGACCGGATGAAGGAGCCGCAGCGATGCCGACGTCAGGTGACGACCACGAGTTCGATGCGATCGTCGTGGGGGCCGGGATGGCCGGCCTCTACCTGTTGCACAGCCTTCGGGGCGCCGGGATCTCCGCCGTCGCCCTCGAATCGGGCGACGACGTCGGTGGGACCTGGTACTGGAACCGCTACCCCGGCGCCCGCTGCGACATCGAGAGCCTCGACTACTCCTACAGCTTCGACCCCGAGCTGGCCGACGAGTGGGAGTGGTCCGAGCGCTACGCCACCCAGCCCGAGATCCTCCGCTACCTCCAGCACGTGGCCGAGCGCTACGACCTGCGCCGCGACATCCGCTTCTCCACCAAGGTGTCCTCCGCCCGGTGGGACGACACCGCCAAGCGATGGGTCGTGCTCACCGACGGCGGGGACACGCTGCGCAGCCGGTTCTACATCATGGCCACCGGCTGCCTGTCGGTACCCAAGGACCCCGATCTGCCCGGCGTCGAGCGCTTCCGCGGTCCGACCTACTCCACCGGACGTTGGCCCCATGAGGGCGTCGACTTCACCGGTCAGCGGGTGGCGGTGATCGGCACCGGCTCCTCCGCCATCCAGTCCATCCCGCACATCGCCGCCCAGGCGAGCCGGCTCGTCGTGTTCCAGCGCACGCCCAACTTCTCGCTGCCGGCCCGCAACGGCCCCATCCGAGCCGAGCACCGGGCCAAGATCGATGCCGACCGCGCCGCCTACTACGAGGCGAAGCGCACCTCGACCGCCGGCGTGCCCATGCCGGCCGGTACGGATCCGGCGGTAGCGGTGCCCGAGGAGGAGCGCAACCGCCGTTTCGAGCTCGCCTGGGAGGCGGCGGACCTGCTCACGCTGGGCAGCCAGTTCTCCGATCTGCTGGTCAACGCCGAGTCGAACGAACTGGCCTGCGAGTTCGTTCGCAGCAAGATCCGGGCCAAGGTGAACGACCCGCAGACCGCCGAGGACCTGTGCCCGACGACGTTCCCGATCATGACCAAGCGCATGTGCCTGGACACCGACTACTACGAGACCTACAACCTGCCGCACGTGCAGCTGGTGAACCTCCGCCGCACCCCGATCACCACCATCACCGAGACCGGCATCGAGACCAGCGACGAGTCCTTCGACTTCGACGCCATCGTGTACGCCACCGGGTTCGACGCCATGACCGGCGCCATCGTCAACGTGGACATCAGGGGCCGCGACGGCCTGGAGCTCAAGGACAAGTGGGCCCACGGGCCGCGCACCTACCTCGGGCTCACCGTCCGCGGGTTCCCCAACTTCTTCACCATCACCGGCCCCGGTAGCCCGTCGGTGCTGTCGAACATGGTCGTGTCGATCGAGCAGCACGTGGAGTGGATCACCCGCTGCCTCAGCGATCTGCGCGCCGGGGGGTTCGACACCATCGAGGCGACCGAGACCGCCGAGGAGGGCTGGGTGCAGCACGTCAACGACTGCGCCGACATCACGCTGTTCCCCCAGGCCAACAGCTGGTACATGGGGGCCAACGTGCCGGGCAAACCCCGCGTGTTCCTGCCCTACATCGGCGGGGTGGGCGAGTACCGCCAGGCATGCAACGAGGTGATCGAGCGGGGCTACCTCGGCTTCAGCCGGGCCGGCGCCGGCGGCGAGGAGACCAACGACGGCATCGTGCGGCGCCTGCAACCCGACGTGAAGATGCTCATCGACATGATGGCCTCGCTCGACCTGCCGCCGCTCGAGTCCAGGACGCCGGCCGAGGCCCGGGCCTTCATCGAGGCCGGCGCGGCCCAGACCCCGGCCGGGCCCGACGTGGCCGAGGTCCTCGAC
>JADLEF010000044.1 GCA_020846295.1 Acidimicrobiales bacterium
ATATCGACATCCTCTCTCACGATCTCTCGACCACACAGATCAAATGTCACCAAACCGTGCAACAGACCCTCAAGACCCACGCTCTGACCGACAGCGGGGGCATCGTGCTGGCGGTCACGATGAGTGCGGGCAACCGCCATGACGTCACCCAGTTGCTGCCGTTGATCGACGTGCGCCGTGACGCACCGATCGCTGGCAAAGTCGGTCGGCCGCGTGGCAAGACCGACCGGATCCTCACCGACCGCGACTATGACTACGACAAGTACCGACGCCTGCTGCGCGCTCGCGGAATCGTCCCGATTGTCGCCCGAAGATGCACCGGCAACGGCTCGGGACTCGGCCGGGAGCGATGGGTCGTAGAACGCACGATCAGCCACCTGCACCAGCCCCGCCGGCTGCGCCAGTGCTACGAGCGCTCTGATCGATTCCGGCTCGCATTCCTCAAGCTCCGCGCCTGCCAGCTCTGCTTCCTCCGACTCCAGGCCTCATTCTGAGACAGTGTCTAAGCCTGGATCCACCGTTCCATCCGACTGGTCGGGTGGAGTGACCTCCTAAGCAGGGCTTGAGAGCGACAGATTGCGGCTGTCGCGGCCCGGCTCAGGAGGTCACCCTGATGGTGAACGACTCGACGGTCGTGGTGTTCGATGATGAGCGGGCTGTCGCCAACGCGGGCGTGATGTTGCCGGCGCTGTTGGCGTCGCGACTGGGGATCGAGGCGCTCGTGGACGACCGCGTCGATCTCGGGAGTCGTGCGGGTGGCGCGAATCCGGGGCGCAAGGTGATGACGATGGTCTCGGCGATGGCGCTCGGGGCGGACTGCATCGAGGACTGCGACGTGCTGCGCTCGGGACAGACCACGGCGGTGCTCGGTCACCGCGTCAGCGCGCCGTCGACGATCGGCACGTTCTTGCGCGCGTTCACGTTCGGGCATGTGCGCCAACTCGACGGGGTGCTCGCCGACAGCCTGACGCGCGCGTGGGCGGCCGGCGCCGGCCCGGGCGAGGAGCGACTGGTCGTCGACGTCGATTCGTTTGTCGGCGAGGTCCACGGATACGCCAAGCAGGGCGCCGGGTTCGGCTACACAAGAAAGCGCGGGTATCACCCGATTCTCGCCACCCGCGCGGGAACCGGCGAGGTGCTGCACATCCGTGCCCGCAAGGGCCAGGCGAACACCGCTCGCGGCGCGCTGCGCTTCGTCGAAGAACTCATCCCCAGGGTCACGCGGGCCGGGGCGACCGGCGAGAAGCTGTTGCGCGCCGACTCGGGGTTCTGGAACAACAAGCTCATGGCCCGCCTGGAGCGCTCGGGCTGGGCCTACTCGATCGGGGTGCGTCGCCAAGGCCATGTTCCCGCGGCGATCGCCGCGATCCCCGAGAGCGACTGGCAGCCCTTGGAGGACTACCCCGAGGCCGGTGAGGCACAGATCGCACAGACGATGATCGGCCAGCAGCGCCTGATCGTTCGTCGCACCCGCCTGACCGGACCGCAGGCCGAGCTGTGGCCCGACTGGCGGCACTTCGCGTTTCTGACTAACCGCACCGACCCGCTGCAGGTCGTTGAGGCCGAGCACCGCCAGCACGCCGTCGTCGAGCTGGCGATTCGCGACCTCAAAGACCAAGGCCTGGCGCACTTCCCCTCCGGGCGCTTCTACGCCAACGCCGCCTGGACCGTCATCGCCGCGCTCGCGCACAACCTGCTGCGCTGGACCCACCTCATCGCCATGCCCGATCAGACCGTCCGCACCGCCCGGACGCTGCGCCGCAGGCTGATCCAGATCCCCGGCCGGCTGGCGCGCACCGCACGACGCACGACACTGCGAATGCCCGCCCGCTGGCCCTGGGCCACCGAGTTCCTCGCCGCCCTCGCACACATCCGCGCACTGCCACCACCAACCTGACCCCGGCCAGCCTCCGCGACGACCAAGCGCAGCACCAGCCGGCCGAGGCCGGCCTCGGCCGGCCCGCCCACGGCCGCTCAGGCACTCAACCACACCCTCAACTCCCGCGACACCACGCCCGACAACCCGCTGGCCGCTCACACCAGCACAAACGATGTCGAAACCAACGAACCCGAGCACCGACACGGCCAAACCGAAATCAAACGGTGGATCCAGGCTTAGAGGCTGTCTCAGAATGATCTGATGTCGCGGCTGGCACGTTCTGCGGCGCCGTGCACCACACCGCGAGACTCGCCGTACCACCGGTACGGCTTGCCGTGCCATCGGCACGGCCTAGCTCACGGCGCGGCGCACGGCATCCACAGACGAGCACCCGCCACTCGCCATCTCATTTTGAGACAGCCTCTGAGCGATGATCGGTTCGTCCGCTACTCCAAGGTGCCTTGTGACATCTCGTTCGTCGAGAGTACGCCCGGTCGAACGAGACCGACAGTAAGCACACACAACGCGGTACGTACCGCTAGCAGTGAAAGCACCGCTGTCAGTGCTAGCATTGCCTGCATGGCGACGCTGACGATCCGCAACCTCGACGACAAGGTGCGTGACCGGCTGCGCGTCCAGGCCGCCGAAAACGGCCGCTCGATGGAGGCCGAGGCGCGGGAGATCCTGAGCGCCGCGATCGGTGAGCGCAGGAGTTTCGGACAGGCCCTGCTGGACGAGTTCAAGGACATCGGCATCGAAGGCGGGATCCCCCTGCCGCCGCGATCGATGCCGCGTGACATCTCGCACCTCTTCGACCAGTGATCGTCATCGATACCAACGTGATCTCGGAGCTGACGCGCCCGGATCCGTCGCCGGCTGTTCGCGCGTGGATGGAGCTCAACAGCCAT
>JADLEF010000045.1 GCA_020846295.1 Acidimicrobiales bacterium
GCCGGTGCCCCACCCCCCCCGGCCACCGGCACCACCACCGCATCGAGCGCCACGCCCACCCGTGACCCGTCGCCCGCTGGGCCCGGCGTCGCAGCCGGAGGGCCGTCGCGGAGGGCGCACCCCGCCCAGGGCGGGCGCATCGCCGCCGCCGCGGTCGGGACCGCCGGCATGTTCGGCCTCGTGGCGTTGATGGGTTTCATGACCCGCAACGCGGGCGGCGCCGAGCCGGTCGCCGGTCCGGTACCGGCGCCGGTCGTGGTCGTCGTCCACCCCGCCGAGCGCGCTCCGGGAGCCGATGCCGCCGCGACGCCGGCGACCGACCCCGCCCCGGTGTCGGTGGCCGACCCGGCCCCGGTGTCGGTCGCCGACCCTGCGGCCCAGGCCGCCCCCCAGCCCGCCGCCCCGGTCGTGCTGTCCGCCCAGCCGTCGGTCAGGGTGGCGCCCGCTGCGGCCGCACCGGTGGCCCAGAGCAATGGCAGCCGCTGAGCTGCGGAGCAGGGTGATGGCCAGCGAGCTCCGGCTGATCGTGGTGGATCCCCTCGACGGTCAGCTGGAGCGGGCCTTCGCCCGGCTCGAGGAGCTCGAGCGGCGCTGGAGCCGCTTCCTGGCGACGAGCGACATCAGCCGCATCAACACCGCCGCCGGTGTTGCCGTCCGTGTCGACGACTCGACGCTGACCCTGGTCGCCACCATGGTCGAGGCCTGGCGGGACACCGCCGGTGCCTACGACCCGACCGTGCTGCCGGCGCTGGTGGCCAACGGCTACGCCGCCAGCCGCGACGCCGCCCACCATCGCACGGTGCTCCCGCCCGGCGCCACCGTGGACGGGGCCGATCCGGCTCGCATCGCGCTCGACGCCGTTCAGCGTACCGTCTCCATACCGGTCGGCATGGCACTGGATCCCGGTGGCATGGGCAAGGGCCTGGCCGCCGACCTCGTCGTCGCCGAGCTGCTCGCCGGCGGAGCGGCCGGCGCGCTGTGCTGCATCGGCGGCGATCTCTCCATGGCGGGGCGACCCCCCGCCCCCGACGGCTGGTTCATCGCCGTCGAGCGCCCCGACCCCGCCGACGGCACGCTCGTCACCCTGGCCGTCAGCGGCGGCGGCGTTGCCACCTCGAGCGTGCGGTCCCGGCGCTGGATGCACGCCGGGACCGAGCAGCACCACCTGATCGACCCCCGGACGGGCCGGGCGGCGCAGACCGATCTCGCCGCGGTCACCGTGATCGCCCGCAGCGGCTGGCAGGCGGAGGCCCACGCCACCGCCGCGCTGCTGCGGGGCGGCGACGGCGCCATCGCGCTGCTCCACGGGCACGGCCTCAGCGGCATCGCCGTGCACCTCGACGGCACCGTGTCCGCCACCGACGACCTCGCCGGCGTTCGCGCCCTGCACCCGATGGGAGCCGTACCGTGCACATCAGCCTGAACCCGCAGTTCTGGTGGTTCCTGACCCGTGCGTCGGGCATCGTCGCCTGGCTCATGCTCACCGCCACCGTCGTCTGGGGCGTCGTGCTGGCCACGCGCGCGTTCCCCGAACACCGGCGCCCCGCCTGGTTGCGGGACCTGCACACCTGGTTGGGCGGGCTGAGCGTCTGCTTCGTCGCCGTCCACCTCGGCGCGCTGGTGGCCGACAGCTACGTCTCGTTCGGCCCCACCGACCTGCTGGTGCCCTTCGCCAGCGACTGGAAGCCGATACCGGTGGCGCTCGGCGTGTTCGCGTTCTGGATCCTGGTCGCGGTGCAGGTCACCTCGCTGGCCCGCAAGCACCTGCCGAGGTCGCTGTGGCGGTGGGTGCACCTCTCCAGCTACGCCACCTTCTGGTTCACCAGCCTGCACGCCGCCTACGCCGGCACCGACCGGGCCGCGGGCCTGTACCAGATCACCGCCGTGGCGACCATCGTGGCCATCGCCTGGTCGATGATGTACCGCGTCACCAACCGCAAGCCCGGCCGTCGAGCCGCCGGCCCCTCCTCGTCGCCCGCGCCAACCGGGGCGAACCCGCCGAACGCTCCGACGGTGCCATCCGGCGACCGCCGGCCGATCGTCTGGCCCTGAACGGGCCCGATCCGGTCAGCGCTCGTGCAGCAGGCCGGCGCGCCGCAGGGCGTCCGCCATGGCGCCGTCGGATGCTGCGTTGCCACGGCCCTGCCCACCGCCGTCGCGCCGGGCACCGCGGCCACCGCCGTTGCCGCGGCCCTGACCCGGTCCGCCGGGGCGTGGCCCACGCCCTTCGCTCGCCGCGCCCCGCGGACCGGCGGGCGCGGC
Organism: Acidimicrobiales bacterium; assembly: GCA_020846295.1. Lineage (GTDB taxonomy): Bacteria > Actinomycetota > Acidimicrobiia > Acidimicrobiales > CAIXPF01 > CAIXPF01. The sequence continues at coordinate 2,263 of JADLEF010000045.1, forward strand.
GGCACCCGGTTCGTCGTCCAGGCGGAGGCTGAGCGAGATCCGCTTGCGGGCGAGGTCCACCTCCATCACCTTGACCTTCACCACGTCGCCCGGCTTGACCACGTCCCGCGGGTTGGACACGAACTGGCGCGACATCGCCGAGACGTGGACCAGGCCGTCCTGGTGGACCCCGACGTCGACGAACGCACCGAAGGCGGCCACGTTGGTCACCACACCCTCGAGCACCATACCGACCCGCAGGTCGCCGAGCTCCTCGACGCCATCGGCGAAGGTGGCGGTGGTGAAGCTGGGGCGCGGGTCGCGGCCCGGCTTGTCCAGCTCCACCAGGATGTCGGTCACGGTGGGCACGCCGAAGCGGTCGTCGACGAAGTCCTGCGGCTTCAGCGACCGCAGCACCGCGCTGTTGCCGATCAGCGAGGTGACGTCGGTACCGGTGCGGGCCACGATCCGCCGTACCACTGGGTACGCCTCGGGGTGCACCGCGGAGGAGTCCAGCGGATCGTCCCCGTCCGGGATGCGCAGGAAGCCCGCACACTGCTCGAAGGCGCGGTCGCCGAGGCGGGGCACCGCCTTCAACGCGGCCCGGTTGCGGTAGGGCCCGTTGGCGTCGCGGTGGGCGACGATGTTCGAGGCCAGCGACGCGGTCACCCCCGAGACCCGCTCCAGCAGCGGCGCCGACGCGGTGTTGACGTCGACCCCGACGGCGTTCACGCAGTCCTCCACCACCGCGTCGAGCGAGCGGGACAGCTTCACCTCCGACACGTCGTGCTGGTACTGGCCGACGCCGATGGACTTGGGGTCGATCTTCACCAGTTCGGCCAAGGGGTCCTGCAGGCGCCGGGCGATGGACACCGCGCCGCGCAGCGTCACGTCGAGGCTGGGCAGCTCCTGGGACGCGTAGGCGGACGCCGAGTACACCGAGGCGCCGGCCTCGGACACCATGGCCTTGACCAGGTGCAGCTGCGGGGCGCCGCGCACCAGCTCGGCGGCGAGCTTCTCCGTCTCCCGGGAGGCCGTCCCGTTGCCGATGGCGACGAGCTCCACGCCGTGGGCCTCGGCCAGCCGGCGCAACGCGGCCAGCGCCTCGTCCCACCGGCCCTGCGGTTTGTGGGGGTAGATCGTCTCGGTGGCGAGGACCTTCCCGGTGCGGTCGACCACCGCCACCTTGGTGCCGGTGCGGTAGCCGGGATCGAGGCCCATCGTGGTGCGTGCCCCGGCCGGAGCGGCGAGCAGCAGGTCGCGCAGGTTCGAGGCGAAGATGCGCACCGCGTCGTCCTCGGCGGCCTCGCGCAGCCGCAGCCGCAAATCGATGGCGAGGCGCATCTTGATGCGGCCCCGCCACGCCAGCCGCACGGTGTCCGCCAGCCAGCGATCGGCAGGCCGGCCGAAGTCCCCGATCCCGAAGCGGGCGGCGATGGAGCGCTCGTAGCTGCCCGGCCCCGATGCCGGGGCGGCGGGCGGTTCGGCCTCGAGGTCGAGGTCGAGCACCTCCTCGCTCTCGCCCCGCAACAACGCCAGGATGCGGTGGGAGGGCAGCTTCGTGAACGGCTCGGTGAAGGCGAAGTAGTCGGCGTACTTGGCGCCCGCCTCCTCCTTGCCCTCGCGCACCTTGGCCGCCACCCGGCCCTCGGTCCACATGCGCTCGCGCAGCTCGCCGACGAGGTCGGCGTCCTCGCTGAAGCGCTCGACGAGGATCGCCCGGGCGCCGTCGAGCGCGGCGGTGGTGTCGGCCACACCCCCATCGCCGTTCACGTAGCCGCCGGCGGCGACCGCCGGGTCGAGCGTCGGATCGGCGAGGAGCGCGTCGGCGAGCGGCTCGAGGCCGGCCTCGCGGGCGATCTGGGCCTTGGTCCTCCGCTTCGGCTTGTACGGCAGGTAGATGTCCTCGAGGCGGGCCTTGGACTCGGCCGCCTCGATGCGGGCCTCGAGCTCGGCGGTGAGCTTGCCCTGCGCACGGATCGAGTCGAGCACCACCGTCCGGCGCTCCTCGAGCTCGCGCAGGTAACCGAGCCGCTCGTGCAGCGTGCGCAGCTGGGCGTCGTCGAGGGCGCCGGTGACCTCCTTGCGGTAGCGGGCCACGAAGGGCACCGTCGCCCCGCCGTCGAGCAGCTCCACCGCCGCTCGCACCTGGCGCTCCCGCACACCGAGCTCGGCGGCGATCTTCTCGTCGATGGACATCGTCACAGCAGCTGCCTCTTCGTCGCCGGTCGACGGTCCGGGGGCGACGTCTCCTGCCACCGAGGCCCCCGAACATCGCCGGGCGGCCGAGCTCCCGCCGACACATCCGCCGGGCAGCGTAGCGGCGCGGCGGCGGGCGCCGGTGCGACCCGGTGCGACCCGGCGCGACCTGCGGCGGTCAGGGCCGGGCGCGCCAGAAGCGACGAGGGGGCCGCCCGACCGATCGCTGATGCCCTTCATCGGGGTCGCGGGCGATCACCCGGCACGTGACCACGCCGTCCACCAGACCGGGGACGGCGACCAGGCGCACCGGGAACACGTCCTCCGGGCGTCTACCGAGCGCCGAGGCGCAGCGCCCCCGACGGTCCTGCTCCCCCGCCAGGGCACAGCCGTCGAGGTCGAACGGTGCTCCGTCGAGCAACAGGTGCGGTTGCATGGCGCAGGCGTCGGCCTCGCGCACGACCGGCGTGAACAGGGCGGGCAGCCAGGTGCCGTCGGCCAGCGTGGCCTGGGACCGCACGAGGTAGCGCTGCTCGTCGGGATCGACGGGCAGCTCGCGGTCCCACGGTTCGAAGCACCCCTCGTGCGCAGCGTCGTCGACGCAGGCGACCCAGACCGGATGGTCCCGCAGGTCAGCGGCGGTGAGGGTGGTGAACGGTTTGCGCGCTGCTTCCGTCATCGGTGCATCGTCGCCGTCGGGCTCGGGCCGTGCCGATAGGCCGTTCGTTCGGGCCGACCCCGCCGGTTGATCCGTACATCCGGATCATTCCTGGCGCGGCGCCCGTCGCCGTGCGCAGACTTGCTCCCGTGAAGGAGCGTGGGAAGGTCACCGACGAGGACCCGCAGCGGCGCTGGCGCGAGCTCGCGGTGCTGGCCGTCGCCATGGTGCTGTCGATGTCGACGTGGTTCTCCACCGCCGCCGTGCTCCCCCAGCTGCGCGCCGAGTGGTCGCTATCGCAGCTGAGCGCGTCGTGGCTGACCATCGCGGTGCAGCTCGGCTTCGTGTTCGGGGCCCTGGTCTCCGCGGCGCTCACCCTGGCCGACCGGCTGCGGCCGCGGCGCCTCGTCCTGCTCGGTTCGCTCGGCGCCGCCGCCGCCAACGTGGCGTTGCTCGGGGCGGGCGGCATCGCCACCGGCCTGCCGCTGCGCTTCGCGGTCGGCGCCTTCCTCGCCGGGGTCTACCCGCCTGCCCTCAAGGCCATGTCGGCCTGGTTCCGCCGGGGTCGGGGGCTGGCCCTGGGCGTCATGGTCGGCGCGCTGACGTTGGGATCGGCGTTACCCCACCTGATCCGCAGCCTCGGGAGCCCGCCCTGGCAAGCGGTGATCATCACCACCTCGGCACTGACCGTACTGGGCGGTCTGGTGGCGGAGCTGGCCGCCACGGACGGGCCGTACCTGTTCCCCAGCGCGCCGTTCGATCCGCGCCAGATCGGCCAGATCGTGCGGAACCCGAACCTGCGCCTGGCCAGCGCCGGCTACTTCGGGCACATGTGGGAGCTGTACGCCATGTGGGCGTGGTTCGGGGCGTTCTCGGCGGACGTGCTGCCCGACCGGCCGTCGCTCGCCGCGCTGCTGACCTTCGCGGTGATCGGCATCGGCGCGGCGGGTTCGGTGGTGGGCGGCGTGATCTCCGACCGCGTGACCCGCACCGCAGCGGCAGGGCTGGCCATGGCGCTGTCGGCAGCCGCCGCCGCGCTCATCGGCTTCGTGCGCAGCGGCCCGATCGGCGTCGTGGTGGTGCTCGGCCTGGTCTGGGGGTTCTGGGTGGTGGCGGACTCCGCCCAGTTCTCCACCATCGTGACCGAGCACGCCGATCAGCGCTACGTCGGCACCGCGCTCACCGTGCAGCTCGCCATGGGCTTCGTGCTGACGGTGTTCACCATCTTCCTGGTGCCCGTGGTGCGCGACGCCACCAGCTGGGGGTGGGCGTTCCTGTTGCTCGTGCCCGGCCCGGCGTTGGGCGTCATGGCGATGGTCCGCCTGGGGCTGCGGCCGGCGCCGGCCCCCGCACCGGCGAGCGCAACGGCCGCGCCGACGCCGGTCTTCGTGAGCCCGTTCTTCTGATCCGCCGGCCGGTCGAGCCGGTCAGACCCCGACGGTGCGGGCGAGGTAGGCGGGGTCGAGCTCCTCCTCGGTGGCGGGTCGCCAACCGAGATCGAACGCCATCCACAGAGTCTGCGAGAACGGCCAGAACAGCATGTGCACGACGATCGCCGTGCCGAAGCACACCGCCAGCATCGCCACGACGGGGATGTGCGGGTAGGTGGCCCACGTGCCGACCAGCAGGGTGATCAGCAACGCCCCGAAGCTGAAGATCGTGTTGAAGCCCACCGCGCCGACGAAGTGCCCGTCCTCGCGCTCGCTGGCGATCCCGCAGGTCGGGCAGTGGTCGTTGAGCTTGAACCAGGAGGAGAAGAAGCCCTTGCCGCCGCACTGCGGGCAGCGGCGCCGCAGCGCCCGGCCGAGCAGCGCGGGACGGCGGACGGGAAGGGTGTGCACAGCGGTCGAGATCATGGGCATGCGCTCCTCGTGCGGTGGCCGCCGACGCGGGCGGCCGACCGCATTGTACCCCTAGGGGTATACATCGTCGAGGGGCGGTCCCCGTGCCATCGGACACCTCGCCAGCGGGCAGACTGTGCGGCGATGCAGTTCGACCTCACCCAGACCGATGCCCTTCTCTCCACCACCCGGGCGGTGCGCAAGCGCCTCGACTTCGACCGCGAGGTCCCCGACGACGTGCTGCTGGAGTGCCTGCAGCTCGCCGTGCAGGCGCCGACCGGGTCCAACCGCCAGAGCTGGCGCTGGATGGTCATCCGCGACGCGGCCAAGAAGCAGGCCCTGGCCGACCTGTACAACCGGGCCGGGGGCGACTACCTGCGCACCGCGGCGTCGCAGGCCGACCCGGCCACCCAGACCGGTCGGGTCATGGACTCGGCCACCTTCCTGGCCGAGAACCTGCACCGGGTGCCGGTGATGGTGATCCCGTTGATCATCGGCCGGGTCGAGAGCGGCGAGCAGCACCCGGCGGGGCTGTTCGGCTCGATCATCCCGGCCATGTGGAGCTTCCAGCTGGCGTTGCGCTCGCGCGGGCTGGGCAGCTGCCTCACCACGATCCACCTGCGCTTCGAACAGGAGGCCGCGGAGCTGCTCGGGATCCCCGCGCACCTGACCCAGGCCGGCTTGCTGCCGGTGGCGTACACCAAGGGCACCGAGTTCAAGGCGGCGCAGCGGCCGCCGGTGTCGGAGATCACCTACCTCGACACCTACAAGAACCCGATCACCTGACCCGTTCGGCCGCGGCGGCGGGCACCTCGGGCTCGGCCGGGCCGAGCCGGGGGTAGCGCGCCGCCACCACGCTGGAGAGCACGAAGCCGATCCCGGCCACGAGCCACACCACCTGGAACCGCTCCACCGAATCGGTGGAGCGGTCACCCAACACCGCGATCACGGTGGCCACCCCGAGGGTCTGGGTCAGCCGTCGCCCGGTCTGGAAGGCGGAGTTGGCCAACGCCAGCTCGCTTCGCTGCACCCGAGCCAGGGCGGCCGACGCGGCGGTGATGCCGACCATCCCGATGCCGGCGCCGAACAGCAGCAGGCCGGGCAGCAGCCCGACCCAGAACGACGGCTCCGACCCCGCCGCCCACCACCACCAGGCGTGGGCCGCGGCGCCGCTGAGGCCGCCGGCCACCAGCACGTGGCGCGAACCCCGCCGATCGGTGAACCGACCGATGGGCATCGAGATGAACGAGATCACCAACGGCACGGCCACCACCCAGCCGACGGTCGACGCCCTCCACCCCCACACGTTCTCGAGGAAGAGCGGCGTCCAGAAGAAGAACGCGAAGATCGAGAACTGCGAGCCGAGCTGGCTGATCGACGCCACCCGGTAGCCGTGCTCGGCGAACAGCTCCAGGCGCAGCAACGGGAAGGCCACCCGCCGGCACCGCCACACGAACAGCGCGCCGAGGCCGACGGCGACGGCCAGGGTGGCGAGCGTGCGGCCGTCCAGCCAGCCCCACTCGGCGGTGCGCAGGATGGCGAAGGTCAACAGGCCGGACGCGGCCACCACCACGAGCACGCCGAGGCCGTCGATCGGCGGGGCCGACGCGGCCGGGTCGGGCCCTGCCTGCAGCACTCGCGGGCCGGCGGCCAGCACGACCAGGCCGACCGGCACCGACACCAGAAACACCCACCGCCACGACCCGCCGACATCGATGATGGTGCCGGCCAGCACCGGCCCGGCGATGGAGGCGATGGAGCCCATCACGCCCATCCAGCCCATGGCGACACCGCGGCGTTCCGCGGGGTACTCCGCCAACGCCAGCGCGATCGACGTGGAGATCATCATGGCGCCGGCGCACCCCTGGAACACCCGGGCCGTGATGAGCAGACCCGGGTTGGGGGCGGCGGCGCTGCACGCGGCGCCGAGCATGAAGGCGGCCATCCCGCTCAGGTACACCCGGCGTCCGCCGTAGCGGTCGGCGAAGGCACCGGCCACCAGCAGCAGGGCGGCGAGCGCGATCGAGTACCCCGAGCTGACCCAGGCCAGCGTCGAGCGCGGGGTCGACGAGAACTCGGCCACCAAGCGGGGGAACGCCACCGCAGCCGCGAAGCTGTCGAGGACGATGACGAACCCGCCCGATGCCACGAGCAGGGCCAGGAACGGCCGGTGCTTCACCCCTGGGGAGGATCGACGGGCACCGTGCCCATGTCCGCCGGGGAGCAGATCTCCAGCACCTCGAGGTCGGGCGAGAGGTTCTTCTCGTTGTGCAACATCCCGCCGGGGATGCTGGCGAAGGACCCGGCGACGAGCTTCTCGGTGCGCCCGCCCTCGAACTCGAGCTCGACCCAGCCCTGCAGCACGTACACGAACTGCACGTCGCAGACGTGGTAGTGCCAGCCGGTGGGCTCGTTCTCGCCGGTCGCCTTCATGCCGAGCATGCGGAACTGCCCGCCCGTCGCCGTGCCGAGGCCGACATCGCGGTAGCGCAGGAACTCCCGGCGGCCCTTGCCGTCGTAGGAGGCCTGATCGAGGTGGTCGATCAGCAGCTCGTTGGTGATGGTGGCGGTGGTGGTGTCGCTCGTCGTCATGGTGTCCCCCTCGAGACCGGCCCGGGCGGCACCCGGGCGCGGGCTCAGGCTAAGGGACCGGGCCGCGGTGCGCTGGCCCGACGCGCTAAGCCTTGGACATGGACGACCTCGCCGCGCTGATCGAGACCCGATTCGGCCTGCCTCCTCGACTGCCGCAGCCGCACCACCCGACCGAGACGGAGGCCACGATGCTGCGCCACCGCATCTGCCGCCGCTATACCGACGAGCCGATCGACGAGGCGACGCTCGAGCGGCTGCTGGCGGCCACGCTGTCGACGCCGGCCAAGTCGGACCTGCAGCAGGTCGCCATCATCGTGGTGGACGATCCGGCTCGCCGCGAGCGCATCGCCGAGCTGATCCCCGACATGCCGTGGATCCGCAGCGCGGCCCGGTTCCTGCTGTTCTGCGGGGACGGGCGTCGCATCCGCCGGCTCAGCGGGCACCACGGTGTGCCCTTCGGCAACGACCACCTCGATGCGGTGCTGAACGCGGCGTCCGATGCTGCGATGCACCTGTCGAGCTGTGTGTGGGCGGCGGAGGCGATGGGGTTGGGGACCTGCCCCATCTCGGTGGTGCGCAACCACCTCGACGAGATCACCGAGATCTGCGAGCTGCCGCCGCGGGTGTTCCCCCTCGCCGGGCTGTGCCTCGGCCACCGGGCCGACCGCGGCCACCAGGTGCTGCGCCTGCCCATGAGCGTCACCGTGCACCGCGACCGCTACGACGACGGCGACGCCCTCGCCGAGGTCGACGCCTACGACCGCCGGCGCGACGCGGTGTTCTCCATCCCCGCCGACAAGCAGCTGCACGCCGACCGCTTCGGCGTCGCGCCGTTCTACGGCTGGTCGCTGGACAAGGCCCGCCAGACGTCGCGCACCGAGCGGGCCGACCTGGCGGACTACCTGCTGCGGCGCGGCTTCCGCTTCCATCCCGAGGGGTAGGTCGGCGCGACCCGCATCCGGTCAGGGGGCGGTGGCCCGCACCACCGCCTCCACGTGGGCCTGCACCAGCGGGCGAAGGCGGGCCCGCTCCGCCTCGCACGCCCGACGGACCTCGGTGCCCGCCCAGCGCGGCGGCAGCAGCGCGGCGGGCAGGTTCGGATCCACCCGCAGCACGCCCAACAGGCCGCTCAGCAGCTCGAAGTCCTGCACGAAGGCCCGCTCGCCGTCGGTGGGCAGCCGCCCGTGGCGTCGGCGACGTTCGTCGAGTGCCCGCCACCGCGACGCGATCTCCTCCAGATCCCAGCAGCGCGGCACCAGCGCCGCCGGCGCACCACCGCCGAAGACCGCGTCCTCGGCCACGTGCACCGCCTCGGTCAGCGCCAGCCGCTCCCGCACGGCGAGCACCGCCGGCCCGAGGCGGTGCGGGCTGATCCACACGCCCGCCCCGAGGGGGCCGAACCCCAGCCATTGCAGGTTGGCGCGCAAGCGATCGCGCGCCGTGCGCCGCCCCTCGTCGAGCTCGTAGGCCACGATCGTCCAGCGCCCGTCCCAGGGCGGCGCGCTGCGTTCGAGGACGCGCCGGTCGCCGGAGCGCAGCTCGGACCGTGCCAGCTCGGTCAGGCCGTAGCGGCTGCGGCGACCGTGGCGTTCGACCTCGAACCAGCCGGCGGCCGCCATGCGCTGCAGCTGCGCTCGGGCTGCGCTCTCGGTCAGCCCCAACGACCGCAGCAGCGCCAGCAGCGTGGGCAGCCAGATCTGCTCGCCGAGCACATCGAGTTGGCTGCCCAGCAGCGACAGGATCGTGAAGCGGGCTCGGCCGGCGCCGCGATCGGCCATGCTCTCACCACCAGGGCGTCGACCACAGCGCCGCGTGGTCGATCGGTCCGGCCGCCTCGAGGTCAGCGGCGGCGGCCAGGGCGGTGGCCTCGGCGAAGCGGGCCGCCACCAGCTGCACACCGATCGGCATGCCGTCGAACAGGCCGACCGGTTGCGCGGCGGAGGGCAGGCCGAGGAAGTTGATGGCCACCAGCGGGTCGTTGGCCCGGTAGAGCTCCGAGAGCCGTTGGGCCGAGGTGGCGTCGTCACCGGCGGGCCACGTCGGCTCGCGGCAGACCGGCAGCAGCACCACGTCCACCGTCTCGTGCAGCACCTGCTGCCAGCGGCGCACCAGCGTGGCCCGCCGGGCCAGCAGCCGCAGATACCCGTCGAGATCGGTGGCCGGGCCGACCGCGTCCAGCACGGTGAGCATGGCCCGCAGCGCCGGGCTGCCGAGCTCCCAGAAGCGCGCCCGCACGGTGTGGTGGAAGTCGGTGTTGAGCAGTACGGCCCACAGCTGCGCGGCCTCCTCGACGGGCGGCAGGTCGACCTCGACGAGCACCCACCCGGCGGCGGTGAGACGCCGGGCGGCGACGTCGAGCGCCTCGCCGACCGGCCCCGTCACCTCGAGCGGACCGCGCGGTATGCCCAGCCGCCGTGCGCCGGGCGGCGGGGCCGCAGGCGCGGCGGCCGGCACGTGGGCGGGGTCGCGCCACGACGGCTGGGCCATGACCTCCAGCATGAGCGCCACGTCGGCCACGCGGCGCCCAATCGGTCCGGCGACGGCCATCAGATCGATGGCGGGCGAGCGCTCGGCATCGCTGGTGCTGTTGTGCATGGGGACGCGGTGCTGGGTCGGCCGGATGGTGCTCACGCCGCAGCAGCTGGCCGGCCAGCGCAGCGAACCGCCGGCGTCGCTGCCCTGGGCGAGGTTCCCCGCCCCGGCGGCCACCGCGGCGGCACCGCCGCCGCTCGATCCGCCCGGCGTGTGCGCAGCGGACCACGGGTTGGCCGTGGGCCCGAACAGCGGGTTGTCGGTGTGCCAGCGCCAGGAGAATTCCGGTGCGTTGGTGCGACCGATGACGATCGCCCCGGCCCGTTGGAGGTGCTCGACGAGCGGCGCGTCGCGCTCGGCCACCCGCTCGTCCAACGCCGCCACGCCGTTGGGGCTCGACTGTCCGGCGACGTCGACGCTGTCCTTGATGGTGACGGCGACGCCGGCGAGCGGGCCGAGGGGGCGGCCCTCGTCCCGATCGGCGTCGAGGCGGGCGGCTCGGGCGAGGGCGGCCGTGTCGTCGCGGCGGGTCACCGCGTTGAGCGGGCGCACCGCGTCGAGCCGCTCGAGGTGCGAGCGCGTCACCTCGAGCGCGCTCACCAGACCGGTGCCGACGGCGGTGGCGGTGTCGACGGCGGACCAGGTCCAAGGGTCACCGGGCGGGATGGTCGGGCGTTGCACCGCCGGAGCTTAGACACCGCGACATCGGGCAACTAGCGTGACGGTCGACGCCGTGGCGCGTGATGATCGGCCTGTCCCCGCTCGCCGATCGGATGGCGCGGCCCGGCGCAGGGGAGGCCCGCGATGGACGCTGCCGACAACCGACTGTTGACCGAGAGCGGACCGGGCACACCGGGCGGTACGGTCCTGCGCTCGTACTGGCAGCCGGCGGCGCTCACCGAGGAGCTGGCCGGCGAGCGGCCGGTCGTCCCGGTCACCCTGCTCGGCGAGGAGCTGGTGCTGTTCCGCAACGAGCTGGGCGAGCTCGGCCTGGTCAAGCGGGCCTGCCCGCACCGCGGTGTGGACCTTTCCTTCGGCCGGTTGGAGGACGGGGGGCTGCGCTGCCCGTTCCACGGCTGGCTGTTCGCCCCCGACGGCCGCTGCCTGGAGACCCCGGCCGAGCCGGCGGGCAGCACGTTCCACACCCGGGTGCGCATCGGCTGCTACCCCGTCGTCGAGCGCAACGGCATCGTGTGGGCGTGGCTGGGCGACGCGCCGGCGCCCCCGCTGCCGGGGTTCGACTGCTTCGTCGCACCGTCCCGGCAGGTGTTCGCGTTCAAGGGGATGTGGTCGTGCAACTGGTTGCAGGCCCACGAGGTCGGCATCGATCCCGCCCACGCCGCGTTCCTGCACCGGTTCCTCGACCTGGACGAGGAGGCCTACGGTCTGCAGTTCCGGGCCATGGTGGCGGACACCGGCGTACCGGTGGTGAAGCTGATGCGTGAGGTCCCCGCCGCCACCATCACCGCCGAGCCGACCGGCTACGGCTTCCGCCTGCGGGCCTTGCGCGACTTCCACGGGCAGTTCACCCACGTGCGCATCTCCAACTGCATCTTCCCGAACGCCATCGCCATCGCCATGAGCCCGACCATGACGATCATGCAGTGGCACGTCCCCATCGACGACGTGCGCTGCTACTGGTACTCGATGTTCGTCAGCTACGGGGACCCGGTGGACGCGGCGACGCTGCGGGCCCAGCGCATCGACCAGGTGATCCTGCCGGAGTACCGCTCGCGCACCGGGGTGCACGATCGGTGGGGGTTCGACGCGCGCGAGCAGGCGACGGCGACCTACACCGGCATGGGCCAGGACATCAACGTGCACGACCAGTGGGCCGTCGAGTCGCCGGGCGCGATCTACGACCGTACCGATGAGCACCTCTCCCCCGCGGACGTCGGCATCCGCACCCATCGGCGGCTGCTGCTCGAGGCGCTGCGCAACCCGTCACCCGCCACGCTGATCGGCGCCGCGGATCCGGCCGCGCAGCGCGGTCCGGCCGCCATCGACGCGGCGACCACCGGCACCGACTACGACGCGGCCTGGCGGGCGGCCGAGGCCGCCCGTCGGGCCGCCACCGGTTGGGCTCCGGCGATCGCGGATTGATCGGGGACGCTTCGATGCACACCGGACACGACGCGGACGACGACCTCCGCCGCCTCATCACCGCGGGCGAGCTGCACAGCATCCGGGTGTGCTTCGCCGACCAGCACGGGCTGCTGCACGCCAAGACCCTGCCGGCCGAGCGGTGGCCGGAGCTGGCTGCCGAGGGGGTGGCCATGCCCGCCTCGCTGCTGGCCAAGGACACCGGCGGCACCTACGCCGTCGGGCTGTGGGCACCGTCGGGCCTGCCCACCCTCGACGCGCTGCTCGGCGCGCAGGACCTGATCCTGCGGCCCGATCCGGCCACGCTGCGGTTGCTGCCGTGGGCGCCGGGCACCGCCTGGGTGCTGTCCGATCTCGAGCTGGTCGACGGAACGCCGATCGGGCTGTGCTCGCGCCGCCTGTGCCGGCAGGCGACCGATGCCCTCGCCGCCCTCGGGGCCCGGCTGCTGGTCGGCCTCGAGCTGGAGCTGCACCTGTTCGACGAGGTGGATGGTGCGCCGATCCACCCCGGCTGGGAGCTGCTCGGGGAGCGCCACGCCGATCTGGTGCACGACCGCATGGAGCCGATCCGCCAGGGCCTGCGCGCCCTCGGCCTGCCGCCGCGCTCCATCGAGGTCGAGCTCGGACCCGGCCAGATCGAGCTCAGCTTCGCCCCCACCGAGGCGTTGCAGGCCGCCGACGACGCCGTGCTGGTGCGCACCGCGGTGCACCAGCTCGCCCGGCGCAACGGGATGCGGGCCAGCTTCCAGTGCCGCCCCTCCGGCTCGTCGTTCCCCAGCGGTTGGCATCTGCACCAGTCGCTGATCGACCTCGCCGGGGTGCCGCTGTTCCCCGCCGCCGGCAGCGGCGGTGCGCTGCTCTCGGACCTCGGCCGCCACTGGCTGGGCGGGCTGCTGGCCCACGCCGCGTCGTCCTGCCTGCTGACCACGCCGACCGTGAACGGCTACAAGCGATACCGGCCGAACTCGGTGGCACCGGACCGCGTCGCGTGGAGCCGGCAGCATGGCGGCGCCATGGTCCGCCTCATCGGTGGCGGCCCGGACCCGGCGACCCACCTCGAGAACCGCATCGCCGATCCGGCGGCCAACCCGTACCTCGCCATCGCCTCGCAGCTGGTGGCCGGACTCGACGGGCTGCACCGCTCGCTGGAACCGCCGCCCATCACCGCGAGCCCCTACCACCGCGACGCCGGCCCGCTGCTGCCGCGCAGCCTGGGCGAGGCGATCGACGCCTTCGAGGCCGCCGAGCTGTACCGACGGGTGTGGGGCGAGGAGCTGGTGGCCTACCTGCTCACCATCAAGCGGAGCGAGTGGTCGCGGTTCCTCACCGCGGTGACCGATTGGGAGCAGCGCGAGTACGGCTCGCTGTTCTGAGCGGCCGGCGCGGCCGGCTTCCGGTTCGGTGAGACGGAGCTGCGCTACGCCGACGGTCGCCCCGGTTCCAGGTAGGTCCCCCGCCGCCGGCCACCGACGACCTCCACGGTCCACAGCGCACCCTTGGCGCACCGATCGAGGGGGCCGTCGGCGACGTCGAGCTCGAGTGCCTGCAACAGCCCGGGGATGACCTCCCCGTGCGAGCAGAGGAGCGCGTTCGCCGTTCCGAGCTGCGACGAGGCGAGCCGAAGCGCACCGGCCGGATCACCCACCCCGAGCTCGGGCCGCAGCAGCAGGGGCAGGCCCCGGCGCTCCGCCACGCCGAACACCGTCTCCAGGCAGCGCACCGTCGGGCTGCTGTACACCGCGTCGACCGCGCGGTCGGGATGGTCGAACCAATCGAGCAGCGCCTCGGCCTGGCGGATCCCGCGCCGGCTCAACGGGCGGTAGCGATCCAGCCCCGGCTCCCACCGGTCCTTCGTTCCGGCGAGGGCATGGCGAACGATCCACAGCGGCACGGCGCACAGCATGGCCCGCGCCCGGCCGGTTACGGCAGCGCTGCGTCGACCATGATTTCGACCCGGGCTTTGGGAGCCGCCAACCGGGCCTCCACAGTGGCCCGAGCGGGCGTGCAGCCGGGCGCCACCCACGGGCTCCAGGCCTCGTTCATCATCGCCCACTCGCCGATGTCGACCAGCCAGATGTTGGCCCGCAGCAACCGCGTCTTGTCGGTACCCGCCGCGGCGAGCAGCGCATCAATGCGGGCGAGGATCTGCTCGGTCTGACCCTTGGTGTCGGCGTTCAGGTCGGCGGCGATGAGCCCGGCGAGGTGCACGCTGCCCCCGCCCCGGTGGATCACCGCCTGGCTCATGAGAGGTCCCGACTCGATGCGTTCGATGCTCATCACCTCGGTGTAGCACCTCGGGCCCACTCCCGCCGCGAGAACGTGACCTCCAGCCCGGCAGCAACCGAACTTCGGCCCTTCCCTCGACGCCGAGTCGGGCGGACGGTGTTCAGCGCCGATGAGGAGGCGGGCAGATGGATCCGACCGCGCTCAGCTGCGACGGTTGTGCGGCCGTGTGGGACGGACGTCAACCGTTCTACCGACGGCGACCCAAGTGGCCGCGCCGTTGGTTGTGCGCCGCGTGCTCGCGCCTCGAGCGCAGACCTTGGCTCCTCCCCTGCGCAGACGAGGACGGGGCCAGCAGCGCCGTTGATGCCGGCCCCGTCGCGATCGATCCCCCTCCGTTGTAGCCAATGAAGAGCACTGACCCAACGCGCGACATCCAGCATTTACCGTGATGACACATTCGTGGGATCGCTCTCGGATCACACCGGTGAGCGATCACCGTCATAGCGCTCGCGAGCGAGGCCGTGGACCAACCAGCGACGCAGCAGCTGCGCCCCGCTCAGATCGGTTTCATCACAGCGCGCCTGGATGGCGAGCCGCACAGTCGAAGGCACGTTGACCGGATACTGCCGCATCGGTCCGTCGAACGTCATCGGCAACTGAGGCTGCTCATCGAACCCGTGCGCCAGACCGGTGTCGATCCACGAACGGACAAGCTCCGACACCGCCGTCTCGCGGTCCAGTGCCAGCTGCTTGATCTGGCGCAACAGCGAGTTCGGCACCAGGAAGGCGAAGCGCACGCCGGTGCCGGCGAAAGCTCCACTATCGCGAGAGGTCAACGGCATGGAGAAAGCCTACGCCCTCACGCGCCGGCCCGCTCGGAGAACGCGTCATGCGCCCCTGCGCACGCGCACGACCGCACCATACCGATGAGCATCTCGAGCGCCGCCCGGTGCGACCACAACGACCGCCAGCTAGGCTCTGGCGCAGACGAGCAAGGCATCCAGAGGTTTGCGGACGTGCGTTATCACACTGATGGGAAGCCGTGACGTACTGCCTCGGCATCGACCTCGGGACCAGTTTCACCGCGGCGGCGACCGCTCGCCAGGGACGGGCTGAGATGGTCGAGCTCGGTGAACGGAGACCGCAGATCCCAACCGTTGTGCACATCTCGGCGAGCGGGGAAGTCGTCGTCGGCGATGCGGCCGAGCGGCGTTCCCTGTCCGATCCGGACGGCATCGCACGGGAGTTCAAGCGGCGGCTCGGCGATCAGGTGGGGACGGTCATCCGCTCGCAGCTGTGGAGTGCGGAGTCCTTGATGGCTGCGGTCGTGGACCACGTCGTGACGGTGGCGACCGAGCGACAGAACGGTCCTCCGGCTGCGGTCGCCCTCAGCCACCCCGCCAACTGGGGGCCGTACAAGCTCGACCTGCTGCGCGAGGTCGCCCGCCTGGCCAAGCTCGACAACGTGGTGTTCGTGGCCGAACCGGTGGCCGCGGCGCTGCACGCCCGCGCTTCGGGCCGGCTCGGTGACGGCCGGTGCGTCGCCGTCTACGACCTCGGCGGCGGCACCTTCGACGTCTCGCTGGTCCGAACAGGCGAGATCAGCGACGTGCACCCCGATGGGGCCGGGATCGTCCTCGGTCGCCCGGACGGCTTGGAGCGGCTCGGTGGCATCGACTTCGACGAGGCGCTTCGGCAGCTGGTGGAGCAGCTGCTGAACGTGCGGTTCACCTCGTTGGACACGAGCGATGCTGCGACCATGCGCGGGCTCACGCAGCTGCGGACGGACTTGGTGACGGCCAAGGAGGCGCTCTCGGTGGAGACCAGCGTCGAGGTGCCCCTCTTCCTGCCCGGACTGCCCACTTCGGTCCGAGTGACCCGGGCCGAGTTCGAAGCGGCGATCGCGGCGCGGGTGAGCGACACGATGGCCGTCACCGAGCGGGCCATCGAGTCCGCCGGGCTCGACACCGCGGACCTCGGTGGACTCACCGTGCTGCTGGTCGGCGGCTCCTCGCGGATGCCCCTGGTCGGCCGTCTGGTCGCCGAGCAGCTGAAACTGCCCACCGCAGTCGATGAGCATCCGAAGCACCCCGTCGCGCTCGGAGCAGCGCACTGGGCCGCCCTGTCCTCCTGCGGGGCTTCCGAGGGCGAGGCCGCCGTCGTCGAGGCGGTGCTCACCGGCGCGGAGCCCGATGGGCGGGAGCCGGCCGGCTCCACCGTGCTGCCGGCGGGCGCCTGGTCCGCCGCGACGGCGCCCTGGTACCGGCGGCGGGCGGCGATGGCCAACGCCGGTTCTGCCGCCGCCGTCCTGTTGGCCGGCGGGCTCGCGCTGAAGCTGGGAGGGCGGTCCTCCGCCACGCCCGGCCCGAACGGCGACCGCCTGGAGGCTTCGAGCGCGTCCGTCACCGGCGGATCGAGGGAGCGCACCACCACAACCGCGCCAAGCACCGTTGAGCCGCCCGCGTCGAGCGCCGCCGCCACCCCGTCGGCGGTCGGTGCCGACGGCGCCACCGCTGCCGTCGGCGCCGAAGGGGCCACGGCTGCGGCGGCTTCCGGGTCCGGCGGCGCGTCGGCCATCGTGGCGTCGGCTGTCGTGGCGTCGGCGAACCAGAGCACCGCGGGTTCGCCGAGTGCGACCCCGAGCGCCGGCGCCGCTGAGGTACCGGGCGCCGTGGCCGGCATCCCGCAGAGTGCTCCGCCGGCCCAGGGCGCCGCGGGCGCTCCCGCACCGGCTCCCGCCGCCGCGCCGCTGCCGGCCGTCAGCCCCCAGCCGGACGCACAACCGGCGCCCGTGGTTCCGACCGCGTCGACGTTGGCGAACGCCTTGGGCGTCGGAAGCTACGAGGAGCAGAGAGCCGTCTACAGCGAAGGCTGGCAGACGTGCAGCGGACGGCTCGGGCAATCCGGGGGCTGCGACATGTGGACCTCCACGCCCGGACGCTCCTACACCATCACCTTCCGCGGGACGGGGATCGTGATCTACGGAGCCAAGGCGTTCAACGGGGGGCAGATGGAGTTCTCCGTGGACGGCGCGCACCGCGCACGGGCCGACAGCTACTTCGACGGCAACAGCAGTCGGAGGCTCGACGTCGCCGAGTACTACCGCGTCACCGGCCTGCCCCACGGCGATCACCAGCTGACCGCCACCATGGCGCCGGAGCGCAACGCAGCCAACACGCAGCCCACCGTGTACGTCACGCTGGACAAGTTCGACGTGATCGGCTGACCTCCGGCCCGCGTCAGAGCGGGACGTGCCAGCTGAGCGTGGTCCCGGCGGAGCTGCTGTCGAGGGTGCAACCACCCCCGTGACGCTCGGCGCGGGCGGCGAGGTTGCGCAGGCCGCGACCCGGGGTCGCATCCGTCCGCCGCGTCACGCCGCGACCGTCGTCGGCCACGGTGAGGCCGATGCCCGATGCCGAGGCTTCGATGGTCACCCTGGCCTGGGTGGCGGAGGCGTGACGGGCGATGTTGCTCAGCGCTTCCCGGACGGTGGCGAGCAGATCGTCGGTGATCTCCGCGCCGGTCACCGTGTCCAGCGGCCCGTCGATGCGGAGCACGGGCCGGAACCCGAGTGATCGCTGCGACTCGGCGACGAGCTCGGTCACCGCCGCGGTGACGCTGTCCTCGGAGCGGTGCA
>JADLEF010000046.1 GCA_020846295.1 Acidimicrobiales bacterium
CCAGACCCAGGGCGACCAGGTCCGGGTGATCGGCAAGAAGCGCGACGATCTCCAAGCGGCCATCGCGGCGCTGCGCGAGCACGACTTCGGCATCCCTCTGCAGTTCGAGAACTTCCGGGACTGAGCGGGCAGGCCCGTTCTAGATCGCGGTGGCCAGCAGCAGCTGGCGGGTGCTGTCCGCGTGCAGCGCGTGGCCGTCGTCGCCGAGGATGGCGGTCAGCCCGAACCGCGTGCGCTTGAGCCGGGCGGACAGCTCGGAGGGGGTGTAGAGCCGGCAGGCCAGGTGCACCGTGCGATCGGCGCCGTTGCGCACGATCCGCCGGCTGACCTGCAACTCGCTCGACTCCAGGTCCACCCCGATGTGGTCCTCCATCAGGTCGTGCTCACCGGCGCGGCGGACCCTGCGCACCGCCTCACCGCCCGGACCCAGCTGCCGCATCAGCAGCGCCGGGTTGGGAAGATCCAGCAGGAGCTGCCCGCCCGGGCGCAGCGCCCGACGGAACCGCCGCAGGATGTCCACGTTCGTACGGTCGTCCCAGTAGCCGAACGAGGAGAACCAGCTGAGGACCACGTCGAAGGAGGCCTCGTCGGCGAGGTGGCGGATGTCCTCGCAGCGGTAGTCCACGGTCACGGCGGCGGCGGCCGCCTCCGACCGGCCGAGGCGACAGAACAGCGGGTTGCTGTCGATCCCCGTGACCCGGTGGCCGCGCGCCGCCAGCCGGTTGGCGATGCGACCCGCACCGCAGCAGGCATCGAGCACATCGTGGGTGCCCTCGAGATCGAGCAGCCGGGCCACCAGTTCGGTCTCGACCTCGTTGACCGCCGCGGTCTGGAAGGTCTCGTAGAAGTACAGGTAGTCGGCGTCGAACACGTCGAGCGGGGCGAGATCACTCAGCACGGCGACCATGCGACCACATCAAGTGGTCGCCCGCCGTAGTCCTTTGGTCAGCCCCAGGCGAACACCGGCTGCTCGTAGTGGTCGCACGGGGTGGGATCGCCCTCCAGCGCGGCAAGCCGGAACTGGTAGATCACCGCGCCGGTGGGCGCGTGGATCAGGTCCCCGCCGATCGGGATCTGGATCACCGGCCGGTCGCTCTCCTCGATGGTCACCAGCCGGGGGGAGTCCTCCCGGCACAGCTCGCGCAGCGAGATGCGGTGCACGGAGGCGACCTCCACCGGGTCGGGCTCGATGACCGGGTCGGCCCCGCCCCACAGCACGAACGGCCGGATCACGTAGCCGGAACGCGTCGGGTAGTCGTCCAGCTGGCCGAGCACGGCACCCTCGTCGAGGGCGAGGCCGAGCTCCTCGTGCAGCTCCCGGCGGGCGGCCGCCAGCGCGTCCTCCCCTTCGTCGACCCGGCCGCCGGGCAACGCCCACTGGCCGGCGTGGCGGTTGAGCCGCCCGGTGCGGCGCGTGAGCAGGAACGCCGGCCCGCCGGCCGTCCCGCCGACCAGGCCGGTGAGGGTCCCCGGGTCCACGCCGGGGATCCGGTCGAGCCGGGCCGAGGTCTCCCAGCCCGGATCGTGGCCGTGGCGCTCCGCATCGCTGTCCACGATGACCACCGCGACGGCGGCGAGCCTGCGGCCCTCGAGCGGCAGCCGGCGGGGCCGGTGGCGGTCGAGGTTGGCCGCCACCAAGGCGCGGAGGCCGTCGTCGTACGTCCAGGGGGAGGCGTCGTGCGCCATGTGCGGTACCGACCTAGTCCTCGGCCGGAGCGTCGGCGGCGCGGGTCTGCAGCTCCTGCACGACGTTGGCGTCGGCCAACGTCGTGGTGTCGCCCAGCGAGCGTCCCTCCACGACGTCTCGCAGCAGCCGACGCATGATCTTGCCGGAGCGGGTCTTCGGCAGGTCGGGCACGATGATGACGGCCTTGGGTCGGGCGATGGCGCCCAGCTTCTTGGCGACGTGCTGGCGGATCTGCTCCCGCAGGGCATCGGACGGCTCGTTGCCGCCGCGCAGGATCACGTACCCGACGATCGCCTGACCGGTGACCTCGTCGTTGGCCCCGACCACGGCCGCCTCGGCGACGGACTCGTGGTCCACCAGGGCGGACTCCACCTCGGTGGTCGAGATGCGGTGACCGGAGACGTTCATCACGTCGTCCACCCGGCCCAGCAGCCAGAGGTAGCCGTCATCGTCGAGCTTGGCGCCGTCGCCGGCGAAGTAGCGGCCCTCGAAGCGGCTCCAATAGGTCTCGGCATAGCGCTCCGGCGCGCCCCAGATGCCGCGCAGCATGCCCGGCCACGGCTTGGTGATGGTCAGGTAGCCGCCGCCGCGCTCGACGACCTTGCCCTCGTCGTCCACCAGCTCCGTGAACACGCCGGGGATCGGCCCGCAGGCGGATCCCGGCTTGGTGGTGGTGACACCCGGCCAGGGCGTGATCATGTGGCCGCCGGTCTCGGTCTGCCACCAGGTGTCCACGATGGGGCAGGTCTCCCGCCCGATGTTCAGGTGGTACCACATCCACGCCTCGGGGTTGATCGGCTCGCCGACCGTGCCCAGCACCCGCAGCGAGGACAGGTCATGGCCGGCGGGCCACTGCTCCCCCCACTTCATGAAGGTCCGGATGGCGGTGGGGGCGGTGTAGAGCTGGGTCACCCCGTAGCGCTCGATGATGTCCCACAGTCGGTCCTTGGGCCACGAGGCGGCATCGCCGGCGCGGAACTCGGGGCGCGGGGTGTCCGGCGTGCCCTCGTACATGACCGACGTGGCGCCGTTGCAGAGCGGGCCGTACACGATGTAGCTGTGCCCGGTCACCCAGCCGACGTCGGCGGCGCACCAGTACACGTCGGTGTCGGGGTGGAGGTCGAAGCTGTACTTGTGGGTGAACGCCACCTGGGTGAGGTAGCCCCCGGTGGTGTGCATGATGCCCTTGGGCTTGGCGGTGGTGCCCGAGGTGTAGAGCAGGTAGAGCAGGTGCTCGCTGTCGAGCGGCTCGGGCGGGCAGTCCTCGGACGCGCCGGCCATCAGCTCGTTCCACCAGTGGTCCCGACCGGCCTCCATGTGCACGTCGGTACCGCAGCGGTCGACGACGCCGACGTGCTCGACCGTCGCGCAATCAGCCATGGCGACGTCGACGTTGGTCTTGAGCGCGGACGGCACGCCGCGCCGGTAGCCGGCGTCGGCCGTGATGATGACGCGGGCCTGGGCGTCGTTGCAGCGGTCCACGATGGCGTCGGGGCTGAACCCACCGAAGATCACCGAGTGGGCCACGCCGATCCGGGTGCAGGCCAGCATGGCGATGGGCAGCTCGGGCACCATCGGCATGTAGATGGCGACGCGGTCGCCCTTCTGCAGACCGAGCCCCTTGAGCACGTTGGCGAACTTGGCCACCTCGCGCAGGAGCTCGGCGTAGGTGAAGGTCAGCGTGTCGCCGGGCTCACCCTCCCAGTGGAAGGCGACCTTGTCTCCTCGGCCGGCCTCGACGTGGCGGTCGAGGCAGTTGTAGGAGATGTTGAGCTTGCCTCCGACGAACCACTTGGCGAACGGGAGCTGCCAGTCGAGCACGGTGTCGAAGTCCTCGAACCAGGTGACGAGCTCCCGGGCCTGGCGGGCCCAGAACGCTTCGTAGTCGGCCGTGGCCTCATCCCACATGGCGCGGTCCGTGACGAGGGCGTTGGCCAGGAACTCCGGCGGCGGCGGGAAGGTCCGTTCCTCGTTGTAGAAGTCCGCGATGGTCGCCTGGTCTGCCATCTGACGCACCTTTCAGTCGACAAGACCCCGATAGTAGGTGGCACGTGGCACACGGAAGCCAGTGCCGTGATCCGTGGCTGCCCGACAACGGTTCGTGACCATCCGCGCCTGCCATCTGCGCGAAACCGTCGGTGACGGACCCCTCGCTGTTTCCACCAGATTGGCGCTCAAGTTCACCGCGTGTAACGTCGTTGTAATACATCACTGGAGATCCCCCGTTCGGCTGCGCCGCAACGCACCGACGGGGCCCCGGTCCGACCTCACGGCTGCCGCCTCGCAGCGGCCGTTCCCCGGTCTGCCGAACCCCGGCGGGCTGCAGGTCGGCACCGGATCACCCTGGAGGCCCAATGGGCAAGCGGCTGCGAGTTTCGACGATCCTGATCGGGACGTCCCTGGTGGGCGGCTCGGTCACGCTGGCACTGACCGGCACCGCGGGGGCAGCAGACCCTCCGGCCGGATCGTCGAACGTGCCGCCGCCCGCCGTCAGTGTGGCGGCCGGGCAGACCCCTTCGGCCGAGCCCGCGCCGCCCGATGCGGTCGCCTCCCCGGGTGCCGTGGTGGTGCCGATGGCCGCGCCCCTGTTCGGGCAGCCGGCCGATGTGGTGCTCTCCCCCGAGGCGCTCGCCTCGAACCGCGAGAGCGCCATGCAGGCGGTGCTGATCGCCCGGCCCGACGGCGCTTCGATCATCGCCGGCAGCGCCCCGATCTACGTCGAGCTGCCCGTCGCTCCGGCGGTACCGGCCGGTCCCTCCGACGCCGCGCTCGCCGCCCTGCGGGCCTGCGAGGCGCACGGCAACTACGCCGCGGTGTCGGCCGGCGGGTTGTACCGCGGGGCCTACCAGTTCTCCCAGAGCACCTGGAACTCGGTGGCCTCCCGTTGGGCGCCCCGTCTGGTCGGCGTGGACCCCGCCACGGCAACGCCGGCCGAGCAGGACGCGATGGCCCGTGCCCTGTTCGCCGAGCGGGGATGGGCGCCGTGGCCGACGTGCGGCGCCGGTCTCTGAGCGGTCCCCTGGCTCGATCGCCGCACCGGCGATCTGCACCGATGCCGGCCGTAGCCGGGGCTGGGCCCCGGCTACGGCCGCGTCCGGGCGCGAGGCGATAGCGTCGCGGCCGTCATGGTCGAACTTCGCACGGTCGACGCCTCGCTGGTCGACGAGCGGTTCGCAACGCGCGTCGTCGGGCACGCCTACGACGCGCTGACCCCCCACGAGCGGCGCCGCACGGCAGCCGCCAACCCCGACAGCTTCCTCAACGTGCTGCGCTCGACGAGCGACGAGCCGGAGGCGGATCCGTTCGAGCTGCTGGCGCGCAACAGCGACGCGCTGCGCCGGCTCATCGACGGCGGCCGGTACCGGCCCCAGCCCTCCGCGCTGTTCCTCTACCGCCTGGTCTGCGAGGCCCACACCCAGACCGCGGTGGTGGGCGACCTCACCGTCGGCCACGTGGGGACGGGCGGGGTGCGGGCCCACGAGCAGACCCGGGCGGCCAAGGAGGAGGAGCTGGCCCGCCACCTCGCACACCTGCGGGCCCAGTCGAGCCCTGTCGGGCTCGGGTACCGGGCGGAACCAGCGGTCGACGGCCTGGTCGAAGCGGTGGTGTCCTCAGCGCCGCCGACCCTGGACTTCGTGACCGTCGACGGCGTCCGGCAGCAGATCTGGGCGCTGACCGACCCGGTGCTGGTGGCCGCCCTGCAGGCGGCCTTCGCAGGAGTGCACGCCACCTACATCATCGATGGCCACCACCGGGTGGCGGCCACAGCCCGGGTGGCCGGCGACGGGCACTTCCTGGCCGCCCTGATCCCCGACCACGAGCTGCGGCTGCTGCCCTACCACCGGGTGGTTGCCGGTCCGATCCCGCCCGATCTCCCCGCCCGGCTGGCCCGGCTGGCCGAACGCTATGACGTCGCGGTCGCGGGCGAGGCGGCGTCCCCGCAGGACCCGACGCGGTTCCTGCTCTACGCCGACCGTCGGTGGGTCGCCCTGCGCCGTCGCCGTCCGCTGGGCGAACTGCTGGCCGCCGATGTCGCCGACACCGAGTTGCTGGGCCCGCTGCTCGACGTGCACGACGTGCGCCACGACCCTCGACTGTCCTTCGTCCCCGGCGACGACGATGTCGGGGCCCGGGCCGCCGACG
>JADLEF010000047.1 GCA_020846295.1 Acidimicrobiales bacterium
CATCGCCTTCTCCTCACCGAACAGGTACTCCTCCGGTCCGGCCACGATCGTGACCTTGCAGTCACCACACAGCCCTGCTGACTGAAACTCCTGCACCGCACGAGTGACCGCGTCGATCTCGCGCGGGAAGCTCGCCTTCAGACAGACGAACGCCTCCGTCGCTCCGATCGCGAACGCAGCGATCGCCAACCCCTCGACCAGCTGATACGGATTCGCACGCAACAACGCGCGGTCCTTGAACGTGCCCGGCTCCCCCTCGGCACCGTTGCACACCAGGTATCGCCGGCCGCCTGTCTGAGCAGCGACGCCGGCCCACTTCTGACCGGTCGGGAAGCCACCACCGCCGCGACCGCGCAGCCCCGACTGCGTCACCAGATCGATCGTGGCCTTCGGACCCAGCTCATGAGCGCGGTGGATGCCAGATCCGGCGACGCCGTTCGCGAGGTAGTCGTCGATCGAGACGATCGGGTCCGTCGGCAACAGGAACGTGGTCATCTGGGGTCCTCACCGGGGTGCGGTCGACAAACGAACACCGTCATCGCTGCACCACACCATCCAGACTACCTCTCCTATACTTCCGTTCACGGCTAGAAGAATGAGGTGAGATGTTGGAGAGTCAACCCGTCGAGCTGATCGTGTACGGCGACTTCAACTGTCCCTTCAGCGCCCTGGCCAGCGCCCGTGTCAGCAGCCTCGAACGAATCGGTGCCGTTCGCGTCGACTGGCGAG
Organism: Acidimicrobiales bacterium; assembly: GCA_020846295.1. Classification (GTDB taxonomy): domain Bacteria; phylum Actinomycetota; class Acidimicrobiia; order Acidimicrobiales; family CAIXPF01; genus CAIXPF01. The sequence goes on from JADLEF010000047.1 coordinate 730, forward strand.
CGGTCGAGCACGCCCCCGACCTCCCACCCGCGGGCATCGAGATCGCCGGCGAGCTGGCGTCCGAGATCCAACGCGAGCTCGCGCTGATCCGGGGTCTCCTGAGCGTCGATGAGCCCGACCGACTCCGCCTTCCCGCCCGTCAACCCAACACCCGGCTGGCGACCGCCGCGTTCGCTGCCACACCCATCGCCGATCGCCCAGCAGTGCGTGACCGCCTGTTCGCGGCCCACTGGAGCGAAGGTGCAGATCTCACCGACGACACGACCCTGGCACGGCTCGGGGCGACGACCATCCACACGGCAACAGCCGCCCGGTGGCGCGAGGAGTGGGAGCACCTCACCGATCCGATCGTGCCAGTGATGGTGCTCCCCGACGGCTACGTCTCCCGAGGCCTCGGCGCGCTGGCGCGCCTCGCGAAGCTCGCTCGCGACACGAACACGTCCGGCGCTGACGCTCCCGACGTCAGCCGACCGCCGATCGCCGATCACCACGATCAAGGCGGCGAGTCACCCTGCTTCGCCCACCTCCTCGATGAACCGCCCCGCTGACCGTCGTCGAGCGTCGACACAGGCGCGTCCCTCTAGCGACGATCGGCAGGGCGCCACACGCCGTGCCCGAGGAAGCGCTGTGCCATGGCCCACGCCATCCCGGTGGCCCGCTTGTTCGCCATGGTCGCCTTCGGCCCGACCCAGCCGCCGGCGACGGTGTCGTGGAACACCTGCAGCCAACGGTCGAACAGCTCAGATGTGAACGGTGCGCTGCCGTGAAGGTGTCGGTGAACCTCGATCACGTCGATGTCGTAGCCAGGGGCATATAGCAGGACGTGACACCAGTAGTCGGCAACCGACCGGATGTGCGCCTGCCAATCGATGAAACCGGGACCGAAGTTGAAGTATGGCTGCAACAGGTCGTCCTGGCCGACGTCGACGTACTGGCGGGTGACCATCTCAACGATCTCGTCTTCGGTGTCGAGGTCACAACCGCGATGCATCCACGGACCGGAACGGTCCACACTTGCCGGTGGCTCGACACCGGGCACCATGGGTGCGTCAGGTTCGCGGAAGAACTGTACGTAGAACTGCGCGTCGCTCGACGGCTCGACCTGATGCTCGATCCCCGGGACGATCACCACGCTCTCACCGGCGACGAGTCGCTCATCATCACCCTCGAGATCGACGTACCGTACACTGCCGGCCTGCACACGAAGCTCGGCCCACACGGTGGTGCGGTGCGAGCCGGCGAGCGCGTCGGGCAACGTCGCGAAGTCGAACAGCGGAGTCCGCCGAGCCTCGACGAGTTGCACAGGAAGCATCGGCGCGGCCATGGGATACCCCTCTCGGTGATCGTGCCAAGCATGACCGTATCGGGAGATCAACCTGCCGGGGTACCGCACCGGCATCTGGAGCGCTCATCGAACCGAGCGGAGGGAGCGGTCGCCAGTCGGTCTGCGATGACGTACGGGGATCGTCAGGCTTCAGATGGACAGCGCTTCTCGCCGTACGGAGCCGGTGCAGGTCAACGACCGGCCCCGCTACCGCTCGAGGAGGAACCGAACATGGATCTCACCAAGCGCGACGGCGTTGGGACACCGTCAGCTACGAGGGCCTCGACCCCTTCCGGCCCGTGACTGCGGTCGATGGCACTGCGCCGATGATGAGGCCGACGCCGTGCACGCGCCGGTGCGATGCCGTCAGCACGACCGCCCTCGCCACGTGGGTCACGGTCTCCAGATACCTGTGCACCAGGTGGCTTGCGCAGAGGTGACCTCCGGGTTCCGGCCCGAAGTGCAATCCGTTGTACTGATGTTGTACGAGG
>JADLEF010000048.1 GCA_020846295.1 Acidimicrobiales bacterium
ACCGTGGCCATCGTCTCGGGCCCGTCCTTAGCCGGTCACGCCAGCCTGGCCGGCTTCAGCGACTGCGTGATCGGCACGTACGGCTCGTCGGTGGGCATGGGCGGCCCGCCCATGGTGGAGGCGGCGCTCGGTCTGCGGCTGTCGCACAACGAGCTCGCCGGGGTCGAGATGCACGAGCTCACCGGCGGCATCGACCTGCTGGTGGCGGACGAGCCGGCCGCCATCGCCGCCGCCCGCCGCGACCTCTCCGACCACCATTCCATACCGACCGGGATGGAATCGGGTGGCGGGGACCCCAACCCGGGCGCCGCCGCCTCTCCCGCCGCCGCGTCCGTCGCCTCGCTGGTGGCTGAGCAGGGCCCCTACGACATGGCGACGGTCGTCGCCGCGCTGGTCGACGAGGACAGCTTCTTCGAGCTGCGAGCGGCGTTCGGTCGGTCGGTGCTCACCGGCTTCGCCCGCCTCGGCGGCCATCGAGTGGGGGTGATCGCCAGCCAGCCGGCCGTGGGCGGCGGCACCATCGACGAGGCCGCGGCGGTGAAGATCGGCCGCTTCGTCGAGCTGTGCGACGTGCACGAGTTCCCCATCGTCTCGCTGCTCGACAGCGACGGCTGCGTCACCACCTGGCCCGGGCCGGAGGGAACGACGGTGACCGAGCCGGGGGTGAGCCGCTGGCACAGCCGGCCCATCGTCGCCCACCAGCACCGCAGCGTGCCCCTGTTCAGGGTCCAGGTGCGACGCGCCCGGGACCTGTCCTCGCTCATCATGGCCGGTTCACCGAACGCGGCCACTGTACCGGTGTTCGCCGTCGCCTGGCCGACGGTCGAGCTCGGCCACGTGGACGGCTACGCCGCGGTTCGCCACGCCAACGCCCACGACGACGTGATCGACCCGGCGGAGACCCGCCCCCGCATCGTGCGGATGCTCGGGCACCTCGCCCGAAGCCCGCTGCCGCCGCGCACCGCGAAGAAGCACCCCGTCGATACTTGGTGAACGCCTGGACGAGGTGGGTACGATCCGCAGGCATCACTCACGTTGACAACCTGGAGGGGATTGCCGATGCCTCGCTTCATGATCGAACGCGACATCCCGGAGATCGGGTCCGCGGCGCGCGACGAGCTGCGCGCCGCTGCGGCCAAGTCCAATGAGGTGCTCGCCGCGATGAAGGCGGAGAACAAGAACATCCAGTGGGAGCACTCCTACGTGGCCGGCAACAAGACGTTCTGCGTGTACATCGCCGATGAGCCGGCGCTGATCGACGAGCACGCCAGCCGCAGCGGCTTCCCGGCGTCCATCGTGACCCAGATCGGCAAGATGATCGATCCGGTCACCGCCGAGGGCTGACGCCGTCCACCGGCTCGGGCCGGTCATGACCGGGCGAGCGGCGCAGACCGCTCGCCCGGCTCACCAGGTGCAGTACAGCTGCACGACCCACTTGTAGCCGCGCCCGGTCGCCACGCCGACGCCGGTGAGCCGCCATGCGCCGAGCATGTTGCGCTGGTGCGCAGGGCTGTTCAACAGCGCCGTGTGCGCCTGCCACACCGTCGAGGCGTAGCCCACGTTCTCCGCCACCGAGTGGCAGCCGGTGATCCGCATGATGGCGGCGAGATCCTCGTGGTAGAGGTAGCCGGCCTGCGACAGCAGCGAGGCGTGGACCTCCGCCCAGTAGGACAGCACGCCGTCGGCGGGCAGCGTCGGCATCCCGTAGGCGTTGCGGCTCGCGTTCAGCGAGATCGTCAACTCCTTGGCGTCGGGGCTCTGCCACCACTGGGTCCCGCCGACGTCCGCCATGACCGCGGTCCCGCTGGAGGACACGGTGGTGGCCACGATGGCGGCCACGATCGAGATCGCGATGGCGATGGCCCTGCGGCCGCGCCGTCGGACCCGGCTGCCGCCTCCGTCCGCCCTGACACCCTGGAAGAAGCCTCGCCTCCGCACCGTTGCGCACTCGTCCCTTGTCGCCGACCCAACAACGCCCCGCCGCTCCCGTCACGAAGGCGCGCCGATCACCCCTGGTTGTGGAGTGATCGGCGGCGTGTCGAGAGCGGCCGCAATTCCAACCCTAGGCCAACCTCGCGCCGGTCGTTGCAATTCTGCGAATCGTGTAACGCTCTTAAGCCCGGATCAACCCGAATGCGTCAAACGTGTGTCGCCCGTCATGCCAATGGATCGGCGTCGCTCAGACCGAGGATGAAACGGGCGTGGTTCTCGAGTGCAGACTCGCTCATCAGCAAGTGGCTCGATGCCATGGTCACATCCCGAAGTGCCTGTTCAAACGGTGATCCCCGCTCGAGTGAAGCACCGCTGACCCAGCGCACCAGCTCGTGCAGAACATCGGCGGCGGCGTGGGTGGCGTAGGCCGCCGCGGCCCGGGTTCTGGCTTCCCTGGCCCGCAATTCGATCGATTCGTGCCCTGACTGTTCCAACGACGAAACCGCTTGAAGAAAATCGACGCCATCGGCGATGACCAACGCTCGCGCCGCCGCGATGCGCATGTCGGCTGATCCGAGGAAGTGGTGGAACGAACCCCGTTCGGACAGCGGCACCGCCCTGGTGTAGCCCCGCCTGAGCGACGGTGCCTCCGCGATCAGCGCGTCGAGGCAGCGCCGAGCCACACCGGTGCACACCGCGGGCACGGTGTAGGACAGGTACCCGGCCACGCCGGCGCGGTACTGCGCGCCGCCGCGGCGGTGCGGCCCGGTCGGGTCGAACAAGCGGTGACGGGGCACGAAGATCGATTCCACGCGGAAGGTGCTGCTGCCGGTGGCCCGCAGCCCGTGGCTGTCCCAGTCCCCCGCCACGATCACGTCGTCGCGGGGCAGCACGCAGTTGAGCACCTGGCCGCGGCCACCCGCCCCCGCCCCCAGGTACCCGCTCACCATGACCCACTCCGCGCCGTGGATGGCGCTGCCGTAGCGGAACGATCCGTCGAGCAGGACCCCGCCGTCGACCTCCTGCAGCCGCCCCGGCCTGAGCCCGCCGCCGCCGCAGCTGAACGGCACCACCCCATCGGCGAACACCTCGGCCAGGCCCTCGTCGTCCAGGTGGGCACCGAGCAGGCCGGCGGTGTCGGCATTGATGAACAGGCACCAGGCGGCGGCCGCGTTGTGGTAGGCGACCCGTTCGAACACCTCGTACTGCAGCGCCGGCTCGGCCTCGAAGCCACCCAGCTCGGCCGGGACCTTGAGGGCCAGCAGCCCGGCGCCGCGCAGCGCCGCGAGGGTGGCGTCGCCGAGGTGGCCGAGCTCCTCATTGGCGGTCCGCTCGGCCTCCAGCACCGCCGCGATCGACTCCACGCGGTCGAACAGCTCGTGAACGGGAGCGCGGGCCATCCCAGCACGCTACGCCGACCGGGCACGGCCCGCCCGGCGTGGCGGCCCGACCTGCACCGGCGCCTACAATCCCGCCCGTCAGACGGCGACCAAGGATGCGTGCACGGTGGAGTTCGAAGAGTTGGTGCGGCAGCGGCGCAGCATTCGGGGCTACCGCCCCGATCCGGTGCCGAGGGAGCTGATCACCGAGATCGTGGAGCTCGCCGCCGGCGCACCGTCGTCGATGAACACGCAGCCGTGGCACTTCCACGTGGTGACCGGCGAGCCGCTCGACCGGATCCGCCAGGGCAACACCGAGCGCATGATGGCGGGAGCGAAGCCGCAGCGGGAGATCCCGGCGCACGGCGCGTACCAGGGCGTGCACCGCGACCGGCAGGTCGGCATCGCCTACCAGCTGTTCGACGCCATGGGCATCCGTGACGACAAGGCCAAGCGCACCGACTGGATGATGCGCGGCTTCCGGCAGTTCGATGCGCCGGTGTCAATCGTGGTGACCTACGACAAGGACCTCGAGCTCGCCACCATCGGGCACTTCGATCTCGGTGCGGTCACCTACGGCCTGTGCCTGGCGGCGTGGGACCGCGGCCTCGGCACCGTCATCAACGGCCAGGGGATCATGCAGTCCGACGTGGTGCGCGCCCACGCCAACATCCCCGATGACGAGGTCATCATGACCTGCGTGGCGATGGGCTGGCCGGACGATGACTTCGCCGCCAACCACGTCAAGGCGCCCCGGGTTCCCGCCGAGGAGCTGGTGAGCTTCGTCGGCTTCGACTGACCGACCCCGCCGATCACCGATGCCCGGGCGGGACCCGTCGAGGACGGCGGTGGACGGGATGATCCGGGAGATCCCCGACGACCTCCAGCGGGTGCTGGACGGTCAGGCGCCGATCCCGCTGGGCTGAGCGAGGGCGGATCCGGTCTGTGCCGGTTCCGACCCCGCCGGCGGAGACGCGAAGCTGCGCACCAGCTGGCCGACGGAGTGGTACGCACCCCCGTGCGATCGACGCAGCGCGTCGTCGTGGACCTCGTAGCGGTTGCACCGGCCGTGCCGGATCCTGGTGATGCACCCGGCCTCGGTGAGATCGGCGAGGATGCCCCACACGGCGCGCTCCGACAGCTCGGTGCGCGCCGCGATCTCTCGGGTGCGGATGTCGGGTTGGGCGGCGACGCACAACAACACCGCACCGTGGTTGCTCAGCAGCGTCCAGGCGACGCGCCGCTCCCCTGATGACGATTGCTCCGCAGCATCGTGCGCTGGGTCGGACATGACGGCTCTCCTTCGGCAGCCCCGACGTGGAGCGCGCACCGCGACCTGTTGCGATCGTTCTAACCAATGACCGAGTGGTCGTCAATTGCCTTTCTGGAATCGTACTTCCTTTAAGGCGGACGAAGGAACGTTGACACAGGAAGTGTGATTCAGTAGTATGGCCGGCGAAGGGGAGTACCCCACGAGGTCCGTCGTCATCACGGTTGCCCATGCGGCCCGGCGGGACCAGCCCGGCCAGGGCGGGAAGACCTTCAGCCCGTTCATCGCGCTGAAAGCGAGCTTCCATGATCCGCTCCCCCGGCCGCCTGCTCGGCCGAATCGCCGGCATACCCGTCCACGCCCACTGGACGACCGCCCTCATCGGGGCCTTCGTGTGGTACATCCTGGCGACGTCCATACTTCCCGGTACGGAGGCGAGGGGAACCGACGGCGCACTCATGTTGCTCGCGGTGCTCGGCACCGCCGCCTTCCTCGGTTCGATCCTCGCCCATGAGCTCGCCCACGCCGTCGTGGCGCGCCGCTTCGGCCTGGGCGTGGAGTCCGTCAGCCTCGAGTTGCTCGGCGGCATCGCCCGACTCGATCGAGACCCCCGACGGCCGCGGGAGGCACTCGGCATCGCCGCCGCCGGTCCGCTCGCCAGCATCGCCCTGGGCGCCATCGGGATCGGACTGACCTTCGGTCTCGCCGCGGTCGCCGCCCCGACACCGCTGCGCACCCTGGCCCTGTGGCTGGGCGGCGCCAACCTCGTGCTCGGCGTGTTCAACCTGCTGCCGGGTTTGCCACTCGACGGGGGACGCATCCTGCAGGCGCTGCTGTGGGGGCGTAGCGGAGATGAGCACCGCGCCACCGTCACCGCCGCCCGGGCCGGGCGCGTGGTCGGGTACGGGTTGATGGGCTACGGCGCCGCGGGGCTCTTCGGCGCCACCCCCGGCGGCCTGTGGACGCTCTTCCTCGGCTGGTTCATCCAGGCTGCCGCCGGCGCCGAGCTGCACAACGCCCGAGCCATGGCGGCGGTGGCCGGAGTCCGGGTGGGCGATGTGATGTCCAGCCCGGTGACCTGCGTCCAGGACCACCTCACCCTCACCGCCCTGACCACCGAGCTGCCGGCCCGACTGCACTCCACCTATCCCGTGCAGGCCTTCTCCGGAAGGATCAGCGGCATGGTCACCATCGAGCACCTGCGCACCCCGAACGGCGTCGACCCCGACTCCGTGAGCGTGCGAGAGGTGATGACACCTGCATCGCAGCTCACCTGGGCCACGCCCGACGAGCCGCTGGTGGACGTCCTGCGGCGGGCCGAGCCCACCTCGCTCGGGCGAATCTTCGTCGGCCACGAAGCCGATCTCAAGGGGCTCGTGACCCCGACCGACCTGCAACGAGCGGCGCGCTTCGCGGCGCTGCTGCGAGCGGGTCGGACCTCAGCCACGGTCGCGGATCCGGCGCCGTCCACACCGGTCGAACCGACCGGGGCCGGGATCCGCTGACCGTGCCGGCCGCCCCGCCCACAGCCCCGCCCGTCACATCTGCGGCACCACGGGCTCGGGCGGGGCGGCCCGCGACACCAAGTCGGTGACCACCGGGCCCAGCGCCGTCGGATCCCAGCGGTCCTCCTGATGCACGAACGGGCCACGACGGAACCCCTCGATCACCCCGATGCGGCCGCCCATCACCTCGAACACCCGACCCGTCACCCCCGCCGATTCGGCGCTGCCCAACCAGACGACCAGCGGCGCCACGTTCTCGGGATCGCTCCAGTGCCACAGGTGCTCGTCGCGGTCCGCGCCCAGACCGAGCGGTATGGTCATGCGGGTGCGGGCCGCCGGCGCGATGGCGTTGGCGGTCACGCCGTAACGGGACAACTCCTTGGCGGCGACGAGCGTGAAGCCGATGATGCCGGCCTTGGCCGCTGCGTAGTTGGCCTGGCCGGGGTTGCCGAACAACCCGGAGCCGGAGCTGGTGCTGATGATCCGGGCGTCGAGCTTCTCCCCCGCCTTCGCCTGATCCCGCCAGTACTGCGCCGCCACATGGCTCGGCTGGTAGGTGCCCTTGAGGTGGCCGTACATGACGGCATCCCACTCCTCCTCGCTCATGTTCGCCAGGACGCGGTCGCGCAGCATGCCGGCGTTGTTGACCAGCACGTCGAGCCGGCCGAAGGCGTCGATCGCCGTCTGGATCAGGTTGCGGGCCCCTCGGCCATCGGCGACGTCGTCGGTGTTGGCCACTGCCTCGGCCCCCATCGCCCGAAGCTCGGCGGCCACCTCCTCCGCCGGGGCGACGGACGAGCCCGTACCGTCCACCTCGCCGCCGAAGTCGTTCACCACGACCTTGGCGCCCTGGGCGGCGAACTCGACCGCATGGCCGCGGCCGATCCCCCGCCCTGCTCCCGTCACGATGACCACCCGGCCGTCGCACACTCCTGCCATGTTCGGCTTCCCCCTGGCGCTCCGCGGGCGCCACCGTCGGCGATCCCGTCGGCCGGACCCTACCGCCGGCGCCGGTTAGGGTGCGGCCCATGGCCGAGATGATCGAATACCACGTCGACGGGCGTGTCGCCACCGTCACGCTGTCACGACCGGAGAAGCTGAACGCCATCACGATGCAGCTCCAGGACGAGCTGCTCGCCGCACTGCGCGACGCCGAGCGCGATCCGGCGGTGCACGTCGCCATCGTGGCCGGCGCCGGGCGAGGCTTCTCCGCCGGGTACGACGTGGCCGGCGGCAACGTGATCGGCGGCGGCGTGACCGGCGACCGCGACTGGCTGGAGAAGATCCTGCAGGGCTGGCTGGCCATCTGGGATCTCGGGCTCCCGGTGATCGCCAAGGCCCACGGCGTCTGCCTGGCCGGTGGCACGCAGCTCGCCGCCATCTGCGACGTGAGCTACGTGGCGGCCGACTGCAAGGTCGGCACGCCACAGCTTCCCCTCGGCGCGGGGTACGTGTCCGCCTTCTGGACGTGGTTCGTCGGCCCCAAGAAGGCGAAGGAGATCTTCTTCCCCACCGGGACCGTGATCACCGGCACCGAAGCGGCCGAGATCGGCCTGTTCAACCGGGCCTTCCCCGCCGACCGGCTCGATGATGAGGTGGCCGCCTACGCCGCCCGGGTCGCCCGCACCCCGAAGGACATCCTGGCGCTGCAGAAGAAGTCCATCAACCGGACCCAGGAGCTCGCCGGCTTCCGCCAGGCAATGCTCCAGGGCGCCGAGCTCGACGCGATCGCCCATGTCTCTCCATCGGTGCGAACGGTGAACAAGTTCATCGCCGAACGGGGTTTGAGCGAAGCGTTGCGGGCGTTCCAGGCCGGCGAGCTGCTCTGAGCGGCGCGACGCCCTGCGTCGACGGCCCACTCCATCGCGCGTATCCACCGGGCGCGTCCGCGGTGGCGTTAACGTCATCGACAACGCGTCAGAAACAACGCTGGAGGGGCGAATGATGCAATCACGTTCGAAGACGGGTCCGATGCGGGCACTGAAGCGTCGCCTGCTGCTGGCCACTGTGCTTTGCACGGCAGGGGCGACGCTCGCCCTGCCCGCGGCACCCGCTGCGGCCAAGCCGGCCGACGACGATCAGAAGGAACTGGAGCAGCTGCTGCTCGACGCGGTGCGCGACGCCCGGTTCGAGGACACCTTCGACTACGGGCCGGTCGAGGGTCTCTGTCCGGCCTCGAGGGCGCTGTGCCCGGATACTGCTCCCCCCATCGCACACATGCCCAACATCGACCTCGCCGTCATCGAGCTCGACGACCGCGGTCACGCCACCGCCGCGGCCAACGTGCTCGTGTCGCGCGACTTCCCCCGGGGCAAGGTGGTCGCCGTCGACCGCAGGGTCGGCCCGGCCGGCAGCTTCGGGGTGAGCTCGGTGCGCTGGCGCCGGTGGGACATGGCGCGCGCCGATGGCGGCACCTTCGATGACGAGACCGGCGAACGGCTGACGACGAAGGCGTGGTCCGACCCCTTCGCGATCGGCAGCGACCTCGTGCCCGGACGGGAACAGGCGTCCACCACCTTCATGTCGCCCTACCCGGCGTCGCTGTTCAAGCTCATCGTGGCGTTCCGCATCATGCGCCTCGTGGACGGCGGCACGCTGAGCCTCGACGACGGCGTGCCGCCGCTGCCCGCCGCACCCGCGGCGCCCACGCCGAGCGAGCCACCGTCGGCCGAGCCACCGTCGGCCGAGCCACCGTCGGCAGCGTTGCCCGACGGCGTCGTGGCCGCCCCGACGCCGGCGGTCGCGGCGCCGGCCGGCGCCGCGCCCGCCACCGGAGCGTTCGCCCCTGCGGCGACGCGACGCTCGGCCCGCACCGACGAGTCGCTGTCCACCGTGCACGCAGGGCGACAAGGCGACGAGCCGGCCGGTCAGACCGTGCGCCAGGCGATGTTCGCCATGATCACCTACTCCGACAACGAGGCGGCGCGATCCCTGCTGCGCCTGCTCCACCAGCGGGGTGATCTTCCGGCCATGCAGGCCGAGCTCGACGCGCTCGGCCTGCAGACACTGCAGATCAAGGACACCAACCCCACCACCGGCGGCAACTGGCAACCGGGCTCGATCTCGATGACATCGATGGACACCGCTCGCCTGCTGTGGCTCATCGATGGCGGCGTGGGCACCCTCTGGAACCGGCCCGACGGCAGGCCGGTGCAGGCCTCGCTGCTGTCGAAGCAGTCCCGCGACCACCTCCGATCCCTGCTGGCCGACCAGGCCTACCACGAGGCGTTGTCCACCACCATCTTCTGCGGCAAGGACGGCGTACCGGCCGGTATCCCGGCCCGGGAGCCGGCGCGGTGGATCGATCCCGGCACCGGCACCGTCACGGTGGATGGGTACTTCTACGACAACGACGTGCGCCCGTGCAACGCCGCCGCCGAGGTCACCTTCGATCACAAGACCGGCCTCACCTACAACTACGGCGCCGATGCCGGCATCGTCCGGTCGATCGCGGGCAAGCCCGGCCGTCACTACGTGATCTCGTTCATCTCCAGCCTGGGCTACCGCTACGTCGACGAGTCCTTCGCCGAGCGGACCACCACCACACCGTGCGAGGACGCGACCAGTCCGATCTGCTACACGCAACAGATCCCGGTCATGGCCAAGCTCATCGACGACGGGCTGGCGGCGAGGCGCTGAGCCAGGCGGTGCGGGCCGATCGGGTCAGGCTGCGGTCACGCACCGGGCTCGCGGCCCAGATGCCGCCGGGTGGTGCGGCTGTCCTGGTGACCGAGGTGGTTGCGGATCTCCTCGACGCTGTCGCCGTTGCGGTGTGCGCTGCCCACGTAGCTGCGGCGGAGCACGTTGGCCGACACCGGCTGCTCGATGCCGGCCTCCTCCGCCGCCCGCTTGAGCAGGTAGTCGGCGCCGAAGCGGGTCAGCCGGGGCCGGCTGCCTGGTCGGGCTGTCGCCCAGCAGCAGCGGCCCGGTGCGCCGGCCGTCGAGGTAGGCGGCGACCGCCAGCGCAGTCCCGTCCTGCAGATCCAGTTCGACGGGCCCCCGCCGACGGTTGACCGTCAGGGTGGCATCGTCCTCGGTGAGGTCCTCCGAGTTGGCGGCGAGCACCTCACCGAGCTTCAGCCCATCCACCAGGAGCAGGTCCACCAGCACCGCCGTCTTCGCGCCGAGGCGACGGCCGGCGGCGAGCAGGGCCACGGTCTGCGCCTCGGTCAACGGCACCGTCCCGCTCGGTTCGGCGACGGGGCGCTGGGTGCGCGCCACGGGCGAGGTGGCCAACTGGCCGTCGTCGACGGCGAAGGCGAAGAACGAGCCCAGCGAGGCCAGCCGGCGCGCCACGGTCGCCACGCTCAGGCCCTACCGATCCGCGCGACCCAGGGGCCGCACCCACGTGCAAGCCCACCTGGGCCCGACAGAGCAACGGGCGGATTTGTAAGGAGTTGTCTGACGCAACGCACGGATTCTCGACGCTCTGCATAACTACGACCACGTGGCGTCGGAGAAATCCGCTCCTCCGCTGTCGCCGTCAAACAAATCAGCCCGTTGAGCTGGCATTTCAATGCGTTTCAGTAACCTACATGCATTTCATCCGCCGATTCGAGGACGATTCGACGGGAGGTCCGGGCGATGCAACGGCGACTCGAAGGCGATTCGACGGGAGCACCCGCCGATTCGAAGGCGATTCGACGGGAGCACCCGGGCGAATCGAAACCGATTCGACGGGAGCGCAACGGCGATTCGAAGGCGATTCGACGGGAGGTCCGGGGCGGCGAGCTCAGCCGGCTGCGAGCAGGGCGTTGATCTCCGCCTCGGCCAGGCCGAAGCGGGCCAACACCGCTCGGGACTGCTCCCCGAGCTGGGGGGCGATGAGGTCCCGACTCGGTCGTTCGCCATCGAAGAGGAACGGGAAGGCCGGCGCCACGAACGACCCGCCCGTACCATCCCGTACGGTGCGGACGCCACCGCGCTCCAGGAACCACGGGTGGTCGATGACGTCGGCCGGGCTGAGCACCGGCCCCGACGGCACGTGGTTGGCCTCGAGCACGGCCAGCGCGTCGGCGTCGCTGGCGAAGGTGGCCAGCCACGCCTCGATCATGGCGGTCAGCTCCGCTCGGTTGTCGAGCCTCGCCTCGTACTCGGCGAAGCGCGGATCCGAGCCGAGCTCCGGCCGGCCCATCGCCGCCCACAGACCACCGATCTGGTTCGGCATGCACAGGATCACGATCCAGCCCTCGGGCCCCTTGAACGTCCCGGCCGGTGAGGTCGGCTGGTAGTGCCGCCCCTGCCGGATCGGCTGGAACTCGCCACCGGTGATCGATGTGGCGTTGACCGCGTTCTCCTGCATGTGCAACAGCGCCTCCACCATCGACACGTCGATGTGGGCGCCCCGCCCGGTCCGATCCCGTTGGTACAGGGCGTAGCCGATGCCGGCGAAGGCGTGCACACCGGCGTTCACGTCACCGACGCCGATCCCGACGAAATAGGGCGGACCGTCCGGCTCCCCGGTCATGTGCATCAGCCCGGCCATGCCCTGGGCGATGAAGTCGAAGCAGGAGCGGTGGGCGTAGCTGCCCCACTGCCCGAACCCGCTGACCGACGCCATGATCAACCTCGGGTTGATGGCGGACAGCTGTTCGTAGCCGAGCCCGCGCCGCGCCATCACGCCCGGCGTCGCGTTCTCGACCACGATGTCCACGTGCGGGATCATGCGGTGCACCGCCTCGATCGACTCGGGGCGGCGCAGGTCGAGCACGAGGCTCTCCTTGCCCCGGTTCTGTTGGATGAAGATCCCCGAGGTCCCGCCTCGCTGCGGGTTCAGCCGCCGCACCGGATCGCCGTCGGGCAGCTCGACCTTGATGACCTCCGCCCCCAGCTCGACGAGCAGCCGGGTGCACGTCGGCCCGGCCAGGTACTGGGTGAAGTCGAGGACGCGGACGCCCTCCAGCATGCGGCCCGGATCGGGACGGCCCGGCCCGCTCACGATCCCGCCTCAGCACCGGCCGCGGCCCGGCGGGCGGCGAGCTCGGCCCGCAGGTCATCGCCGTCCTGGTCCAGCGTCCCCGCCCGCCGGTACACGCCGGCCGGGGTCTGGGTGAAGCGGATCGGGCAGTTCACGTGCACCGTCGGTCGGTGGTGGGGGTGCTCCACCGCCACCAGCATCTCCCGGGCGGCGACGTGCGGGTCGTGGACCCAGTCGGCGGGGCCGTAGACCGGACCGACCGGTACGGCGTCGCCCAGGACGGCGATCACCTCGGCGTTGGTGCGGGCCCTCGCCCAGCCACCGACGGCGTCGTCCACCACGTCTCGGTGCTTGAGCCGCTGGCGGATGTGAGCGGTGCGCTCGTCGGTGATCAGGTCCGGCCGGCCGATCAGCTCGCACAACAGCGCCCACTGCGGTGGGGTCGGCGCCGCGATGGCGCAGTGGCCATCGGCGGTGCGGTAGATGTCGAACGGCGTGAGCCCGTCGACGGTGTTGCCCGCCGGGCGCTGTGGTCGGCCGGTGTAGGACCAGCTCGTCATCGACTCGCTCGACATCGACATCATGGCGTCGACCATGGCCACGTCGAGGAACTGCCCGACGCCGGTGCGCTGGGCGTAGTGGATGGCGGCGAGCATGCCCATCGCCGCCATGAGGCCAGGCACCGTGTCCCCGATGGGCGGACCGCAGCGCAGCAGGTGCTCCTCGTCGACCCCGGTGGAGGCGACGATGCCACCCATGGCCTGGGCGATCGGGTCGAACGCGGGCCAGCTGGCGTAGGGGCTCTCGCCCGTGCGCGGATCCCCGAAGCCCCGCACCGCGGCGTACACCAACCTCGGGTTGCGGGCCCGGCACGCCTCGTAGCCGGCGCCGAGCCGGTCGAGCACACCCGAGCGCTGGTTCTCGATCAGCCCGTCGGCGGTCTTGACCAGCTGGAAGAACAGCTCACGGTCACCGTCGTCGTTGAGGTCGAGTGCGATGCAGCGCTTGTTGCGGTTGCGCCCACCGAAGCGGGAGCCGAACTGGCGCTCGTCGTCATCGCGGGTGAACGGTCCGTTGAAGCGGACCAGCTCCCCCGCCGGCGGTTCGACCTTGATGACATCCGCGCCGAGGTCGGCCAGCATCATCGAGCCGAACGGGCCGGCGAGGGCGTGGGTCAGGTCGAGGATGCGCAGCCCGACCAGGGGCCCGCGAGGACCGTCCTGCATCGGCGCGGCGTAGCGGTGCGCCTCGAGGTGGGCATCGGGTTCTGCGCTCATCGCTCGCTCCTCACTGTGCCGGCGCGACCGGCGCTACTTCATCTGTTCGAGGACCGGTGCCCACGGGTCGAGCCACCCGAGCGTCGCCGCCTCGTCGTGGCGCATCATCGTCGGTGGCGGCACCACGATGCGTTCGACGTTGAGCTCCTCGTACACATCGAGGCGCTTGCGGTTGGGGGGCCCGAAGGCGAACACCGAGATCGGGATGTCCTCCGCCGGCCGGCCCGCCTCGGCGGCGAGGCGGCGGAACAGCTCGATGCCGCCCCGCACATCCGGCTTGCCGTCGTAGTTGAGCAGCTGGGCGTCGATCGGGCACCAGTGATCGGCGTACTCGGCGGCATGTTGGATGCCGACCTTGCCGGCGTTGCCAAGTGCGATGGGCACCGGCTGCTGGATCGGCTTGGGGTACACCCACGAGGCGCTGAACCGCTCGAAGCGCCCGTCGTAGGCCGGTTCCTCCTCGGTCCAGATGCGGCGCAGCGCGTCGACCCGTTCCCGCATGGCGGAGTAGCGAAGCTTGAACGGCAGCTCGGGCCGGTGGTTGACCAGCTCCTCGCGGTTCCAGCCCACCCCGATGCCGAGCAGTGCCCGCCCGCCCGACAGCACGTCGAGGGTGGCCACGGTGCAGGCCAGATCGAGGATGTCGTGCTCGAGCACCAGGCAGATGCCGGTGGCGAGGATGAGCTTCGTGGTGACCGCGGCGGCGGCTTGGAGCGACACGAAGGGATCCATCATGTGCCAGTAGCCGTCGGGCAGGTCGCCGCCGGCGGGGTACGGCGTGTCCCGGCTGACCGGGATGTGGCTGTGCTCGGGCATCCACACGGAGTCGAAGCCGCGGTCCTCGAGCTCGCGGGCGAGCCGGGCGGGGCGGATGCCCTCGGCGTTGTTGAGGGAGAGGTAGCCGAACCGCACGGTGCTCAGCCCCGGCTGCGCGAGGCGGGCGACTGCTTGGTGTCGGCCCAGCCGACCTTCATCCCGGCGGACAGGCCGCCGTCGACCGGCAGATCCACGCCGTTGACCCAGCCGCTGCGGCCCACGGCGAGCCACACCACGGCCTCGGCCTGGTCCTCGGGCTGGCCGGGCCGGCCGACCTGCTCGTTCATCCACGCCATCTGCTCGGCCCCGGCGTCGTTCTCGAAGTAGGGGAACAGCGGGGTGATCACCGGTCCGGGGCTGACGCTGTTGACCCGGATGCCCTGGGTCACCACGCGGCCCGCCAGGCGCTTGGTGTAGGCCACCACCCACTCCTTGGACAGCACGTAGGCGTTGGGGCCGCCGCGGTCATAGGCCTTGGCGATCTCGATGCCGGCGGCGAAGTCCGGTGCGTCGTCGAGGGCGTTGATGCGATCGAGGTGGCGGTCCCACACGATGCCCGCCAGGGAGGCGATGTTGACGATGGAGCCGCCGGGGGCGGTGATCTTGCCCGCCGCGAGCATCGACTCGGTCAGGTGGCGCAGGCCGTACACGTTCACCCGGAACACCAGCTCGGCGCCCATCGAGCCGGCGACACCGGCCACGTTGAGCAGCGCGTCGTAGGTGCCATCGAGCTGGGAGACGACGGCGTCGATCGACGCCGGATCGGACAGGTCGCAATGGAAGTGCTGCGCCGCGCCCTCGGGCGCCTCCTTGACATCGAGCGATGTCACCTCGTGGCCGTCGGCCACCAGCATCTTCAGTGTTGCGTTGCCGATTCCGGTCGACGCGCCGGTCAGCAGCACGCGCTTGGCCATGGATGTCCCCCTGTGCGAACGGTCGGGCGGGCATCGTAGGCGAGCGCGGGGCGGCGCGCTGGCGGAGCCGGTTCGCTAACGTCCAGTGGGCCGAGCACCTCGGCGAAGGGGGAACCATGGCCGAGTCAGCCACGCCAGCGTCGTCCGTGCACATCGGGGTCACCGTCCCGCAGATCAAGCGCAGCTGGCCCGAGTGCCGCGCCGCTGCGGTTGAGTTCGAGGCGATGGGCTTCGATTCGCTGTGGGTGTGCGATCACCTCTACGGGCCGCAGTCGCCCACCATCCCGATCCTCGAGGCGTGGTCGCTGCTGTCAGCGCTGGCCGCCTGCACCGAGCGGGTGGAGCTGGGCACGCTCGTCACACCGACCGGTATGCGCAACCCGGCGCACCTGGGCAAGGTGATCGCCACCGTGGACGCCATCGCCGGCGGCCGGGTCATCCCCGGCTTCGGGGCGGGCTGGATGGACCGCGAGCACACCGACTTCGGCATGCCGTTCCCCGCCCCCAAGGTCCGCCTCGCCCAGATGGAGGAGACCCTGCAGCTGCTGCGCCGCATGTGGGACCCGGCGGAGGCGGAGACCACCTTCGACGGGTCCCACGTGCACGCCGAGCACCTGGTGTGCCTGCCCAAGCCGCCGCGCCGGCCACCGGTGCTGATCGGCGGCGGCGGCGAGCAGGTGACGTTGCGCATGGTGGCCCGCCACGCCGACATCTGGAACAACTCGGCGGCCACGCAGTCCGAGCTGCCCCGCAAGATCGACGTGCTGCGCTCGCACTGCGAAGCGGTAGGTCGCGACCCGGGCGCGGTGCGCATCTCGCAGCAGTGCCTGGTCATCATCGGCGCCGCTGACGCCGCCGCCGAGTCGGCCATCGCCTCGGCCGAGAAGGTCTTCGGCGGCCACCTCGGCGATCCTCGTGGCGAGCTCGCCATCGCCGGCACGCCGGGTCGGGTGGTCGAGCAGATCCAACGCCACGTCGAGCTCGGCTGCGACATGTTCATGGTCGAGTTCTTCGGGCGCGACACCCGCGAGCCGGCGGCGCTGTTCGCCGAGACGGTGCTGCCCCACCTCAGGGGCTGAGCACGCCCGCCGCGCTCAGGAGCGCGGGGCCACGATGGTGGAGGTGCCCTGGGCCACGGCCACCAGGCGGCGGCGCGCTTCGCCGCCCTCCTCCTCGGCCGCCACGATGTTCTCCACGTCGATGCGGATCACCGCAAGTCGCTTCGACATCGAGATGATCTGCGCCGTCGCCTCCACCCGGCCGTTGGTGACCGGGGCGAGCAGGTTGATCTTGAACTCGGTGGTGGCCGCCCACGAGCGCGGCGGCATCACCGGGTACATCACGACGCCGAGGACGTGGTCGACGAGCGCGCTGATGCAGCCGCCGTGGATGTTGCCGATCATCGTGACGATCTCGTCGGTCACGTCGAACCCGGCGACCAGCCGGCCGGCACTGAACTCGGTGGCCACGATGCCCAGATAGGCGTCGATCCCCTTCTTGCCCCGCTTGCCGAGGACCTTCTCGGTCCACGCCTGATCGAAGTGCTCGAACGTCAGAGCCTCGCTCATCGCTGCCATCCCCCTGTCTCGCCCTGACGGCGCCGCGCCGAGCGACCGACCTCGGGCACGCACCGTTCCGGTCGGTTGCCGGAGCCGACCATACCCGGGGACGGCAGCCGGGCCGGCGTTCGCTGCGGGCGGCGGTCGCGGCCCGGGCGGGTTCAGTCGTTCGGGACGACGACGCCGTGGACGGGGACGGCGCCCTCCTTCTCGCCGGCAAGGCGGGCGATGAGCTCCTCGGCACCGTCGAGCCCCACGGTCTCCCGGGGTAGCTGCTCGAAGGGGAACCGCTTCGAGCCCAGCAGTCGCAACGCCTCCTCGTAGGCCGGGTAGTCGACGCCGAGGGCGCCCTGCACGGTCAGCTCTTTGTAGACGATGTGGTCGGGATCGAACCCCGGGGTGGACTCGCCTGCCCCGCGCGTACCGGCCAGCACGACGCGCCCGCCGGTGGTGGCCAGCCTGATCGCCTGGGCGAAGGCGGCCGGGGCCTTGGCCGTCACGTCGACGACCACGTCCGCGCCCCGGAACCCGGCAGCCCGCAGGGCCCGCACGGGATCGGTGGTGGCCACGTCGATGGCGAGGTCGACACCGAACATCGCCGCCAGCTCGAGGCGCGGCAGATCCCGCGGCCCCAGACCGGTCATCGCCACGAACGACGCGCCGGCCGCTTTTGCCGCGGCGGCCACCGCCAGACCCCTGATGCCCGGGCCGAGCACGGCGACGACCTCACCGGGCTGCAGGTTCGGCACGGTCACGCCCCACCGGATGCCGGCCCCGAGCGGGTTGAACGCCGTCGCCACCACCGGGTCGAGCCCGGCCGGCACCGGCAGGACCAAGGCGTCGGGGTGCAGGTACAGGTGGGTGGCGTACCCACCCCAAAGTCCCGGCGCCTCGTCCGAGGAGATGAAGCCGTAGAAGTGGCGCACGCCGTGCTTCACGCAGCGGCGGTACTGGCCGGCCAGGCACGCCGCGCAGGTCCGACACGACAGGAACACCTCGACCGCAACGCGGTCGCCCACCGAGACCTTCCAGCGCTCGGCCGCTTTCGGCCCCACCGCATCGATCACGCCGACGATCTCGTGACCGGGGATGTAGGCGTAGGCGGCACCGATGTGCCCCGACCACTGCTCATGGTCGGTGCCGCAGAGCCCGCACGCCTCGATGCGCAGGATGCCGTCGTCCTCCCCCAGCTCGGGCAGATCGAACGTCGTCGGCTCCAGCTGCCGGGCGTTTCTGAGGACGAGTGCTCGTGCCGAACCTGTGCTCATGCCAGCCGACCCTACCGAAGCACCCCGCAGCCCGCCCGGACGGGCGGCCCACCGGCTCGAACTACGGTGTCGCCATGGCAACGATCGACAGCCTGGTGAGCACCGACTGGTTGGCAGCCAACCTGGGGGCCGAGGACCTCGTGGTGCTGGACTGCACCGTGTACCTCAAACCGACCGAGGATGGCGGGCCGGGATACCGCTCCGTATCCGGCCGGGCGGACTTCGAGGCCGCCCACATTCCCGGCGCCCGCTTCGCCGATCTCATCGAGGACCTGTGCGACCGCACGAGCGCGCTGCGCTTCGCGGTGCCGAACCCGGAGCACTTCGCCGCCGCCATGGCCCGGCTCGGCGTGACCGACGGCAGCCGCGTCGTCCTCTACGACCAGAACCGCTCGATGTGGGCGGCGCGGGTGTGGTGGATGCTCCGCTGGATCGGGTTCGACGACGCTGCACTCCTCGATGGCGGGCTGCGGGCCTGGCACGCCGACCGCCACGCCGTGGAGAGCGGCCCGGCGAGCGCGCCCGCCGCGACCGGCACGCTCACCGCGCGCCCGCGACCCTCCCTCATCGCCGATCGGCAGGAGGTCTTGGCCGCCGTCGGGGACGGGGCGACCTGCATCATCGACGCCCTCGGCGAGGAGCAGTACCGCGGCGAGCAGAACGGGTACGGCCGCCCCGGCCACATCCCGGGCGCGTCCAACGCGCCGGCCATCGGGCTGCTCGACCGCCACACCGGTCGGTACCTACCGCTCGAGCAGTTGGCCGACCGGTTCCCGTCGGACCGCTCGCAACGGGTCATCACCTACTGCGGGGGTGGGATCGCCGCCTCGTCGGACGCGTTCGTGTTGAGCCGCCTCGGCTTCACCGACATCGCCGTCTACACCGCCAGCCTGCAGGAGTGGGTGGCCGATCCGGCCAACCCGCTCGTCACCGGCTGACCGACCGCCTGCCCGCCCACACCGCGGCGGCGGGGCGACGGGGCGGCCCCTTGCCCGCACCGAATCGACAGCGATTCGGCGCGACCCCCTCGCGCCCGCACCGAATCGGCAGCGATTCGGCGCGACCGAATAGGGGCTTGTGTGCGGAAACTGTCGATCTCACGGCGCGTGCACGGCGTTGACCTGCATGGTTGCGTAAGGAGATGCAGTGAGTCGGTAGGTTTCCGCACACAACCCCGGTTCTCGGCGCCTCGAGGAGCCGTTCGACGGCCTCCGCGTCCCATCGAGCGGCACAACGAGCGCACCGCCCGGTATGGTCCCGGCCCGGCAGCACCCAGTGTGGCCACGGCCGAGCCCGGCGGCCGGCACGACCATGCTGCGACGCTACGTGCTCGCCCGACGAGGTGCGTTCCCCAGGGGATCGCACCGCCTCCGTGCATCGCAGCCACCCGCTGGTGACCCGTCGCACCGTCCATCCGCCGAAGCCCTCGCGACACCGTCCGCCGGCGAGCCGATCAGGATCCGCCACCGTCGAGGACGAGCTGGGCTCGCACTGGCGGCGCTGCTCGTCCTGATCGTTCGTCGACGCAGCGCTAGCGCGACCCACGCTCCACCGGCACCACAGCCGGTCGACGCAGGCGGGCGGCCTCGCGCTGGCGCACCAGGTTGGCGGCCAGCGCGCCGCCCACCCCGGTGCACGATCCGATCAGCGTCCCCGCCTCGGGCACGTCCACCCCGGCCAGGCGCAGCAGCGCTCCGGTGGCCAGCGCCGACAGGAGCGAGGCAGCGAGCACGACGAGCATCTTCAACGCGATCATGACGCCACCGTGCGCCGTCGGCCCCGTCGCGCCATCGGGGATGTCCCCCATCGATCCCCGACGCCGCCCGTTCGGGGCGGACTACGGTCGCGCCATGGGAGCACGGACCGGCGAGGAGTACCTGGAGAGCCTGCGGAAGAACCAGCCCGAGGTCTGGCTGGGCGGCCGAAAGGTACAGGACGTCACGACCGAACCGGCCTTCGCCGGGACGCTGCGCTCCGTCATGGAGCAGTACGACCTGCAGCACGACCCTCGGCACCGTGACGTTGCCATCACCGACGGGTACTCGTCGGGGTTCGTCATCCCCCGCACCAAGGAGGACCTCGTTCGGCGGCGTCAGCTGTACAAGCTGCGCACCGATCACTCCTTCGGGTTCATGGGCCGCGCCCCGGACTTCATGAACGCCATCCTCACCGATTTCTCGTTGATCTCGGCGCTGTTCGGCACCGGCGGTTCAGCCGCCTATGCCGACAACGTGACCGCCTACTACGAGCACGTGCGGGACAACGACCTGTTCCTCACCCACATGCTGGTCAACCCCCAGGTCGATCGATCGAGGTCCTCCTCCCAGCAGGAGGACCCCTTCACCCACCTCGGGCGCGTCCGCCACGACGCGGACGGCATCGTCGTGCGCGGCGCCAAGATGCTGGGCACCATGGCCCCGCTGTGCGAGGAGGTGATGGCATGGCCCTTCGGCGGCGTGGCGAAGGGCGACGAGGCGTACGCCGTCGGCTTCGGCATCCCGACCAACTCGCCGGGCCTGAAGTTCGTCTGCCGGGAGGTGTTCGCGCCCCCGGGCCGCAGCCGCTTCGACCACCCGCTGTCGTCGCGCTTCGAGGAGATGGACTGCATCGCCATCTTCGACGACGTGTTCGTTCCCTGGGAGCGGGTGTTCATCGACGGCGGCGGACCGGCTGCCCGAGACGTGGTGAACCAGCTGCGCCCGCGCGACGGCACCGTGGCGGTGCAGACGGCGGCGCGCATGCTGTCGAACCTGGAGTTCTTCTGCGGGCTCGCCATGCGCCTCGCCGACGCGGTGGGCATCAGCGGGTTCCTGCCCCTGCAGGAGAAGATCGGCGAGCTGCTCATCGAGCTCGAGACGTTCCGCTCCGCCTTCTACGGTGCCGAGGCGCTGGCCAAGCCACGACCGAACGGCGTGTGGTCGGTGCACCAGCCGTACCTGGCCGCCGCCCACCTGCGGGCGCCGCGGGTGTACCCCCGCCTGGTCGAGGTCATCCAGACGCTCGCCGCCGGCGGGTTCTTCTACGCCCCCACCGCGGCGGACCTGGCGGCCGAGGAGCTTCGCCCTCACCTCGACACCTACGTGAAGGGTCGGCCGGGCGTGTCCGCCGAGGAACGGATCGGGCTGTTCAAGCTGGCGTGGGACGCCACCGGCGACGCGTTCGGCTCGCGCATGCTGCAGTACGCCAAGTTCTACTCCGGGGATCCGGTGCGCAACTGGGCGGGCTGGTACCTCGGGTACCCGTTCAAGGGGGCGCTGTCGGACACCGTCGAACGGGCGATGGGCCGCCCCGGCGAGGACGGCCACATCGACGATCTGGACCTGGTGCACTCCCCCGTCGATGCCACCGATGCGACCGGCGCCGAGACGCCGGCCGCCGGCACGCTGGCCGGCACCTACCCGGCGGTCAACGGCTGAGCGGGCGCCGGTACCGCTGAGCGGGCGCCGGCCCGGGGGCTGCGCCGCTCCCCGGTACGTCAGCGGTCCCGGCCGGAACCTCGCCACTCCGGCACGCGATCGGAGATCACCCCGTCGGCGACGAGACGGGCCAGTTCGGTGTCGTCCACCCCGGCGAGATCGGCCAGGACCTCCCGGTTGTGCTCGCCCCGGAACCCGGCGAACGGCTTCACCCCGCTGTCGGCGTCGCTGAAGCGCCACGGCGCCTGCGGCACCGTCACCTCGTTGCCGCGTCCCACATCGATCGGCACGAACGCCCCGCGTTCGGCAGCCCAGTCCGTGGCGGCGAGCTCGGGGACGGTGCGCACCTCGGCGGCGAGCACCGTGGACACGCCGATCGCCGCCTCCAGCTCGGCCGCGGTGTCGAAGCCGGCCACCCAACGGCCGATCTCCGCCTCCAGCGCGCCGCGGTTGGCGACGCGGTCCTCCTCGGTGGCGAAGCGCGGATCATCGGCCAGCTCGGGACGGCCGGTCGCCTTGCACCACATGCCGAAGCCGCCGCGGGTGGTGGCGTCGATGGTGACGTTGACGTGGCGCCCGCTGCGCAGCGGGTAGATGGCGGACCAGTTCTGGCCGCCCTTGAACCCCGTCATCGGATCCTGGCCGGTCAGCTCGTTGGCGGCCATATCGTTGACCACGAGGGTGGACTCCGCCATCGACACCTCGACGGCCTGGCCCCTGCCGGTGCGGTCGCGCATGTGCAGCGCAGCGAGCACCGCGGCCAGCGCGTGCAGGCCCCCGTAGGTGTCCGAGTGGGACATGGGATCATTTCGGGGATGGTCGCTCTCACCGCGGCGACGGGCGACCATCTCGGTGATCCCGGCCTCGGCGTGGATGGCGGACGCGTACGCACCCTGGTTCGAACGGGCGTTGCCGTGACCCCAACCGCTGACCGAGGCGAGGATGATCCGCGGGTTGTGGGCGGCGAGGACGTCGTAGCCCAGCCCGAGGCGACCCATCACGTCGGGTCGGTAGTTCTCCAGCACGATGTCGGCCTTTTCGACCATGCGGAGCAGGACGTCGCGGCCCTCCGGCCGGCTCAGATCGAGCGACACGCAGCGCTTGCCGGCGTTGTACTGCACGTAATAGGCCGACATGCCGTCGACGCGGGGCACGATGGCCCGGGTCAGGTCCCCGTCCGGCGGTTCGATCTTGATCACCTCGGCGCCGAGATCGGCCAGCAGGCGACCGGCGATCGGCCC
The DNA here is from genome assembly GCA_020846295.1 of Acidimicrobiales bacterium. GTDB lineage: Bacteria > Actinomycetota > Acidimicrobiia > Acidimicrobiales > CAIXPF01 > CAIXPF01. The sequence goes on from JADLEF010000048.1 coordinate 22,495, forward strand.
GGCCAACGCGCGGGTGAGGTCGAGCACGACGACATCGGAGAGCGGACGGTCCATGCGCCGCACCGTAGCCGCTTCGGTCCGCCACCCGACCGCGCCGCACCCCCGTGACCGACGCCACCCCACCGTACGCTGGGGTAGGCTCCCGCGGCGCCCGCTCGGGGGATCGGCGCAGGGGGTTCGCACCATGCACGTCGGATACACAGCCGCTTTCCAGAACCCGTTCGATGCGCTCAGCGACTTCGAGGTCTACCGCGAGGAGCTGCGGCTGTGCGACCTCGCGGTCGAGCTCGGCTTCGAGTCGCTGTGGACCGTCGAGCACCACTTCGATGACTACACGATGTGCCCGGATCCGGTGCAGTGGCTGTCGTACATGGCCGGCAAGCACCCGGACATCCTGCTCGGTTCCGGCGTCATCGTGCTCCCGTGGCACGATCCGATCCGGGTCGCCGAGCAGGTGGCCATGCTCGACAACCTCTCCGACGGGCGCATGATCCTCGGCATCGGCCGGGGCCTCGCCCGCATCGAGTACGACGGCTTCCGGGTCGACATGAACACCTCCCGCGAGCGGCTCGTCGAGTACGCCCGCCTGGTGCTCGAGGC
>JADLEF010000049.1 GCA_020846295.1 Acidimicrobiales bacterium
CATCGCCGCGTTGGCCGCGACGGTGCTGGCCGGCGCGTGCGGAGGGGACGACTCCTCCGGCGGCGAGACGGCAGCGACCACCGCCGCGGGAGGCGCGGCGACGACCGCCGCAGGAGGCGCCGCCGCCGGCGGCGAGGGCCTCCTCGACGGCGAGATCACGTGCGAGCAGCAGCATGAGGGCAAAGAGGTCACGATCTTCTCGCCCACCCGAGACAGCGACACCGACAAGCCGGTGGCGGACTTCGTTGCCGCCTACCAGCCGCTGGTGGACTGCACCGGCGTGAAGATCGTCTGGGAGGGCACCGACCAGTTCGAGACCGAGATCAAGGTGCGCATCGACGGCGGCAACGCCCCCGACGTGATCGACTTCCCCCAGCCTGGCCTGATGGCCAGCCTGGCCAAGAAGGGTCAGATCCCCGAGGTGCCGGCCAACATCGCCAAGCACACCAACGAGGACTTCATCAGCGGTTGGGCCGAGCTGTCCACCGTCGACGGAAAGGTCTACGGCCTGCCCGCCCGCGCCAACGTGAAGTCGCTGGTCTGGTACAGCCCGAAGGCGTTCGCCGACAACAAGTACGAGATCCCCGAGACCCTCGACGAGCTCGAGAAGCTTTCGGACACGATCGTCGCCGACGGTGGCACCCCGTGGTGCGCAGGCATCGAGTCCGGCGTGGCCACCGGCTGGCCGGTCACCGACTGGTTCGAGGACATGATGCTGCGGGTCAACGGCCCCGAGGTCTACGACCAGTGGGTCAACCATGAGATCCCCTTCAACGATCCCAAGGTGAAGGCCGCCGCCGACGCCGTCGGTTCGTTCCTGAAGAACCCGGACTACCTCGGCGGCGAGAACGCCGTGAAGGCCATCGCCACCACGAAGTTCCAGGAGGGCGGGTTCGCGATCCTCGACGGCAGCTGCTTCATGCACCGCCAGGCCAGCTTCTACTCGGGCCTGTGGCCCGAGGGCACCGAGATCGGCCCCGACGGCGCGGTCGACTTCTTCTACCTGCCCGTGGCCAAGGCCGGCGACGACAAGGTGATGTTGGGCGCCGGCGACATCTACACCGCCGGCCAGGACAAGCCCGAGGCGTGGGACGTGCTGCTCTACACCGGCTCGCTCGAGTACGCCGAAGCCGTGCTCAACAGCCGCAAGGAGATCTCGCCCCGCAAGGACATCGATCCCTCCACCATCACCGATCCGCTGACCAAGCGGTTCCAGGAGCTGCTCGTCTCCTCCGACGTGTTCCGCTTCGACGGATCGGACCTGATGCCGGGCGCGGTCGGCGCCGGCACCTTCTGGACCGAGGCCACCGCCTGGATCGTCGGCGGCAACACCGACACCATGCTCAAGAACATCGAAGCGAGCTGGCCCAAGAACTAGCTCCCCTCGAGTGACGGGCCGGGCGCCGGACCCCCCGCCGGCGCCCGGCCCGTCACCCCCCGAACACCCTTCCCTCCCCGCCTTCCACCCCTGCTGACAGGAGCACCATGCTATACATCAACAGTGCCATCGTCACGGTCGTGATCGGTCTCGGCGGTCTGGCCGCCGTGCTCGCCGGCCTGTACTGGGCGACCCGGTTGCTCCCCCGCCGGCTGCAGGAACGGGCTCAGGTGGCGATCTTCCTGTTCCCGGCGCTGTTCCTGGTGACCATCGGTCTGCTGATCCCGGCGGCGCGCACCATCTACACGTCGTTGCTCGACGACTCCGGCCAGTCCTTCATCGGGCTGGACCACTACACCGCCATCTTCCGCCAGAACGACACGCGCCTGGTCGTGCTCAACAGCTTCTTCTGGGTCATCGTCGGCACCGGGCTGACCACCATCGCCGGATTGGCCATCGCCCGCTACGCCGACGGGATCAAGGGCGAGAAGCTGGTCAAGTCGCTCATCTTCGTGCCCGGTGCGGTGTCCCTCGCCGGGGCGGGCATCATCTGGCGCTTCGTGTACGCCGGCCCGCCGTTCAAGGTCGGCCTGCTCAACCAGGTGACCAAGGCGATCCCCGGCATGCCCACCTCGCTCGGCGGCGAGGGTGACAACCTCTGGCTGCTCAACCGGAACTTCGCCTCCATCGATCCGCCCGCTTCGGTGCCTGGGTTCAACACCTTCCTGCTGGTCGTCATCTTCATCTGGGCCAGCACGGGCTTCGCCACCGTCGTGTTCTCCGCCGCCATCAAGGGCGTGCCCGAGGCGCTCATCGAAGCGTCCAAGGTGGACGGCGCGACCGATCGCCAGGCCTTCTTCAAGGTCACCCTGCCCTACATCCGCGCCACCATCGTCACCGTGGCCACCACCACGACCATCGGTGCGCTCAAGGTGTTCGACATCGTCGCCTCCACCACCGGCGGCAACTTCGGCACCTCCACCGTCGCCAACGAGTTCTACCGGGTGTACTTCGTGCAGGACCGCAACGGCTTCGGCTCCGCACTCGCCGTGCTGCTGTTCGTCCTCGTCGTCCCTGTCGTCGTGATCAACCGCCGCGCCCAGCGCCGAGCCGAGGAACTGATGGCATCATGAGCACCGCCAACCCCATCGGCACCACCGACCCGACCGGCGCCGTCGACGTGGTCGCTGCCACCACCCGCCGCCGGGGCCGGACCTCCGCCGCCGGCGAGACCGTGGGCCGCTCGGTGAGCGCCACCCTCGGCAGCCGTACCGGTCGGTACCTCGTGTACGCGCTGGTGGTGTTGTGGACGATCCCGACCTTCGGCTTGTTCACCTCGTCCCTGCGCCCGGAGACCGCGGTGAAGACCACCGGCTGGTGGACGATCCTGTGGAACCCGAGCTTCACGCTCGACAACTACAAGGCGTCGCTGTCCTCCTCGCCCGGCAGCGACAACATGGGCCAGTTCTTCCTCAACTCCCTCGAGATCACCGTGCCGGCGGTCATCCTGTCGGTCGGCATCGCACTGATCGCCGCCTACGCCTTCTCGTGGATGGAGTTCCCCGGCCGCGACTGGCTCTTCGTCGGCGTGGTGTCGATGCTGGTGGTGCCGTTGCAGATGTGCCTGATCCCGGTGCTGCGGCTCTTCACCGGCGGCGCCCACATCGGCTCCGTCACCATCTTCCCGTACCTGCACCTCAACAACAGCGTCGCCGCGGTGTGGATCGCCCACACCATCTTCGGCATGCCGTTCTGCATCTTCATCCTGAAAAACTTCGTGGCTGCCCTGCCCCGCGAGGTCATCGAGGCGGCCCGGGTGGACGGCGCCGGCCACCTGACGATCTTCACCCGGCTGGTGCTGCCGCTGTCGGTTCCGGCCATCGCCTCGCTGGGCATCTTCCAGTTCATGTGGATCTGGAACGACCTGTTGGTGGGCAAGGTGTTCGGCGGCTCGAAGAACCTGCCGGTCATCGCCAAGCTCGTCGACGTGGCCGGCACCCGCGGCCAGGCGTGGCACCTGCTCACCGCAGCCGCGGTGGTCTCCATGGTCGTGCCGCTGGTCGTGTTCTTCTCCCTGCAGCGCTACTTCGTGCGCGGCCTGCTCGCCGGCGCAGTGAAAGGCTGACGTCGTGTTCTCACCCCGCATCGAGGCGTTGCTCGACGGTCTGGACGCCGCTGACCAGGTGCGCCTGCTGGCCGGCACCGACTTCTGGCACACCGCTGCCATCGAACACGCCGGCGTCGAGGCGGTCCGGGTCACCGACGGGCCGGCCGGGGCACGCGGCACGCGCTTCGAGGGCGGGCCGGCCTCGATCAACACACCGTGCGGTACGGCGCTGGCCGCCACCTGGGACCCGGCGCTGATCCGGCAGGTGGGCGCACTGCTCGGCCGCGAGGTGCGCGCCAAGGGCGCCGCCGTGCACCTCGCCCCCACGGTGAACCTGCACCGCACCCCGGTGGGCGGACGCAACTTCGAGTGCTTCTCGGAGGATCCGCTGCTCACCGCGGAGGCTGCAGTGGCCTACGTCGACGGGGTGCAGTCCGAGGGCGCCGTCTCCTGCATCAAGCACTTCGTGGGCAACGACACCGAGTTCGAGCGCCACACCATCGACTCGCAGATCGACGAGCGCGCCCTGCGCGAGCTGTACCTGGCGCCCTTCGAAGCGGCGGTGAAGCGGGCGGGGGTCGGCGCGGTGATGACCTCCTACAACCGGATCAACGGCTCCTTCGCCGCCGACAGCGACCTCATCGCCGACGTGCTGCGCGGCGAGTGGGGATTCGACGGCGTGGTCATGAGCGACTGGTTCGGCCTGAAATCGACCGAGGCCGGTGTGCGGGCCGGCACCGATCTCGAGATGCCCGGGCCCTCGCTCCACCGGGGCGCGAAGCTGCTCGAAGCGCTGCGCGCCGGTGCGGTCGATCCACAGGACGTGCGCACCGCCGCCGGCCGGGTCCTCGCGCTCGCCGAACGGGTCGGCGCGCTCGACGGCCAGGGCCCCGGCGAGGAGCGCGCCACCGACGATCCCGACGATCGCTCGCTGGTGCGCCGGGCCGCAGCGGCCGCCATGGTGCTGCTGCGCAACGAGCCCGCCCCCGACGGCGGTGCTGCAGTCCTGCCGCTCGACCCCGCCTCGCTGCGGCGCGTCGCGGTCATCGGCCCCAACGCCGATCGCATGACCCGTGAGGGCGGTGGCAGCGCCCATGTCGACGTCGTGCACGTGGGCCAGCCGCTCGACGCGCTGACCCGACACCTGGCGCCCCTCGGCGTGGATGTCGTGCACCACCACGGCTGCGCGATCCACAAGCGCCTACCCCCACTCGAGCGGTCCGGCTGCGGGCCGATCACGGTCGAGTACTTCCGGGATCCCGCCTCCGTCGACCTCGACGCCGGACGATCCACCACGCCGGAACAATCCGCGCCGAGCGAGACCGCCCGCCTCACCTGGTTCGAGGACCCGCTCGACGCCCCGGGCGAGGCCTCCTTCGGTGCGGTGTTGCGCACCAGCCTCGTCGCCGATCGCAGCGGGGACTGGCAGGTCGGGCTCGCCGCGGTGGGCGACGCCGTGCTCGCCATCGACGGACGGATCGTGCTCGACAACCGCTCGCAGCCCATCGGCGGCGGGTTCTTCGGCTTCGGCAAGGGGGAGCTCGTCACCGAGGTGGCCTTGGAAGCGGGAAGGACCTATGCCTTCGAGGCCAGGCTGCAGCGAACGATCATCCACAACGCGGTGGCCGGTCTGCAGATCGGTGCGTACGGACCCGAGCCGAGCGACCCGGTCGCCGACGCAGTGGACCTCGCCGTGTCCTCGGACATCGCCATCGTCGTGGTCGGCACCAACGACGACTGGGAGTCCGAGGGTTGGGACCGCGACAGCCTGGCGCTACCCGGCCGCCAGGACGAGCTCGTCGCCCGGGTCGCCGAGGCGTGCCCTCGCACCGTCGTGGTGATCAACGCCGGGTCGCCGGTGGCCATGCCGTGGCTGGCGGCCGTGCCCGCCGTCGTGGTGGCGTGGTTCCCCGGCCAGGCGGGCGGCGACGCCCTGGCGGACGTGCTGCTCGGTACGGTCGACACCTCGGGCCGGTTGCCGGTCACCTTCCCGCGGGCCTTCGAGGACACCCCCGCGTTCGAACACCACCCCGGCCGCAACGGCGTCGCGGCGTACATCGAGCGCCGGCTCGTCGGCTACCGCTGGTACGACACCGTGGGCCGCGAACCGCTGTTCCCGTTCGGCTTCGGGCTGTCCTATGCCGCGCCCTCGATCACCGCGGCCACCGCGGCGGAGCCCTTCCGGGTGCGGGCCACCGTGTCGAACCCGGCCGAGCGGCCCGGCACCGAGGTCGTGCAGGTCTACGTCCACGCCCTCGAGCGCGGCGGCCTCGCCGCCGATCACCCCGAGCAGGCGCTGGCCGGCTTCGCCCGGGTGCAGGTGCCGGCGGGCGGCACCGCCACGGTCGACGTCGACCTCGATCAGCGCTGCTACCTGACGTGGGACCCCGACGCGCACAGCTGGGTACCGGCCGGTGCCCGCTTCGAGCTGCGGGTCGGGCGATCCTCCCGGAACCCCGACCACGTCCTGACCGTCACCGCACCCTGATCGTGGAGGACCACTACCACGCCCGGCGGGCCCGCGGCCTGACCGAGGTCCGGCCGCTGCTGCACGCGCTCTACGCCGACCGGCGCGACGTCGAGCTCGACCGGCTGATCCAACGCATCGGCTCGGTGCTCGACGACGCCCACGCCGCCCGCCCCGCTGCCCTGCGCCGCATCGACGCAGAACGCCTGGCCGACCCGGGCTGGTTCCAGGCTGCGGCGCGCATCGGCTACGTGGCCTACGTCGACCGCTTCGCCGGCACGCTGGGCGGCGTCACCCGGCGGCTGCCGCTGCTGGAGGAGCTGCACGTCGACCTGCTCTACCTGATGAAGGTGCAGCGGGCACGGCCCGAACCGAACGACGGCGGCTACGCGGTGGTCGACTACCTCGACGTCGACCCGGCGCTCGGCACCTGGTCCGATCTCGAGCACCTCACCGCCACCCTGCACGAGCGCGGCATCGGCGTGTGCCTCGACCTGGTGATGAACCACACCGCCCGCGAGCACGCCTGGGCGGAAGCGGCCCGCCGGGGCTCGGCCCGCCACCGGGCGTACTACCTGGTCTTCCCCGACCGCCAGCTCCCCGACCTCTACGAGGAGCACCTGCAGGAGGTGTTCCCCGACCTCGCCCCCGGCAACTTCACCTGGGACGACGAGCTGGCGGCCTGGGTCTGGACGACGTTCCACGACTACCAGTGGGACCTCGACTACGGGAACCCCGAGGTGTTCGTCGAGATGCTCGGGGTCATGCTGTCCATGGCCAACGCCGGCGTGGACGTGCTGCGCCTCGATGCCATCGCCTTCACCTGGAAGCGCATGGGCACGAACTGCCAGAACCAGCCCGAGGCCCACCTGCTGGCCCAGGCCTTCCGAGCCTTGACCGACGTGGCCGCGCCGGGCCTGCTGCTGCTGGCCGAGGCCATCGTGTCGCCCGGGGAGCTGGTGCCCTACCTCGGCGCCCATCGCCTGCAGCGCCGCGAGTGCCACCTCGCCTACCACAACCAGCTGATGGTGCAGATCTGGTCCGCGCTGGCCACCGGGGACGCCCGCCTCGCCACCGAATCGCTGGCCTCGCTGCCGCCCACCCCCGCCACCGCCACGTGGACCACCTACGTCCGCTGCCACGACGACATCGGCTGGGCCGTCGACGACGAGGTCGCCGGACGGGTCGGGATCGACGGCGGCGGTCACCGGGCCTACCTCGCCGCCTTCTACCGGGGCGACGTGCCCGGCTCCGACGCCCTCGGCGCCGCCTTCTCGACCAATGCGGCGACCGCCGACGAGCGCACCGTCGGCACCGCCGCCGCGCTGTGCGGCCTCGAGGCGGCCCGCGCCCGCGGCGATCGCCTCGCCGAGGAACGGGCGATCCGGCGGCTGCTGCTCGCCCACGGCGTCATCCTCGGCTTCCCCGGCATCCCGCTGCTCTACATGGGCGACGAGCTGGCCCTGTCGAACGACGCGACCTACCTGGCGGATCCCGCCCTGGTCGAGGACACCAGGTGGATGAACCGGCCGTGGCTCGACGAGGAGGTGCTCGAGCGGCGCCACGTCGCCGGTTCGGTGGAGGCGCGGGTGTTCGCCGGCCTTCGCCGGCTGGTCGAGGCGCGGCGCGCCACGCCGGCCATGGCCGCCGGCGGGCAGCTGTGGCTGCACCGCTACGACGACCCGGCCGTGCTCGCCTGGCAGCGCCACCACCCGGTGCACGGCGGGTTCTTCGGGCTGGCCAACTTCTCCGACCAGCCCGCCACCGTGCCGGCGGCCAGCCCCGGCTGGGCGGGTCTGCACGAGCCGATCGCCATCGTCGACGACGGGGTGACGGTGATGCGCGACCGGCTCGTGCTGCCACCGTTGTCGGTCACCTGGTACGTCGACCGGGCCGACGCCCCGGTGGTCCCCGCCCCGGTACCCACCGGCCGCGTGCGTCCGCCCGACGTGCGGGGCTGAACGGGGAACGGTCAGCGACAGCGGTCCGACGCCGGCTCAGGTCGGGTCTGCCATCGCCCGCCGCAGCGCGCGCACGGCACCCGCCGCGTCGTCGGTGGTGACGACGAAGACGCGGCCGTCGCGCAGCGTCGCCTGCACCCCATCACCGCCACGCAGCACGACCGCCGCCCTGCGGAACACCGTCAGGCTCCCGCGGTACCCCCAGCCGCCCCAGCGCATCGGTCGCACGTCGACCACCTCCGCCGCGGCGATGCGCCCGATGGCCACGTGCACGGCCGGCCACCGCCACCACCCGAAGCGAACGGTCAGCCCATCGGCACCGGCCTCCACCACCACCCGGCCGAACAGGGCGACGCCGGCCGCGGCGAGCACGAAGGCGGCGCCCATGGCCCGCACCGCGACGGGTCCGGACACCACCATGGCCACCCCGAGCACGCCGAGCAGGGCGACCACCGCCCAGGGCCAGCGGGCGCGCACCTCCCGCGACCATCGATCGTCACCGGCCGGTTGCCCCATCAGCGCCCATTCTGCCCGCATCGCCGACGCCGACGGCGGCAGCCGGGCCGCACCGTGCGCAGTAACCTGCCCGCGAGGCACACGGGGAAGCCTCTGGGGGAACCATGACCGTCACACCGGTAGCCGAGCGCATCGTCTCGGCCGACTCGCACATCACCGAACCGCCCGATTGCTACACCAAGTACATCGAGCCGAAGTACCGCGACGATGCGCCACGGATCGTCAACAGCGAATCCAAGGGCGACCTGTTCGTCATCCCGGGCATGAAGCCCATCCCGGTCGGCCCGCTGTCCTCGGCCGGCATCCCGACCGAGCAGCTGAAGTCGCTGGGCCGCACCTTCGACGAACTGCACCGCTCCGGTTGGGACCCGACGGCTCGAGCCGCGGACCAGGCCCGCGACGGCATCACCGGCGAGATCATCTACCCGTCGGTCGGCATGCTGCTGTGCAACCACAAGGACATCCTCTACAAGCAGGCGTGCATGGACGCGTACAACCGCTGGATCAGCGAGTTCTGCGCCGCGGACCCCTCCCGCCTGTACGGCCTCGGCCAGAGCGCCCTGCTGAGCGTCGAGCAGGGCATCGAGGACCTCGTCCGCATGAAGGACATGGGGTTGAAGGGCATCATGATGCCGGGCTTCCCCGGTGACTCCTACAGCGGCGACACCCCCGACTACCACGACCCGTACTGGGATCCGTTCTACGAGGCGTCGGTGGAGCTGCGCATGCCGATCAGCTTCCACATCCTCACCATGGGCGCCCAGCGCCACCGCGGGCCGAAGATCGCCAGCTTCATGTCGATCATCCGCGGCAACCAGGACGTGATCGCCATGTTCGTCATGGGCGGCGTGTTCGAACGGGTGCCGCAGCTCAAGCTGTTCTGCTCCGAGGCCGACGCCGGCTGGATCCCCCACTTCATGTACCGCATGGACCATGCCGTGGAGCGCGAGGGTGGGGTGTTCGGCTACAAGGGCATGTCCAAGATGCCCTCGGAGTTCTGCCTCGACCACATCCGGCTCACGTTCCAGGACGACTGGGTGGCGTTCAAGATGTGCCGCCTGGACGACACGCCGATGCACCGGATGCTCACCTGGGCCAACGACTTCCCGCACCTCGACTCCACCTGGCCGCACAGCCAGGAGTTGCTCGGCGAGCACACCTCGCACCTGACCGACGAGGAGCTGCGGGCGATCCTGCACGACAACCTCGCCGAGTGCTACGACCTGCCCACCTCCCCCGCCCCGGCCAACGCCGCCTGACGCCCGCGCCCGAGACAAGGAACGAACGAACCCATGGCCTATGACCTCAAGATCACCGGCGGCACCATCGTCGACGGACGCAAGACCCCTCGGTATGTCGGCGACGTCGGCATCAAGGACGGCAAGGTCGTCGCCCTCGGCAACGCCCCCGAGGACGCCGTGCGCACCATCGACGCCACCGGCAAGGTGGTCTCCCCCGGCTTCGTGGACATCCACACCCACTACGACGCCCAGATCATCTGGGACAACCTGGTGTCGTGCTCCCCGTGGCACGGCGTCACCACCGTGGTGATGGGCAACTGCGGCTTCTCGGTGGCACCGACGCGCCCGATGCACCGCGACCTGATCATGCGCACGCTGGAGAACGTCGAGGGCATGAGCGTCGCCGCCCTCAAGGCCGGCCTCGGCACCGAGTGGCCGTTCGAGACGTTCCCCGAGTACCTCGATGTCGTCGAGCAGCGGGGCTGCGCGGTGAACGTCGCGGCGCTGCTCGGCCACACCGCGCTGCGGATGTACGTGATGGGCGAGGACGCCGTCGAGCGCGACGCCACCCCCGAGGAGATCGCCGCCCAGAAGGACATCCTGCGCGAGGCCCTCGCCGCGGGCGCCCTCGGCTTCGCCACCTCGAAGGCCAACACCCACGTCGGCTACGACGGCAAGCCCGTACCGAGCCGTATGGCCAACCCGGAGGAGATCTTCGCCATCGCCGAAGCGCTGGGCGAGGTGCCCAACGCGGTGATGCAGGCCACCATCGGCCGGGGGCTGTCGCACAAGGAGTTCGCCCACATCGCCGAGCTGACCGGCAAGGCGGTGTCGTGGACGGCGCTGTTGTCGGGCCAGCCGAAGCAGGACTACCGCGATGAGCTGCGCAAGGCGGCGGAGATCCAGGCTCGCGGCCTGCGGGTCTTCCCCCAGGTGGCGGTGCAGCCGGTCCAGTTCGAGATGAACTGGAAGGCGCCGTTCATCTACGAGGCGCTGCGCTGCTTCACCCCGGTCTCCCAGGCCGACCTCGACGGCAAGAAGGCGCTCTACGCCGATGCGGAATGGCGGGCCTCGTTCAAGGAGAAGGCGGGCAAGGGCGGCGTGATCTACGACCGCTGGGCCCGCACCACGGTGTCGTACTACCCCACCGACGAGTCCTACGAGGGCCGCAACGTGCAGGAGCTGGCCGACGCGCTGGGCAAGGATCCGGTGGACGTGGTGATGGACCTCGCGCTCGACGCCGAGCTCGACATGCGCATCACCCAGGACGTCATCAACTACAACCCCGATGACATCCAGGCGCTGCTGTCGGACCCGAACACGGTGATCGGCCTGTCCGATGCCGGGGCGCACGCCAGCCAGCTGTGCGACGCCAAGTACTCCACCGAGTTCCTCTCCACCTTCGTGCGGGGGCGTGAGGCGTTCACCCTGGAGGAGGGCATCCACATGCTGACCCAGCGGCCGGCCGAGGTGTTCGGCATCACCGATCGCGGCACCCTCGAGGTCGGCAAGCCGGCCGACGTCGTCGTGTTCGATGCCGGCGAGGTGGGCCACCTCGGCAAGCGCCGGGTGTACGACCTGCCCGGCGGCGCCGATCGCATCATCTCCGATGCCAAGGGGATCAGCGCGGTGGTGGTCAACGGCACCGTCATCCGCCAGGACGGGACCGACCAGGTGGCGTCGGGCCAGAAGCTCCCCGGCGCCCTGCTGCGCAACGGCCACGCCTGAGCGGGCCACACGCGACCGGGTCAGCGTGGCCGTGGTGACCGCGCGAGCGCCAGCGAGCCGGTCACCGATGGGGCTTGGGGGCGCAGCCCCCAACAACCAACACGGCCACGCCTGACCAAGCGAGCCGCGACCAGGCGTGGCCGTGGTGACCGAGCGAGCGCCAGCGAGCCGGTCACCGA
>JADLEF010000050.1 GCA_020846295.1 Acidimicrobiales bacterium
CCCGTCGGTGTCATGCCCGTCGGTGTGATGCCCGTCGGTGTCATGACCACGCAGACGTACGTCATGATCATCCGGGCGGTGCTCAGCTGGAGCTCCTGTTGGATCGCGCCGTTCGCGGCCGCGACCAAGGCGCAGCACGAAGCGAGCCACGAGTCGACGCTTTCGCCGGGTGTTCGGCGGGCGGCATTGCGAAGCGCGTACGCCAGCGTTGCGTCGCTCACCGCCGCGCCATCGGCGTCGCGCTCGTGCTCGATCTGGTTGTAGTGCTTCCACAGGCGGTTGTGGTGACGTGTTCGGAACACATCCGCCGCGAGCGCGGAGCCTTCCGCCGCCGCGAGGATGAGTGCGTCGTCGTCAAGGCAGGACAGCACATCAATGAGCTCCACCAGGATCTCCCGAACCTGGCGATGCGGTCGGACCCTCCGACCTTCGCCGGGTCGGCAACACCGTCGGACACGGCGCTCTGACGCGACCGTGAATCCGCTCTGACCTCTTTCAGAGGGCTGTGACCAGCCGTTTTAGCAACGCGTCTTCCCCGCAACGCAGTTGACGGTCTTGAACGGTGCACCTAGCTTGCGTCGTTGTGGACATCCGGGTGCTGGGCCCGATCCAAGTCGACACGGCTGAGGGGCCAGCCCCGATCGGCGGGGCGATCCCCCGCACGGTGCTCGGCGCACTCATCGCGCAAGCGGGCGTGCCGATCAGTTGGGGTCGCCTCATCGTCGAGGTCTACGGGCCTGACGCCGCCGATGACCGCAGGGGCCGCATCGAGGACACGATCTCCCGCCTGAGAGCCGCCTTCGGCGCTGACAGGGAGAGGATCCGGCTCGTGCCGGGTGGATACGTGCTCGACGTCGAGCCAGGTGCTGTCGACGCCGATCGCTTCGACCAGCTGCTGGACCGCGGCCGTCGGCTCGCCGGCACCGACCCGAAGCGCGCGCTGCAGGCCATCGATGACGCGCTGCAGCTCTGGCGGGGGGAGCCCTACGCCGACACCCGCGAGAGCGGACTGCTGGATAGAGAGCGGCGTCGCCTGCAGAACCAGCACGACGATGCCGTGGAGGAGCAGTGCGCGCTGAGGTTCGCACTTGGCGAGGTCGAGGCGGTCGTCACGCAGCTCGACCACCTCCTCGCCGACGACATGCTCCGTCGCCGCGAGCGACTGTGGATGCTGCAGATGCAGGCGCTTCACGTCGTGGGCCGCCACGAGGACGCACTCCAAGCCGCTCGCGCAGCTGAACGGCACCTTGCCGATCACTACCTCGATCCGTCGCCCGCGTTCCGAAAGCTCGAGAGCCGGATGCTCGCGCACGACCCTACGCTCGCGCCTGCCGCCGATCGCCTCGATGTCTGTCCCTACAAGGGCCTCGAGGCATACCAAACCCACGACGAACATCTCTTTCACGGGCGCCGGGCAGCGCTCGATGAGCTGGTCGCAACGGTCTCCTCGTCGCGGATCGTCGTCGTCACGGGACGATCCGGGGTCGGCAAGTCCTCGATCGTACGAGCCGGGCTCATCCCCGCCGCTCGACGAGGCCGCCTGTCGGTTCCTCAAGATGCTGTCGTCACCACCCCGGGTTCAAGCCCGGTCGATGGGCTCCGCAGGCTCGAAGCCACCACCGCCGCCATGCAGTCGCCCGGTCTGTTCATCATCGATCAGGCGGAGGAGCTCTTCACGTTGGGGTGGCCCGCGGTTGAGGCCGACCGCTACCTCGGGCGGCTCGCTGAGCTCGCCGCCCAAGAACCACCGACCCGGATCGTCGTCACCGTCCGCGACGATCTCCTCGGTCGCCTCCTCGAGCACCCCAGCTACAGCCCTGCTCGCCGGCAACTGCCTCGACGGGCGGAGACCGTCGTCATCAGGCCCATGAACCGCGCCGAGCTCCGCGACGCGATCCGGATCCCTGCCGCGGACGTTGGACTGGCGGTCGCTGACGACCTCGTCGAGCGCCTCCTCGACGATGCCGCCGACCCTGGCGCGCTCCCACTGCTCTCCCACGCGTTGCTCCAGACGTGGCGCTACGCGGACCGCGGCCGTGGAACGCTCACGGTCGCCGACTACGCGATGACCGGCGGACTCCACGCTGCGGTTGGCCGCTCGGCAGACCTCGTGTACAGCAACATGACCTCCAGCGATCAGGCGCTGATGCGGCGGGTCTGCCTTGAGCTGGTGGAGTACGGCGGGCCGTCCCGACCTGACCGCCGGAGGCCTGCTGCGCTGCACGCCCTGCTCCGGCTGGGCGACCCTGACACGGTGATCGACGTCGTCGAACGGCTCGTCGCGGCGCGATTGCTCACCGTCAGCTCGGCTGGCTTCGAGCTCGTTCACGAGGCGCTGCTCATCTCATGGCCGGCGCTGGTCGAGTGGATCGCAGACGAACGTGAGCGCATTGCGTTCGAGCGCCACCTGGCGGTCGACGCCGACGCCTGGCGCGCAGCAGGACGTGACCCTGACCTGCTCTACAGAGGCGCACGGCTCGAGCACGCCTGTGCGGCGATGGACGATCAGCGCCTCGATCGCTCCCAGCTCGACGATGATGACGAAGGAGATGTCGTCGCGCAGTTCGTTGCTGCCGGCATCGCCCATCGCAGCCTTGGGCGCCGCCAGACCCGACGCCGGCGCCTGGCGGGCGCGGTGCTGGTCGTGCTCCTGGTCGCGCTGACCATCACCGGCGGGCAGAGGCTGTGGAACGCCCGAGCGGACGCCAACGCCAGAGCCGAGGCGCTGGCGCTGTCGCCTCTGTTGCGCTACGACCATGGCGACGGCCCCTTCGGGCTCGAGCAGTTCGAGGTTCGAATCGAGCAGTATCGAACGTGTGTCGAACACGGTCCGTGTGCACCGATCGACGCGGCAACCACGGGTGCGATGCTCGAGACGGCTGACGCGGACGCCCCCGTCACCTGGATCTCCTACAGGCAAGCTCAGACGTACTGCCGGTGGGCAGGGCGAAGGCTGCCCACTCAGGAGGAGCTCGAATGGGCGATCACCCTCGGTGGCACGCGCCGATATCCATGGGGGGAACGCGATCCGCAGCAGTTTCCGAACGACGAAGGCCCGCTTCTCGTCGAAGCCGTCGTCGCCAGGATCGACGCCACTGGAGGTGGCCTCGAGCTCTTGCCCGTGACGGCCGGGCCGCGCGCGCTCGAGGGGGCCGCGAACCTCGTTGGGAATGTCGCCGAATGGACCGCTACAACCCGGTCTGCTGTCGAGGCGGTCACCACCGGTCTCGGTGCGACTGACTCCGCCGATCTCGCCACGAATGGGGAGTTCTCCACTGGGCGCGCACTTGATGGTGAGCGAGATGTCGGAATGCGCTGCGCGGAGGACGCGTCCTGACCTCCTCTGTACTAGTGTCATCTGACTTCGTGTCAGATCCGCGGCGCGCTACCACACAGGGACGAGCTCATGGCCGATTTCCTTGACCGCAGCGACTTCGATGCCATCGAGACCCGGCCGCTCAGAACCTTGCCGGTGATCGGCGCCGATGGCGGCGACGCACGGATCTACGAGCTGCAGCTCCCGAACGGCCGTGTTCGGATCTCGTTGTCGGCCCCGACGCCACGCATCCTCGACGATGTCGCGAACTCGACGTTCGGCGCTGAGCTCGTCGAGCTTCCCAACACGCTCATGTCAAGCGTGACAGGCCAGGTTGTCGCCACCAGTCTGCGGGCTGCGGCTGAGGCGATCGTGACGGAGGCGCAGGCCGACTGGCAGCAGGTCGTCAGCGCTCGCCCGAAGCCGTCGGCGGCCGGCATCGTCAACCGGGTCGGTGGCGCAGTGGAGGACCTGATCGTTCGGGCATCGCAGCCGCTGATCACGCGCGTGCTCGACGAGCAGCGCCAACTCGCCCCGGGCACCGTCTGGGTGGGCCCGGGAAGCGTCATCGACCTGGTTCGCCAGTTGGCGTTCGTCGGGGGCCTTCCGGCGGTCACGGGCGAGGCGTGGCCGCCCCGGTCTCCGATCGGAGGTGACGACGACCTTGCGGTGGACATCGGGATCTCCGCGTTTCCTGCGCCCGGGGGCGACCCGAACGCAGCGTGGGAGCTTCGGTTCATCCTCGACCCTGAGGTCTTCACAACCAACCACAAGCTGTACGACCGGTTCTGGATGAACCTGCAACTTCTGAACGTTGTCTTCGTCGCCCGAAAAGGTGCCGGGATCCAAGTGTTCCACACGGGTGACCTGGCAGGTCGAGCAGGCAAGGTGGGAGGCATCGGCGAGGAGGTGGCGGTTTCGAACACGTACTGGGCGCACGTCACCTCGGTGGGGGGGAGCACCACGTACGAGAAATGGGGCACTGCGAAGTGCCAGGTGGACAACATCCGCTTCTTGTAGATGGTCGGGCAGCGGGTCGCTCGATGAAGCTCCGCCTGCCGAGCCGGCTCAGGTGGTGGCGCCCCTCGGTGGGGTGGCCTCGACCATCGGCATGACCGTGCCGGTGAGCAGCTCGATGCAGCGCATCACCTGGTCGTGCGGTTGGCCGGGGTGTTGCATGCGCAGCACCAGGGTGTCCACGCCCAGCTCGTCGCGCCAGCGGCAGATGTCGCGGGCGCAGCGCTGCGGCCCGCCGATGATCATGCGGTCCTGCCAGAAGGCGTCGGAGTCGTAGTAGGGGTCGTCGATGCTGGTGATCGGGCGGCGGCGTCCGTCGGGCAGGCGTTCGACGAGCGACACGGCCGGCGGTGCGTACACCTTCTTGTAGGTGTGCATCAGGTGGGGGCGGACCTCCCGCCAGGCGGTCTCGTCGTCGGCGGCCACGTAGAACTCGCGGATCAGCGCGGTGGGCTCGGTGGCCGGGTCGCGGCCGGCCTCGGTGAGCGCCACCCGGTAGTCGGCGAACTGGCTGCGGGTGTGCTCGAGGTCGGTGAGCAGGGAGATCAGCAGGTTGTGGCCGCGCTTCGCGACGCGCCGGCGCGAGGCGGGGGTGGCGGCGCCGATCCAGATGGGGATCGGCCGCTGGACGGGTGCAGGGCGCAGCTGGGCGTCGAGCACGTTGTAGTACCGGCCCTCGTAGCTGAACCGTTCGCCGGTGAAGGCCCGCTCG
>JADLEF010000051.1 GCA_020846295.1 Acidimicrobiales bacterium
CGAACAGATCTCCGGGAACGACTGGATGCATGACATGACGGAGGCTCGTGCGTGGTGGAGACATCCTGGCGCAAGGTTGCCGATCAGCCGACGTCGACCGCCAAAGGTCAACCCTCGCAGCCGATGCCATCGCCGTCGGCGTCGAGCTGGTAGGGGTCGGCACCGAGGACCGAGATCGGCCCGGCCACGTAGGCAGGTCCGTTGCCCTTCCCACCCAGGCAGTCGACGTCGGATGCGATCGGCACGCAGGGGTCGTAGGACGGGTGGCAGTCGGTAGCGACCGCCCGCACCGTCGTCGGCGCAGCCGTCGCAGCAGGCACGATCGCTGCGGGTGGGGCGGCCGTTGTCGGAGGGGCCGTCGTCGCCACAGGGGCAGCGGTCGTGGTCAGCGGGGTGGTCGTGCCGGTGGTGGCCGGCAAGGCGGGCAGGGCTGCAGCCGTCGTGGCCGTCGGCGGCGGGATCGTCGTGGCCGAAACAGGCGTCGATGCCCCGGGGGCGGCCGTGATCGGCAACCGCGTCGTGGGCGTGGGCCGCGTCGTCGAGGTCCCGGTGCTGGGCGGGATCGACGTCGCCGACGCCGCCATCTCCGCGATGATCGAAGGCCGGGAGGGATCTCCGGTCACCACGCGCTGGTCCGATCCCCGGGTCAGGGCCAGCGGCACACCCACCACCGCCACCACCACCCACCCCAGGAGGGCGACCTTGGCCACCCCCGGCAGCGCCCGGACCCGTCCCCACGCCCCGCCCGTCTCGCCCATCGCACCCACCGCCCGCTGCACCCGTTGCCCGCATCCGATGGCACGGTACGTGCCCGCCGGCCCGGTTCCACGCGGCGGCGTCAGAGCTGGTCGCGGAAGGGCACGTCCTTGTCCAGGCGGGGCTCGGCGGGCAGGCCGAGCACCCGCTCGCCGATGATGTTGCGCTGGATCTCGTCGGTGCCGCCGCCGATGGAGTTCACGAAGGCGGTGCACACCACCTCGAAGGCGCGGTCGCCGCGCGGGGCGTCCATACCGGCCAGCATGCCGTCGGGGCCCTCCAACCCCAGCGCCAGGGAGCCGAGGTGGCGCAGCGTGCGCGACGTCGCCACCTTCTGCACCGACAGCTCCGGCCCCGCCCGGCGCCCGAGCTTGGTCGCCGCCTGCACCCGCACCCCGGTCATGCGCCCGAGCTCGCCGTAGCCGTAGGCCCGGGCCAGCTCCTGGCGCACCACGGGATCGCCGGTCAGCTCCCGCTCGACGGCCAGCGCCTGCACCAGCGGATAGCCCCGCAACCGCGGCACCCGCCGGCCCGCTTCGGCCTCAGCGCCGGCCAGCACCTCGCCCACCGGCATGGACAGGTCCATCAGGGGCACGTCCACCCGGCTGCCGCCCGACGACGCGCCGGTGCCCATGTAGTTGCGCTCGTTGGCCAGGGTGGTCATCGCCACCCGCCAGCCGTCGTGCACGGCGCCGATCACGTTCGCCGCCGGCACCACCGCATCGGTGAGGAACACCTCGTTGAACACGGCCCGGCCGGTCATCTCCCGCAGGGGCCGCACCTCGACCCCGGGCTGGTCCATCGCCAAGACCAAGAACGTGATGCCGCGGTGCTTGGGAACATCCGGATCGGTACGGGCGATGAGCAGCGCCCAGCGGGCCCGATGGGCGCCGGTGGTCCACACCTTCTGGCCGGTGATGCGCCACTGCTCGCCGTCGAGCACGGCCCTGGTGCGCACCGAGGCCAGGTCGGAGCCGGCGCCCGGCTCGGAGAACAGCTGGCACCAGATGTCGGTGCCATGGGCGATGCCGGGCAGGAACCGGTCGATCTGCTCGCCGGTGCCATGGGCCAGCAGCGTGGGGCCGGCCAGGTTGGGCCCGATCCCGCTGGGCGGGGCCAGGGCGCCCAGGCGGCGGCGCAGGGCGGTGACCCGGGCGGCCTCCTCCGGCCACAGGCCCCGCCCGAACCGGCCCGCCGGCCACGTGGGGAACCCCCACCCCGACTCGGCCAGCGCCGACCACCACTCCCCCAAGGACCGCTCGGGCCGCCAGTTGTCGGCCAACCAGGCCGCTGCCTCGTCGTCGATGGCGCCCATAGGTCCGTCCTCTCCCTCGCGGTACGCGCTCGCTCCGCGCAGAGATCACCGTAGTGTCGGGCGCGGCCGGCGTGGATGGAGCCGGGCGGCGTGCTACACACAGCACGTGCTCATCGTCGTGTCCCCCGCCAAGGCGCTCGACTTCGAATCGCCGCTGCCCATCCGCAAGCACACGGTGCCCGAGGGCCTCGAGCGCACCGAGGAGCTGGTCGAGATCATGCGGCGCCACTCGCCGGAGGACCTGTCGCGGCTGATGTCGATCTCGGAGGCGCTGGGCGAGCTCAACTTCGAGCGCTTCCAGGACTGGTCGCTGCCGTTCACGCCCCGCAACGCCCGGCCGGCGGTGCTCGCCTTCAACGGCGACACCTACCAGGGCATGGCGGCCGGCACGCGGTTCGACACGAGGGACTTCACCCACGCCCAGAAGGTGCTGCGCATCCTGTCGGGCCTGCACGGCGTGCTGCGCCCGCTCGACCTGATCCAGCCGTACCGCCTGGAGATGGGCTCGAAGGTGCGCCACCCCGGCGGCAGCGATCTCTACAGCTGGTGGGGCAGCACGGTGACCGACCGGCTGCGGGCCGATCTGGCCGCCAGCCCCGGGCCCGCCGTGCTGGTCAACCTGGCGTCGAAGGAGTACTTCGGCGTGGTGCAACCCGATCGGCTCGGCGCCCGGGTGGTCACGCCCACGTTCCTCGACGCCACCGGCGACGGCGAGCTCAAGATCGTCAGCTTCTTCGCCAAGCGGGCCCGGGGCGCCATGGCGGGCTGGATCGTGCGCCAGCGCTTGTCCTCGGTGAAGGCGCTGACCCGCTTCGACCTCGACGGCTACCGCTACGACCCCGACCGCTCCACCGGCGACGAACC
>JADLEF010000052.1 GCA_020846295.1 Acidimicrobiales bacterium
CCGATGGACGCGGCGGCGACGGGCACCGGCTCCCACTCGGCGAACAGTTCGGTGGGGTGGCGGCCCAGCTCCTCGGTGACCACGGATTCGGCGAGGGAGGGGGCCATGGGCGGGGCCTCGCTCTGCAGCGTGGCGAGGGCTTGCTGGGCCTCGTCGGGCAGGGCCTCGACGATGAAGCTGACCAGCTGGCCGGCCTTCATGACCGCACCCTTCATGTTGCCCAGCTCCCGGGCGACGTCCTCGGCGGTGCGAATGGCGAACTGGCGGTCGAGCTCCTCGCGGGCGGCCTGGTCCGCCGCAGTGACGCGCCGGGCGAGGTGCGGCACGGCGGCGACGCCGCGGCGGGCGCCGACGCGCCACAGCCGGGCGGTGCGGGTGACGCGGTGGCGCAGCTGGGGGTGACGTCGGAGGTAGCGGACGGCCCCGACGGTGCCGCCCATCGCGGCGGCCCCGGTGGCTGCCACCGCGAGGGCCGCGACGGCCGCGGTGGTCGGCACGCGGCCGGTCCGGGGAGCTCGAACGGAGATCCGGGCCATGCTGGTTCGGCGATCAGGCCGGGGCGTGCGCCGCGGCGCAAGCGATGCAGGACAGCACCAATGGGTCCGCCTCGAGGAGCGACTCGGCGATGAGCTCACCGCAGCTGAGGCAGCGGCCGTACGAGTCGTCGTCGAGGCGGTGCAGCGCATCGTTGATGGCGGTCAGCTCCGCCTCGGCGTCGGCCAGCAGGCCGGCGTGGTCGGTGGTGGTGGGGCTCTCGGGTGCGTCGTGTGCGGCGGGGCTGTCCACGGCTGCCCAGGCTACCGGCGGCGGGCGGTCGGACCTTCCGGCAGGTGCCGGTGGCGCAGGCGGCTAACGTGTCGGACGGGCCGCTAGCTCATCGGGTAGAGCAGGGGACTTTTAATCCCAAGGTGCCGGGTTCGAGCCCCGGGCGGCCTACCCGAGAATGCCCAGCTCATGCGGCGTGCGCTGCGTGCTGAGACGGGCCCCGATCCTGGCCGTCTCACGAGAGTCCCACCGAGGCTTGCAGCGGCGAGTGGAAGCAGGCGGCGTGGAGGGCCTCCCGGCACGCGGGAGCTCCGACTGGTCAGACCACGATCAACCCGACGCCGGGGTCGAGGACCCTGAGGTCATCGGGGTCGGAGGTGACGACCCGTTGGGCTGTTCGACGGGCGCACACCACGACATGGGCATCGACGACATCGGACGTACCGCTGGCGGCCAGGAGGCGGCCGACGTTGACGGCGTCGACGCGATCGAGTTGGACCACATCGCTCGACGGTTGGCGGATCAGCCGAGCAAGGCGTGCCTGTCGTTCGGGTCGGCGGATTGCCTGGGCGAGCGCTGACGCCGGGATCGTCACTCGGCTGTTCGTCTCTGCCGCACGGGCGAGCAGGACGACCACGCGGCGATCGCTGCGGTCGAGGGCGATGAGGCCGCCGGCGTCGAGGGTGATGCCGGGCATCAGGCTGCTCCCCGGCGGCGGCGCTTGGGCACTCCGAGCGTGGTGTCGGCCCACGCTCTCTCCTCGGTCGTCATCGGCCCACCGGTGTCGTCGAGGGCCTGGGCGAGCATGGCTCCCCAGCCAGCCACATCGTCGAGCGCGACACCGACAGCGTGCTGCACGAAGCCCGACACGCTTGCAGCTCGGCCGCTGCTGACCAGGTTGCGGATCTGCAGGACTTGCTCTTCGTCCAGGGTGATCGTGATCTTCCTCGACGCCATACCATTCACCATACTAGCGTGGGTCATCCGAAGTCTGGCGTCGCCGTGCTCCGATCGGACCTGCCACGATCCGGTCAACCGTGGCGCCGCGAGTTCGGCCTGTCCGGGCGCGTGGCGGGAACCGATTGCTGCTGGGGATCGTCTGCAGACCTTGATCCGGCCGGTCGCGCGTGCCCGCCGCAGGAGCTGGGACGACGGGGAGGAGCTCGATGAGCACGGACGCAGCACGGCGGCGCTGGCCATGGCGGTGGTTCGCAGGAGTGCTCGCGATCGTGGGCCTCACGCTCGCCTCTGGATGGCTCGCATGGTTCGTGCGACACGCGGGCGACGTCCCGGAACCAGCTGCGGATGTGCGCTTCTCGTTCGTCGACATGGCCGACGTTCCCGCAGACGACGAGGGGCAGTTCACTGCGGGCGTCACGGATGGTCTTGCGGTGCGACGTACACCCGAGCCGGTCGCGGCGTTGCTCGATCAGGTTCGGCTCGATGCCAACGGCGTTGCGTTGCACGTGGCAATGGACTCGGCCGAGGGCGTGCTGTGCGTGACGGACGGAGCTCCTGAGGCCGCCTGCGCCGGCGGGGCCCGCCGAGGGCGTTGCGACGAGGGCGCATCGTGCGCTGCGGGCGACGCGATCCTGGCCGCTGCGGCCGATGTGGTGGTGACCGACTGGTCGATCGAGAACTCGTCCTTCGAACGTGTCCCGTGGCGGCTGCGGATCTGGCGCATCGGCCTGGACGGACCAGAGCCGTTGATCGAGTTGGATCTCCTCGCCCGCCCCGCTGAGGCGTGGGTCTCACCCGACGGTGACGTGGTCGAACTGGTCGTTACCGACGACGACGGCCCGTGGCACATCGTGCGATGCGTGATCGACGAAGCCTGCACGCGCAGCGGACCATTCGACGCCCGGCCGACGATCCGCAGTGCAATGGCGGTAGCTCCGGTCGCGGCAGGCACGGTGAATCCGCCGTGGCCGGAGGAGGTCGGCGTCGAGCTCGACGCCTGCCAGCTGTTGTGGCCGCCAGCCGTTGCGGTGCGGGGCCGGCTCATCATCGACAGCTCGTCGGCCTCAGTCGCCGATGCCGGTCTGGTGCAGCTCACTATCGTTCGACCACAGGGCGAGCCACCCACCCACCTGCCGCTTGCCGTCAAGATCGACGCCGCCGGCCCGTTCTCGTTCGTCGTGGAAGACCCGCCCCTCGGCTTCGTCACCGAACCCGTGGTGTTGGGCCGGCTGCTCGCCAAGGGGTCCTGCCAACTGCACCAGGTCCAGCCCGACGGCCAGACCGCGCCGCTCACGTCTCCGCTCCCGCTCAGCTGAGGCAACGACCGGTCCGCCGCCGGGCGATCGTCGAAACGGCGCGCCGCCACAACGGGGCGCCCAGCATCGACGCCAACACCACACGGTGCGTAGCGCCCGTCCATCGGTGGCGCCGCCCCGGGGGACGGGTGAGGCCCGCGGGCTCAGCGACAGCCAGGCAACCCGCTGGTCGGAGGTGGGTGGGTGACCTGGCGGCTAGCCGGGGCGGGGCGTGCTCGGTTGCGCGCGTGCGGGCGGTGTCGGTTCGGGTGGGTGGGTGGTGCCGTCGGGTTGCCGGAAGACGGGTTGTTGGTGGTGGTCGAGGTGGATGGTCCAGTGGTGGGTGTGGATGAAGACGTGGTGGCGGCGGCACAACAGCACACCGTTGTGCACGCTGGTCTCGCCGTGGTCCTGCCAGTGGGTGCAGTGGTGGACATCGCACCAGTGGGCGGGCCGATCACAGTGCGG
>JADLEF010000053.1 GCA_020846295.1 Acidimicrobiales bacterium
CCTGCGAGCCGAGCCCGACCATGCCGGTGACCGGCACCAGCACGCGGTGCACGCCCCGCCGCGCCAGCTCGGCGATCGCGTCGGGGTCGTCGGGGGCGCTCACGGTGATCTCGACGCTGTCGGGGTCCCGCCCGGCCGCCTCGGCGGCGCGACGCATCTCGTCGATCAGCTCCCACGGCTGGGCCCGGGCGGGGAAGTAGCCGTCGCCCAGGCGGCCGGCCCGGCGGGCGGCCAACTTGGTCTGACCGCCCACGATCACCGGCACGTTCGACTTCGGCTGCGGCCGGCACCAGATGTTGTCGAAGTCCACGAACGGGCCGTGGTAGCTGGCGGGGCCCTCGGCGGTCCACAGGGCGCGCATGGCGTGCACGTAGTCGTCGGTGCGGGCGCCTCGATCGGCGAAGGGCACGCCGAGCGCGTCGAACTCCTCCTCCAGCCAGCCGACCCCGATGCCCAGCAGCATGCGACCATCGCTGAGATGGTCGATGGAGGCGAGCGTCTTGGCCAGCACCACCGGGTTGCGCTGGGGCAGGATCAACACCCCGGTGCCCAACTTGATGGTCGTCGTCGCGCCCGCCACGAACGTGAGCCACACCAACGGGTCGGGGATCGGCATCGAGTTGTCGGCGGTCATCTTGCCGCTCGGGGCGTACGGGTAGACCGACTCGTAGCTGTCGGGCACCACGACGTGCTCGATGGTCCAGATCGATTCGAACCCGGCCTCCTCGGCCGCCTGGGCGATCTCGATGGCGGGGCCGCCCTCGGTGTACGGGCCGAGGTTCGCGTAGCGCAGTCCGAAGTGCATCGGCCGGTACGGTAGCCACTCGTGTTGGTGCTCGCTTCAGCCTCGCCGCGCCGTCGGGCGCTGCTCGAACCGTTCTGCTCGTTCGACATCCGACCGGCCGACCTCGACGAGGATCCCCACCCCGGCGAGGATCCCCGCCGGTATGTCGAACGGCTGGCGATCGAGAAGGCGGCCACCGTCGCCGCGGGTACGGGGGCCGGTGCCGTCGTGCTCGCCGCCGACACCACGGTCGACCTGGACGGCGCGATCCTGGCCAAACCGCTCGACGGGCCCGACGCGGCCCGAATGCTGCAACTGCTGTCGGGTCGGCCGCACTTGGTCCACACCGGGGTGGCGGTTGGCGACGAGGCGTTCGTGGTGTCGACCGAGGTGGTCTTCGTCGAGCTGTCGGCGGCGATGATCGAGTGGTACCTCGCCACCGGAGAACCGCTCGACAAGGCCGGCGCCTACGCCATCCAGGGGGCGGGCGGCGCCTTCGTGGCCTCGATCAACGGCAGCTTCTCCAACGTGGTCGGCCTGCCACTGGCGGAGACGCTGGCGGCGTTGGCCCGCGCCGGCGTCGCTGTGCGCGGCGCCGTCCCCAGCGACGTGCCGCCCGGTATGGGACGGCGCTGACGGTCCCGAGCGCGCTGCCGATCCAGCCGACCTCGGCCGTACCGCGCCCTACCGCGCCGTACCGCGCTGCGGCCTGGGCACGGTGGTCGGGCCGTTCGGCGATGGGCCGGACCCGGCGCGCTAGGTTCGGCCCATGCCCACGGCTGAAGGTGCCATCCGAGTCGCGAACTGCAGCGGGTTCTACGGCGATCGCGTCGCCGCCGCCAAGGAACAGGTGGAGGGGGGCGAGCTGGACTACCTCACCGGGGACTGGCTGGCCGAGCTGACCATGCTCATCCTCGCCCGCACCAAGGCGGGTGGGCGCAGCGGGGGGTGGGCCCGCACCTTCCTGACCCAGATGGAGCAGGTGATGGGCACCTGCCTCGACCGCGGCATCAGGGTGGTGTCCAACGCCGGTGGGCTCGACCCGGCCGGTTGCGCCATGGCCCTCGCCGACGTCGCCACCAAGCTCGGCCTCAACCCGACCATCGCCTACGTCGCCGGCGACGATCTCGTGCCCCGGCTGGACGAGCTCAAGGCGGCCGGGGTCGCCTTCAACAACCTCGACACCGGCGAATCGCTGGTGGACAAGGGCGTGGAGGTCATCACCGCCAACGCCTACCTCGGCTGCTGGGGCATCGTCGACGCGCTCGACCGCGGTGCCGACATCGTCGTCACCGGCCGGGTCACCGACGCCGCCGTCGTGATGGGCCCGCCCGCCCACGCCTTCGGGTGGGACCGCTGCGACTGGGACCGCCTGGCCGGTGCCTGCGTGGCCGGCCACGTCATCGAGTGCGGCGCCCAGGCCACCGGGGGCAACTACAGCTTCTTCACCGAGGTCCCGGGGATGGACTACGTCGGCTTCCCCATCGCCGAGATCTTCCCGGACGGGTCGAGCGTCATCACCAAGCACGAGGGGACCGGCGGGCAGGTCTCCGTCGGGACCGTCACCTCGCAGCTGCTCTACGAGATCGGCTCGGAGCGCTACGCCAACCCCGACGTCGTCTGCCGGTTCGACACCATCCGGCTCGAGGAGGTCGGCCGGGACCGCATCCGCATCTTCGACACCAAGGGCGAGCCGGCGCCGCCCACCCTCAAGGTGGCCATGAACTACCAGGGCGGCTTCCGCAACGGCTTCACCTTCGCGCTGACCGGGCTCGACATCGAGGCCAAGGCGGAGCTGCTCCAACGCCAGATCTGGTCCGCCTTCCCCGGCGGCCCCGACTACTTCGAGCAGGCCCGGGTGCAGCTGATCCGCTCCGACAAGGAGGACCCGGCCACCAACGAGGAGGCCACCGCGCTGCTCAAGATCACGGTCAAGGACCGCGACGAACGCAAGGTGGGGCGGGCCTTCTCCAACCAGGCCGTCGAGTTCGGCCTGGCCTCCATCCCCGGCTTCTACGGCCTGTCGGGCGCACCCGGGCCCGGCCAGCCCTACGGGGTGTACTGGCCCGCGCTGGTGCCCAGCGAGCTGGTGCCCATGGAGGTCACCGTGCTCGGGATGGAGCGCACCGCCATCGACAACACGCCCGGCGGCCTGCACGGCCACGAGGTGACCCCGCCGGCGGTGGTCCTGCCCGCGGTGGCGGACGGGCCCACGGCGAGGGTGCCGCTGGGCCGGTTGTTCGGGGCTCGCTCGGGTGACAAGGGCGGCAACGCCAACGTCGGGTTGTTCGCCCGCTCGGCGGAGGCGTACGCCTGGCTGGATTCGTTCCTCACCGTCGACCGGCTCGCCGAGCTGCTGCCCGACGCGAGCGGCCTCGAGATCCGTCGCTACGCGCTGCCCAACATCTGGTCGCTCAACTTCGTGATCGTGGGGCTGCTCGAGGAAGGCGTCGCCGCGTCGAGCCGCCAGGACGGGCAGGCGAAGAGCCTGGGCGAGTACGTGCGGGCCAAGCACGCCGACATCCCCACCGCACTGCTCCCGGCGTAGCACCCGAGCGGGTTCCCCGAACCCCCGATCGCCGGGGGTTCCGATCGGGGAGGCCCCCGATGCCAGGCCCGCGCCGGGGGTGGATGGTGACGCCATGGATCGCCTGTCCCGCTCGTTGTTGCCCGTCCTCGCCGGCCTGCTCGTGGGCGTCGCCGCCCTCGACGGGGTGCGCCTCGCCGCCATGCTCGGCCCGGTGGCGCTCGCCGTCGCCCTCGTCGCCGCCGTCGCGGGCGGCGCAGCGTGCGCCCACCGGCTGCTCGCCGGTCCGGCGCCGGCGCTGGTGCGGGCGACCGCCACCGCCGCCGTCACCGTCGTCGCCGCCGGTCGCGTGGGATCGACGCCGTGGCCGGCCGAGCTCGCCACCGACGCAGCACTGCTCGCCGCGGTCGTGATCACGCTCACCGCCCTGTCCACCGTCGGAGCGCTGCGCACGCCGGCCCGACCCACCCTGCGCTTGATCCGGGGCGGGGCCTGAACCCCTTCCGACGCCGACGGTGAGGGGGTAGATTCCGTCGATGGCCGACGAGCACGCACACGGGCACGACGATCACGACCACGACGATCACGATCACGATCACGACGGCCACGACCACGACCACGGCGACATCCCGTCCGAGGTGGCGCTACGGGCCAAGGCGCTGTACTCGCTCCTGGTGGACAAGGGGCTGCTCGAGCCGGACAGCGTGGACCGCATCGTCGAGGCGTACGAGGAGCGCATCGGCCCCCACCTCGGGGCCAAGGTGGTGGCCAGAGCCTGGGTCGACGACGAGTACCGCCGGCGCCTGCTCGAGGACGGCAACGCCGCCGCCGAGGAGCTCGGGGTCGGCGGGTGGCGCCACGGTGCCCGCCTCGTCGTGGTCGAGAACGACGAGGACGTGCACAACGTCGTCGTCTGCACGCTCTGCTCCTGCTACCCGATGCAGATCCTCGGTCCACCGCCGGTCTGGTACAAGTCCGCCCCGTACCGCTCCCGCGTGGTGATGGACCCCCGCGGCGTGCTGGCCGAGTTCGGCACCGCCGTACCAGAGGGTACGGAAGTGCGGGTGTGGGACTCGAACTCCGAGGTGCGCTACCTCGTGCTGCCCCAACGGCCGGCCGGGACGCAGGACTTCGACGAGGACGAGCTCGCCGCCCTCGTCGGTCGCAACGCCATGATCGGCGTCGAGGTGGTCAAGGTCCCGAGCGGAGCGGCGCAGTGAACGGCGTGCACGACCTCGGCGGCATGCACGGGTTCGGTCCGGTCGCCGCCGAGCCCGAGCGCGAGGAGCCGGTGTTCCACGCCGACTGGGAGCCGATGGTGCTGTCGTCGATGCTCGGCACGACCCGTCTGCGTCAGTGGAACGTGGACGAGTTCCGCCGCAACATCGAGCAGCTCCCGCCGGTGGACTACCTGCGCCTCAGCTACTACGAGAAGTGGCTCGCCGCGCTGGAGCGGCTCGTCGTCGAGCACGGGCTGCTGACCGAGCAGGAGCTGGCCACCGCCACCGTGCAGGGCCCCAGGCTGGACCCCGCCCAGATCCCGGCGGCCTGGGTGCCGTCCTTCGACCCGCCGTCGAGCCCGCCGGCGTTCGCAGCGGGCGAGCCGGTGCGGGTGCGCAACCGCCATCCCCACGCCCACACCCGGGTCCCGCGCTACGCCCGGGGGCACGTCGGCATCGTCGAGCGGCACGTGGGCGGCGAGCCCCTGCCGGAGGACGCGTCGGTGGGCGTGCTCACCGTGCAACACCTGTACCGGGTGCGCTTCGAGGCCGATGAGCTGTGGGGCGAGGACGCGGTGGGCAACGACCCCGTCTACCTCGAGCTGTGGGAGAGCTACCTCGAGCCGGTGGGGGAGCGGGCGTGAGCGCGCCGCTGCTGCCTGAGCGGGCCGGCGGGCCCGTGTTCGACGAGGTGTGGCAGGCCGAGGTGTTCGCCACCGCGCAGGTCCTCGCCGACAGCGGGCTGTTCACCTGGGCCGAGTGGACCCAGGCGCTGACCGACGCCATCGCCGCCGCTCAGGCCGCAGGGGACCCGGATCTCGGCGACACCTACTACGACCACTGGCTCGCCGCCCTCGAGGGCCTGTGCCGGGCCAAAGGGGCGGTGTCCCCGTCCGAGCTCGACGCGCGCGCCGAGGACTGGCGGCGGGCCTACGAGCACACCCCGCACGGCCAGCCGGTGGAGCTCGCCGCCGCCTACCGCACCCCCTGACCGCGCCCGGACCCCGACCGCGGGGTCACCGGCGCGCCCGCGGCCCGGGGGCGCGTCGCCGCTACGGTGGGCCTCCCATGGGCCAGGACGCACGTACACGGTTGCACGGCAAGGTGGTGGAGCACTGATGTCCGGCGGGATCACGTCGACGGGGACGATGCGCGCCGCCGTCATGCGGGAGCACCGCCTGCGGATCGAGGCGATCGCCGTGCCCCGCCCCGGGCCCGGCGAGGTGCTCGTCCGCACGCTGGCCTGTGGCATCTGCGGCTCGGACCTGCACTACCTCAACGAGCTCGAGCGGATGGCCGCCTTCGCCACCAGGACCGGCGTCCCCGAGGTGCGCCGCCTCTCGCCGCGCCGGCCGGTGGTGATGGGCCACGAGTTCTGCGCCGAGCTGGTCGACTTCGGGGCGGACACCCACCGCCGGCTCGCCGTCGGCCGCCGCGTCTGCTCGATGCCCATCGCCATCACCGCCGATGCCATCCATACCGTCGGGTACTCCCATGACTATCCCGGGGGGTACGGCGAGTACATGGTGCTGTCCGAACGCCTGCTCGTGCCCGTGCCCGACGCGCTGCCCACCGACCTGGCCTCGCTCACCGAACCGATGGCCGTCGGGCGCCACGCGGTCGAGAAGGCGAACCTCGGTGACGACGACGTCCCGCTCGTCGTCGGCTGCGGGCCCGTCGGCCTCGCCGTCATCGCCTGGCTGCGGGCCAAGGGCGCCGGCCCCATCGTCGCCGCCGACTTCTCGCCCGCCCGCCGGGCCCTGGCCGAGGCCCTCGGAGCCGACGACGTCGTCGATCCGGCCGTCGACAGCCCGTACACCCGCTGGCAGGACCTGGCGTGGCCGCCCGGCGCCGACCGCGACCACCCGCTCCAGTCGATCCTCGGCCCCCGGCCCCGCCCCGGCGTCATCTTCGACTGCGTCGGCGCCCCCGGCGTGCTCAACGCCATCCTCGAGGGCGCCATGCGCGGCACCCGCATCGTCGTGGTCGGCGTGTGCATGCACGACGATCGCATCGAGCCGCTGTTGGGCATCTCCAAGGAGCTCAACGTGCAGTTCGTGCTGGGTTACACCCGCGAGGAGTTCGCCGACACGATGGTCGCCCTCGACGACGGCCGGCTGCAGGTGGACGCCATCATCACCGGCCGGGTCGGGCTCGACGACGTCCCCGACGCGTTCCGGCAGCTGGCCACCCCCGACGCCCACGCCAAGATCCTGGTGCAACCCGGCTGAGTCCCGGCGGGGGCTGCCGGCGCCCGAACGCGACGACGCCCCGCCACCCTGCAGGCAGGATGACGGGGCGGTGGCCGCGGCGGAGACCGATCAGGCCAGCAGCTTGGCCCGCACGGGCGGCGGGACGAAGAACCAGCTGTGCGCCTCGGGGCTGTAGAGCTGCGTGTCGAGCACCGGCTGGCGCCGGGCGACGGTCGGGTCGAGGCCCTTCGTCGCCATGGCGAAGGTCCAGAACGCCCCCGGGTAGGTGGCGATGGAGCCCCACAGCAGCTCGGTGCGCGGGAAGCGCTGCGACAGCGTGCGGAAGCACGTCCTGACGGTGTTGGGGTGGAAGTGCACCGATTCCGTCTGGGCGATGAGGATCCCGTCGGCGCGCATGGCGCGCTCGCACAGGGCGTAGAACGGGTCCTCGAACAGCCGGGCGGCCTGACCGATGGGATCGGTGAGGTCGACCAGGATGGCGTCGAGCTCGTCGTCGAACTCGCTGATGGTCTGGAACGCATCAGCGGCGCGCACCTCGACCCGGGGATCGGCCAACGCAGCGGCGGCCACCGGGTAGTGCTTGCGGGCCGTCTCGATGACGTCTTCGTCCAGCTCGAGCAGGTACACCTTCTCGACGGTGTCGTGCTTGAGCGCTTCGGCGACGATGAAGGCGTCGCCGCCGCCGACCACGGCGACGGTCCGGGGGTTGGGATGGGCCACCAGGGCGGGGTGGGTCAACACCTCGTGGTACACGTAGGTGTCCACGTCGGTCATCTGCACGATGCCGTCGAGGGCCAGGACCTTGCCGGCCTTGGGGTGTTCGAACAGCAACAGGTCCTGGAACTGCGTTCGGCGCTGCTCGAGCACGCGCCCCATCGGGTACGACGCCTGGTAGATGCTCTGCGGTTCGTGTTCCTCGAACCGGCTGGCAAGGGTCTCTTCGGGCCCGTGGCCTCGAACCATCTGATGCCTCACGATGCGCTCCGGCTCATACGCCTCCTTCAGCACGTCGAAAATGGCATCGACGTCGACGTGGTCACCGCAGGTGAAGTAGTCGAGCGCCGCATACCCGAGCTCGGGCCAGGTGTGGATCGAGAGATGGCTCTCCGCGATCACGGCCACCGCCGAGACACCCTGCGGGGCGAATTGGTGGACCACCAGCTGCACGAGGGTGGCCTTGCCCGCAGCGACGGCCTTGCGAAAGGCCGCTTCCGTCAGTTCCGGCGAGTCCAGGTTCGTCGCACCCCAGAACTCGCAAATCGTGTGTTGACCAAGTCCTACCTTGGCGATCTCTGCCAACTATCACCCTCTCTCTGTGCTCGCCTCATCGTGTCCAGGCGCGGAAGGGGGCAACGTACTCGATGCGCCAGGAAATTCCGCATCGATCCCGCAAATTCCCATTCGCCGGGGTCCAGTGCGGCCGTCGGGGATTGAGCACGCTCAGCGCGAGCCCAACTGCATAGAAGGATTCCGGGTCCGTATCCAGCGCGATCGGTAGTGACCCGGAGGGATTTCGACACGCGGCCGCCATACTGAGCCCTGCGGGCAACGCACCTGGGCACGAGGCACGACGCCGAGAAACCAGGCGCAGCGGTCGGGTGGCACCGCACCCCGACCGGCAGTCGGGTCGCGTGCGACCCACGGAACAAGTGGGGCCCGATGTGCCCTGTCGGGACGAGGGAGCGACGGCTCCTCCGGCGGGGTGCAGCAGGCCCTTTCGGACAGCGGGGGTCGGCGCGGCCCCTCGACAACAGTGATCGGCGGAAGCGTGACCACTCCCACCCGCGGGTTCCGGGAACCCAGCTACTTCGTCCTGGCATCCCTCCTCGACGGCCCTCGACACGGGTACGGCATCATCAAACAGGCGGCACTGCTCTCCAACGGCGAGGTGCGCCTTGCACCCGGGACGCTGTACGGGGCGCTCGACCGGCTGGCCGCCGCCGGGCTCATCCAGAGCAGCGGCCAGGAGGTCGTCGCCGGACGGCCCCGCCACTACTACCGCCTGACGGAGGTGGGTCGCGACTCGCTGCTCACCGAGGCCCGACGGCTGGCCGCAGCGGCAGCGGCCGTGCTCGACCTGGTGACGGCCCAGAACGGGGTGCACGACCAG
>JADLEF010000054.1 GCA_020846295.1 Acidimicrobiales bacterium
CATCGACCTGCGCGACCACGTCGCCGACATCGAACACGAGCTGCGCGTCGACCAGCTCGATGCCTCCGTGCGCTCCGGCACGGCCAGCGTCGCCGAACTGGTGCAGACCTACGTCCGATTCGCGGTCAACCACGGGGTCACCATCACCGAGGTTCCCCGCCTCGACGACACCGACGTCGTGCTCGAACCCGACGCCGGGTGGCTCCTCAAGCGCGTACTGGCCGGTACGGTCAGCAACGCGGTCACGGCGGGCGCCACCGCGCTGGCGGTGCGCATCGAACGGCGCGACGACGGATTGCTCGCCGTCGAGGTGGAGGACGACGCCGGCGGCTTCGAGCTGACCGACGCCCACGTCGGCCGCGGGCTGCACCGGCTGCGCGAGGAGCTCGGCGGGCACCTCAGCGTCAACGCCACCGACCTCGGCTCGCGGGTCCGGGCCCTCGTCCCGATCGGGACGGCCAGATGAGCATGCACCCCTCCCACGGCCGCGCCGCCCCCCGGAACCCCGCCACCGTCGGGGCCCGGGTCCCGCGCGTCGCCATCGTCGATGACGAGACCGTGGTGACCGAGCTGGTGGCCGACCGCCTTCGCGAGCAGCTCGGCGTCGACGTCTCCACGTACTCCTCGGTCGGCGATTTCCAGCTCGCGCTCGGCGCCGAGCGCACCGGCTTCGACATCGTGGTGGCCGACCTCTCCTTCCCCCGTGAGCCGCGCAGCGGGCTCGACGCCGTTCTCGCCGCCTACCTCGCCGATCACGGCACCGCCGTCGTGCTCTACTCCGACAGCGACGGGTCTGCGGCATCACAGCTGCGCGACGTGTGGGAAGCCGTGCCCCTCGCCGGGGTGGTGAGCAAGGGCAGCCCCGTCGCCGCGTTGCTGGAGACCGTGCGCCGCGTGCTCGCCGGGGAGAGCGCCATCGTCGATCCCCTCGTCGCCGCGCTCCTGCCCAGCCAACGCTCGCCGTTCCGCACCTTCGAGGCGTACGCCGGGTTGGTCCCCCACGCCGGACACGCCAAGCTGTGGCGGGCGCTGGTGGACGGGCCCGACGACCCGTCCTACAAGCAGCTGCAGCACGCCACCGGCCTGCGCATCAACACGCTGCGCAACTACCGCAACGACCTGCTGCCCTCGCTTCGACTGCACGGTCTCGACAACCCGACCATCAAGGACATGCAGCACTTCGCCCGACGGGTGCGCGCCCTGCTGATCCCACACGTCCGTGCCAAGCTGCCCGGCAACTGAGCGACCGAGGAGTACCCACCCCCATGGCCGACGGCCAACCCACGCCCGCCGCCGCAACCACCCCCACCGCGACCCGCCGGGCCATCGGCATGCTGGCCGGTGTCGCCGGGGTCGTCGCCGCCGTGCTCGTCGTCGCCTTCTTCCTGCGCGGCGACGGCGAACCCGAACCGGCCCGGTTCGAGCACACCTTCCCGTCCGAGTACATCGGCACGGTGTGGATCACCGTCGCCGCCGCCGACGACGACGAGCGCACCGTCGAGCTCGAATGGGCTCGCCTGGCCACCACGGTGCCCCACCGCGGCACCCAGACGTACTACTTCGTACGCGGCGTCGGCCAAGAGCGCGACCTGCCCCTGCAGGTCCGGGTCAGCCCACCGGCCGAGGTGACCTTCGGGTACGGCGAGGACCCGCCCGACGGCGTGGACATCGGCGCAACGGCCTGGCGCGTCCTGCCCTGGAACGAGGGCACCGCGCCGATCCGCCCGGCCAACGCCGAGTCCCGCACCGCCACCGCCACCGTCAACGAGACCAGCTCCTACGGCGGGCCCCCCATCGACGACGGCGTCGGCGTGCGCGCCCGGCCCCAACTGGAGGAGCCCGCCTTCGCCCGGGTCAAGCACGGCGTCGAGCTCACCACCGATTGCTGGGTCGAGGGCCAGGAGATCACCACCGGCAACAACGCCGACCCCTCCGACGACGACGCCACCTACACCACGACCATCTGGTGGCGGGTCACGGTGGACGGTCAGACCGGCTTCATCACCGACGCCTGGTTCTCGCGCCGCGGCAACGGCGACAAGATGAACCTGCCCCCGTGTGACCAGCTGTCGTGAGCGGGCGACGCCGCCCGCCGGTGTTGGCCTTCGCCGCGGGCGTCGCGGTGGCGCTCGCCGCGGTCGCCGGCGCGGTGTGGCAGCGAAGCCAGGCCCAGCCCGACGTCGTCGCCAGCCGCGACGACGCCATGGCGCTGCCCGCCGCGGTTCCCGCCGACCCGCCGCAGCGGCCGACCGCCACCGCCGCCGTCGACGAGTCCGACATCTACGGCCTTCGCCTGCTCGGCGTCCCCGTCCGCAGCGCGCCCGCCACCCGCGCCGCGCTGGTGGCGATGGTCGGCCACGGCGACGTGCTCACCGCGACGTGCTGGGTCGACGGCGAGCAGCTCTCCACCGGGTTCCCCGAACAGCCGCTGGCCGATGCGTACACCTCGGCGCTGTGGTTCCGGGTGCGCGTCGGCGACACCGAAGGCTTCATTCCCGACACCCGCTTCAGCCGCAGCGCGGCGACCGGCCGGCTCAACCTCGAGCCCTGCCCGATCTGAACGGGTCGAGCCCGCGGCCCGAGGTTTTTCTCGATCGGGGGAACTCCGGCTCGACGGCAGCGGTCTACCTGGTACACCCAGCCCCAGCGGTGAGCCTGCCTGACGTCCGCACCATGCAGGCTCACCGCTGAGGACCTGGTGCCGTGTCCGCCTACCACCAGCGCCACCGATGGCGCGAGCTACGCCACGCCACAAGGCAGCGGGGCCGACCGCCTACGCTGGACCCACGATGAGCGGGCCCCTGCAGCTGCGATTCCTGTGTTCGGCCTCCCGGGCCGACCAGCTCCCCGAATCCGACGTGGAGCTCGCCGTGGTCGGCCGCTCCAACGTGGGCAAGTCCTCCCTGCTCAACGCACTCGCCAACCGCAAGGACCTCGCCCGGACGTCGAAGACGCCCGGTGCCACCCGGCTCATCAACGTGTTCGAGCTCGCGCCAAAGGGAGAGCGCGGCGACCGCGACCGCAGCGCG
The DNA here is from genome assembly GCA_020846295.1 of Acidimicrobiales bacterium. Taxonomy (GTDB): domain Bacteria; phylum Actinomycetota; class Acidimicrobiia; order Acidimicrobiales; family CAIXPF01; genus CAIXPF01. Next base: position 3,030 of record JADLEF010000054.1, read on the forward strand.
CGCGACCGGCCCGGCGGCCGCTGGCTGGTCGACCTGCCCGGCTACGGGTACGCCAAGGTCTCCGCCCACGAGCGGCGCCGCTGGCAGGACATGATCGAGACGTACCTCACCCAACGGGCCACGCTCGAAGGCGTGCTGCTGCTCATCGACGGGGAGATCGGGCCCACCGCCGCCGACCTGCAGACCGTCGAATGGCTCCACCACATCGGCCGCACGTTCCGCGTCGTGGCCACCAAGGTGGACAAGGTCGGGCCGTCGCGCCGCGACGCCCGCCGACGGGACCTCACCGCCAAGCTCGGCCTCGCCCGCAACGAGGTGTCCTGGGTCAGCGCCGACAAGGGCATCGGCATCGCCGAACTGCGCAGCGAGGTCCTCCACCGCCTCGGCGCCCTCCCCGCCTGACCATCCCGTCGAGCTGACGCTCAAGGGGCAGGGCCCGGCTACGTTGGCCGCCAGCATGCAGCACTGGATGGCATTTCAGGACCCGGCCAAGGTCAAGGGGCAGCGCCTGCAACGGGCGGTGCTCGTGCGCGTGTGGGGCTACGTCAAGGGCTACCGCTGGGCCATCGTCGGCTTCCTGGCCACCGTCGTGACCGGCTCGCTCGTCGCCCTGGCCAACCCGTTCATCGTCAAGTCGCTCCTCAACGACGCCATCCCCGACGGCGACCGGGCCAAGGTCAACGTGCTGGCCGGCCTGCTCCTCGCCGCCGCCGTCGTCGGCGGCCTGCTCTCGCTGCTGGGGCGCTGGTGGTCCGCCAAGATCGGCGAAGGCCTCATCTTCGACCTGCGCACCCAGCTCTACGATCACATCCAGCGCATGCCGCTGGCGTTCTTCACCAACTCCCAGACCGGCTCGCTCACCTCCCGGCTCTCCAGCGACGTGGTCGGCGCCCAGCGGGCGGTCACCGGCACCCTCGGCTCCGCGGTCGACCAGATCGTCACCGTGCTCACCACCATCACCGCCATGGTGGTGCTCGACTGGCGGCTGACCCTGCTGTCGCTCGTCGTGCTGCCGTTCTTCCTCGCCGGCTCCAAGCGGGTCGGCCGCCGCATGCGCGAGCTGACCCGCGAGTCGATGGGCTACAACGCCGCCATGTCGGCCCAGATGACCGAGCGTTTCGAGGTGTCCGGCGCCCAGCTCGTCACGTTGTTCGGCCGCCAGGCCGACGAGAAGCGCACCTTCGACGAGCGCGCCGGCAAGGTGCGCGACATCGGCGTGCGCACCGCCATCTACACCCGGGCGTTCTTCCTCGCCCTCAACATCGTCGGCACCATCGGGGTGGCCGCCGTCTACTGGTACGGCAGCCAGCTCGTCGTCGGGGGCGAGCTGCGCATCGGCGACCTCGTCGCCATGGGCCTGCTGGTCAACCGGGTCTACGACCCCCTCATCGCGCTCACCAACCTGCGCGTCGACGTGCTCACCGCGTTCGTGTCCTTCGAGCGGGTGTTCGAGGTGCTCGACGCCCCCAACCCCATCGTCGACGCCCCCGGGGCGGTGGCGCTGACCGACCCGCGGGGCGAGCTGCAGTTCGACCACGTCGAGTTCACCTACCCCGCGGCCGCCAGCACCACCCTGGCCTCGCTGGTGGACGGCCTGGTCCTGTCCCGCCAGTCGGCCCCGGTGCTGCACGACGTGACCTTCACCGCCCGGGCCGGTCAGCTCATCGCCCTCGTCGGCCCGTCCGGCGCCGGCAAGTCCACCATCGCCTCGCTGCTGCCCCGGCTCTACGACGTCAACGGCGGCGCCATCCGCCTCGACGGGCGCGACGTGCGCGAGATCACCCTCGACTCGCTGCGCGGCGCCATCGGCGTCGTCTCCCAGGACCCGTACCTGTTCCACGACACGGTGGCCAAGAACCTGCGCTACGCCCGGCCCGGCGCCACCGACCAGGAGCTCGAGCGCGCCGCCCGCCTCGCCCGCATCCATGACGTGATCAACGCCCTGCCCGAGGGCTACGACACCGTCGTCGGCGACCGCGGCTACCGGCTCTCCGGCGGGGAGAAGCAGCGCCTGGCCATCGCCCGCATGCTGCTCAAGGATCCGTGCGTCGTCATCCTCGACGAGGCCACCAGCCACCTCGACTCCGAGAACGAGGCCGCCATCCAGGCCGCGCTGGAGGACGCCCTCGCCGGCCGGACGGCGGTGGTGATCGCCCACCGCCTCTCCACCATCACCAACGCCGACCAGATCCTCGTCATCGACGGCGGGCGGGTCGTCGAGCGGGGCCGCCACGAGGAGCTGCTGGCGGCCGGCGGGCTGTACGCCGACCTCTACCACACGCTGGTGCGCGACGAGACCAGCGGTTCATTGCCCGCCTGACGGCGGACCTGGTCCACCTCCCCATCGGGCAACGAAGCCCACCCCATCGGGCCGTTGCGCACGCAACCGGTTGCTGCGACCATGCCCGCGTGCAGCCCTGTCCCGTGCCACCCGCCCCGTCCACCCTGCTGTCCCGGGTGGACACCGGCCACCCAGACCGCCCGGTGGAGCTGCACCGCGTCGACGGGCGCACGATCGTGCGCAAGTACTACGCCCGCGGCGGCGAGGACATCTTCGCCACCAGTGCGGCGCTGTGGGACAGCCCCTTCGGCCGGTCGCGGCGGCCGCCCGGCCTGGCCCGCCCGCTGGGCTTCGATCCTGCGGCGGGCGCGCTCGACAGCGAGCACATCGACGGTGCTGCGCTCGCCACCCGCGGCACGCTCGGTTCGGCGCCCGAACGGCTGGCCGAGGTGGCTGCGCTCAGCGCCGACCTGCACGACAGCGGCGTGCGGGTGGCGCGCGACCGGCGGGCATCGAAGCTGCTCCGCTCGCTCGAACGCAAGCTCGGCACCGGGCACCCCCTCCTCGACCGGCTGCGGCTCGCCGCGCCCCACGGCCGGGAGGAGCTGGTGGCCAACCACGGTGACTTCTCGCCCCGCAACATCCTCATGGCCCCCGACGGGCTTCGCCTCATCGACCTCGACCGCGTCCAGGCCGCCGGCCGAGGCCGCGACCTCGCCTACTTCGGCGCCTGGTGCTGGGCAACCCAGTGGCAGCGCGGCGAGACGCCCAGCTGGGCACTGGCAAACGAGCTCGACGCCCACTACCTGCGGCTGCGCCCCAATGTGGCCCACGCCGAGCTGGCCCCCGGGTTCTACCGGGCGGCGGCGCTCATCCGCATCGCCACCGGCTGGTCCGCCTTCGCGGGCGACATCGCAGCCCGCGACGCCCTGCTCGCCGAGGCCGGGCGCCAGGCCACCGCCCAACCCAACCCCTAGGCTCCCGCCGACAGGTGGACAGGCCACTGGGGAGGACCGCGATGGCTGCGAAGTTGTGTGAGGGACGGGTCTGCATCGTCACCGGGGCCGGGCGCGGCATCGGACGCGAACACGCGCTGATGCTGGCCGAGCACGGCGCCAAGGTCGTGGTCAACGACCTCGGCGCCGACACCGACGGCACCGGGGCCGATACCTCCCCGGCCGAGCAGACGGTGGACGACATCATCGCCATGGGCGGCGAGGCCGTGGTCAACGGCGACGACGTCAGCGACTGGGAGGGCGCCCAGCGCATGATCAACCAGGCCGTCGAGGCGTTCGGCACGCTCGACGTGGTGGTCAACAACGCCGGCATCCTGCGCGACCGGATGCTGACCAACATGACCGAGGGCGAGTGGGACGCGGTCATCCGCGTCCACCTCAAGGGCACCTTCGCGCCCGCCCGCTGGGCCGCCGCCTACTGGCGGGACAAGGCCAAGGCCGGCGAGCAGGTCGACGCCCGCATCATCAACACCACCTCCGTGTCGGGGCTGTACGGCAACCCCGGCCAGACCAACTACGGCGCAGCCAAGGCCGGCATCGCCAGCTTCACGATCATCGCCGCCCAGGAGCTGCACCGCTACGGCGTGACCGTCAACGCCGTGTCGCCGGGGGCGCTCACCCGCATGACCGAGGGCCTCTCCGGCGCCCCGCAGACCGAGGAGCAGAAGGCGCAGCGCGACCCGCGCTGGATCGCCCCGATCGTCACCTGGCTCGCCTCGACCGAATCCCGCAACGTGACCGGCCGCGTGTTCCAGGTGTCCGGCCGGGAGCTGGCCATCTCCGAGAGCTGGCTGCGCGGCCCTTCGGCCCCGCCCGTCGACGATCCCACCCAGATCCGCGACGTCGTCGCCCGGCTGATGGCCGAGGCCAGGCTCAACCCCGACATGCGCGGCAACGAGACCGAGGGCCCCGGCCGGCCCGGCCGCACGATCTGACGCCGCGCGCCCCCGTGGCCGAACCCGCCCCCACCCTCACCGTCTCCGAGCTCACCGGCGCCGTGCGCCTCGCCCTCGAGCTCGCGTTCCCCGCCGAGGTGTGGGTGCGGGGCGAGATCGCCGATCTCAAGCGGGCCAAGTCCGGCCACGTGTACTTCTCGCTCATCGAACCCAACGAGCTGGGCCGAGGCGCCGCCGCGCAGCTGCCGGTTACCCTCCTCGCCGACCGCAAGTACGTGGTCAACCAGATCCTCAAGCGGGCCGGTGGCGGCGTGCGCATGACCGACGGGGTGGAGATCCGCCTGCGGGCCAAGGTCGACTTCTACGCCCCGAGCGGCCGGCTGTCGCTGCTGATGACCGTCATCGACCCCGAGTACACCCTCGGCAAGTTGGTGGCGGACCGCGACCGGCTCTTGCGCCAGCTCGCCACCGAGGGGCTGCTGCGCCGTCAGGCCGCGCTGTGGCTCAACCCCGCGCCGCTGCGCATCGGGCTGGTCACCTCCCGCGGCTCGGCCGCCGAGCAGGATGTGCTGCACGAGCTGCAGCGCTCCGGCTTCGGCTTCGACGTGCGGACCTTCCACGCCCAGGTGCAGGGCAACCAGGCGCCCGAGACGGTGGTGCGGGCGCTGCGCGCCGCCGAGCGCCACCGCTGCG
>JADLEF010000055.1 GCA_020846295.1 Acidimicrobiales bacterium
GGGTGCCGGTGCGGTAGGCGCGTGGGTCGACCATGTGCGGGAGCGTAGAGCTCCGCAGTCGCATGCCTTCGCAGCCATCGTGTCGCTGGAGAATCGCAGCGACAATCGCAGCGGTGCCACGGCCCTCCGCCTCGGTCGGCCCTGACTCCTGGTGGCGTCGCCAGTCGTTGAACGCCGTCACCGACACCGCGGCCACCCTGCACGCCGTCGTGGTCGGGAAGCCCTCGGCCTTCCGGACAGCCACCCACCGATCGCACCGGCTCACTATCGCGCACCACGCTGCCGCCTCGTCGCCCGTCCCCACGTTCCACCCGAGCCCGTCCACGCCTGGACGTAGACAGCCAGCCGTGCGCTCCCTCAGCCGCCCACATCGCCGGTCCGACCATCGGGCAGGTCGAGGTGGAGCAGGCCGGCCACCTTCTCGGCCGCTTGGTGATCGAGCTCGGGGGCGACGTGGGAGTAGATGTCCAACGTGATGCCGGTGGTGGCGTGGCCGAGACGTTCGGACACGACCTTCGGGTGCACGCCGGCTCGCAGCGCGAGCGTGGCGTGGGTGTGGCGCAGGTCGTGCAGCCGAATCACCGGCAGCGTGGACGCTCGCACCAGCTGACGGAAACGCACGGTCAGCTTGTCTGGGTGCAGCGGCGATCCGTCGGGCTCGCAGAAGACGAGGTCGTGGTCCACCCAAGCCGGCCCCAGGGCCAGGCGCTCGGCGTTCTGCTTGGCGCGATGCGCTCGGAGCACGAGCACGGTGACGGCATCGAGCGACACCTGACGGCGGCTCTTGCTGGTCTTCACCGTCGACTCCAGCATCGCGCCGTTGACGGTGGTGAACGTGTGGATCACCGAGAGCACCCCGCGATCGAGATCGAGGTTCGACCAGCGCAGGCCCACCACCTCACCCCGTCGCATGCCGGTGGTGGCCAGCACCACGAAGATGGCGTGGCAGCGCTCCGCGACGGTCGAGTTGAGGAACGCGCTCAGCTGCTCGGGCGTCCACGTCTGCTGCTCCTTGCGATGGACCCGGGGCGCCTTGGCCACCGCCGCCGGGTTGCGCACGATCAACCCCAGGCGCTCGGCGTCCTGCAGGGCGTGGCGGAGGAACGAGTGGGTGTGCCGCACCGTCTTCGGCGACAAGCCGGCCCGCAGCATCTTGAGGTAGAGCTGCTCGACCAGCAACGGCGTCAGGTCTTGCAGGCGGCTGCGGCCGAAGGAGGCGTTGATCTTCAGCGCAGCCCGTCGGTAGCCAGCGATGGTGGTGGGCTTGAGGTCGAGCGCAGCCCGCTCCAGCCACTGGTCGAGCCACTCGGCCACCGTCGTCCCGTTGCGCGCCACCAGGCGGCCCTCGTCGGCCTGGGCGACGGCGGTGGCCAGCGCCCGCCGGGCTTCGCGGGCTGACGCGAACCCCGCCTTCGACATGAACCGGCGCTTGCCGGTACCCGGATCCCGAGGAAGCTCGAACCGGTACCGATACCCCCTGCCGTACTTTTCGACCGTGCCCGCCATGGCAACCTGCCTACTCGACCTACGCGACTATTTCGCGACTAATCGTCCCACCGGCGGTGCTGCCCGTCCAGGAGCCCAGGACAAAAGTCCTGTTCCTTGCCGGTGCCCGGAGCGGGACTCGAACCCGCACGGTGTTGCCACCAGAGGGGTTTAAGCCCTCCACGTCTGCCGATTCCGTCATCCGGGCGCGCCGTCACGGTAGCGCCCGGCATCCGGCGTTCAGGCGGCATCAGGCAACGCGTGGGGGATCACCTCCTTCGCACCGCACGCCGACCAGAGCGCGGCGCGGCACCGCTTCGCCTCGGCCCCCCGCATGGCGTTGGCGGCCACCACGCCCTCCACCAGGTCGGCCAGCACATCGGCCCAGGGCCGATCGTGCAACACCACCGCCACCACGAACGAGCCGTCGGGCCGGCGCCGCAACGTGCGCATCACCCCGGGGACACCGGGAGGGCTCCGGAACGAGGGGACGCGCCAACCCTGACCGCGGGCGGCGGCCCGCAGATCCTGGACGGCCTCGGCGAATCGGAGTGAGCGTGCATCTTCCACGCCCTCATCATCCACGCGACCTGTGACAGCGAAGGCCCCCTCGCCGGCTCAGGTGCAGCTGTTGTCGGATCCTCGCGGCCCATGGGCTCGATGGCGGAGCGAACCACCACCGAACGGTGCTCGACCAGCGCGGCGCGTCGACGATCCGTTCGGCTGTATCGCCCGATCGGTCAAGGATGCGACAACAGCCCTCCTCCCTCGCCGGCGAGGGACCGACGCCCGGGATCAAGCCGGGGCGCGCACCGAGGCCGGTTCGCCGCTCAGGCCCAGCAGCACCCCGGCCGAGGCGACCCCGACCGCGGCGGCGATCAGCAACGTCGGGGTGTAGCCGATCCCGTCGATCAGCGCGCCCATCAGCGGCGGGCCGATCAGGCCACCGATGCCCGCACCGGTGTAGAGCGCGCCCAGGATGCCGCCCAGGCCCACCGGACCGAACACCACCGCAGCCACCGCCGGCGAGAGGGCGATGAACCCGCCGTAGGACACCCCCAGCACGATGGCGTACACCACCAGCAGCGGGTAGCTCGTCCCGGCCAGGATCCACAGGAAGAAGCTCAACCCCACCACCAGGTACGAACCCCGGTACAGGCCCATCAACGACACCCGGCGGGCGATCGCGCCGAACCCCAACCGTCCCAGCACCGAGCAGATCCCGATGGTGCCCACGATCCATCCGGCCGAGCCGGAGACCTCCTCCTGCTTGAGGTAGTCGGCCATGAACACGAACGGCACGAACAGCACGATGGTCATCAGGAACATGGAGAGGTAGAGCACCCAGAACGACCGGTTGCCCTTCACCAGCTGCAGGATCGGCACCGGCGGCGCCGCCGCGGCCGACTGCGGCGGGCGGTTGGCCCCGATCGCGGCGACACCGAGCAGGACGGCTGCGCCGATGGCCATGTAGACGTAGGTGTCACGCCAGCCGTAGGCGTCGATCAGCCGCTCGGCCAACGGGGCCATCACCAGGGTGCCCACGCCGATGCCGGCCACCGCCAGGCCGAGCGCGTTGGTCCGCTTCAGGTTGAACCACCCGCCCACCGCGGCGACCATCGGCACGTAGGCGCACGCCACGCCGATGCCCACGCCCACCGCGTAGGTGAGGTAGCCCAGCCACAACGCCGCCACCCGTGACGTCGCCAGCAGCCCGGCCACCATGAACACCGCACCGACCGCCAGGACCGGGCGCGGGCCGATCCGGTCCGCCACCCGCCCGGTGACCACGCCGAAGGCGAACTAGAGGAACGTCGTGATGGAGAAGAACAGTGCGGTCTGCCCGCGGTCGCTGCCGAACTCATCGGTCATGGGCTTGAAGAACGCCCCGAAGCTGTAGGCCACCCCGAACACGGTGAAGGTGGCCAGGAACGTCGAGATCACCGTCGGCCAGCCGGCCCGGGTGTCGATGAGCGACTCGGGCGTCGCCACCGTGCCCCGGTCCCCGCTCCCTGCGATCACCTTGGCCATCGACGTGCTCCTTCGGGTCGTTGCTCTGCAGGTTCGGCGTCAGGACGGGTCCTGCGCGCCCCGGGGGTAGAACAGGCCGATGACGATCACCGGCACGATGCCGAGGAACGCCATGGCGAAGAACGTGTGGTCGAAGCGGTCGAACGGGATGGGGCGGTCGTTGCCCAGCAGCGCCACCACGATCGCCACCCCCAGCCCGCCGCCGAGGTTGCGCACGGTGTTGAAGGTGGCGTTGACCTCACCGAACGCCGAGGCGTCGACGCCGCGCAGCGCGGCACCGTTGAGCGGGGAGAACGTGAAACCGAACCCGAGCGAGAACAGGATGGTGGCGGGCAGGAACGTGCTGACGTAGTGCGGTTCGGGCCCGAAGCGCCACACCATCCACAGCATCGACAGGATCGGGAACACCGAACCGATGGAGATCAGCACCCGCGGCCCGTGCCGGTCGGCCAGCCGTCCGGCGGTGATGCCCACCGCCGCGGAGCACATCGGTCCCGGCGTGATGGCGAGGCCCGCCTTGAGCAGCGAGTAGCCCCACACCTGCGTCAGGAACAGCGGCCACACCAACCAGATGGACAGCCCCATCATGGACATGAACACGTTGGCCAGGTTGGCCGACCACACCGTGCGCACCTTGAAGATCCGCAGGTTCAACAGCGGCGCGGGATGGCGCAGCGAGCGCAGCACGAACAGCGGGGCGAGCACCGCCACCGCGGCGAACACCCCGACGATGCGCGGGCTGGCCCAGCCCCACGAGGGGCCTTCGATGATGCCCAGCGCCAGCAGCCCGATCGCCGCCGTACCCATCGGTATGCCCACCAGGTCGAGGCGGGACACCGTCGCCGCCGGCTGGGAGTGCGGCAGGAGACGGCCCCCCGCCACCAGCACCACCACCACGACGGGCACCGCCAACAGGTAGACCACCCGCCAGCTGGTCAGATCGACGATCACCGCCGACAGGCTGGGCGCGACCGCGGCGCCGACGGACCCGCTGGCCGCCCAGGTGGCGACCGCGGAGGTGCGCCGGCTGGCCGGGAACTCGGGCAGCACCAACGCCAGCGAGGACGGCACCAGCAGCGCCCCGCCGAAGCCCTGGATGACGCGCCCGGCGATGAAGGCCGCCGCCACGGGCGCCGCCGCGCAGAGCAGCGAGACGACCAGGAAGATCAGCACACCGGTGGTGAACACCTTGCGCCGGCCGAGCTGGTCGGCCAACCGGCCACCCATCACCATGAACGACGCCAGCACGATCGAGTACCCCGACAGCGCCCACGCCAGCGTGGTGCGCGGCGTGGAGGAGAACGTCTGCTCGATCGACGGGAAGGCGATGTTGGTGCCGGTCACGTTGATCGAGGTGAGCATGAAGGCAGCGGCGACGGTGGCCAGCGCCAACCAGGCGCGCGCCGGCACCGACTCGAGGCTGTCCCTGTTCCGGCGCTGATCTGTCGTCGCCGCGTCGATGGTGCTCACCGCGGCAACTCGCTCTCCCCCACGTGCGCACGGTAACCCGCCGGTCGCCGCGACGCCCGCCGGAACCCGGTCAGGCCCGGCTGCTGGCGGCGAGCAGGGCGGTGACCAGGTCGTTGAGCGGAGTGGGGACGTTGTGACGCCTCCCGAGCCGGCCGATGACCGCGTTGCGGACCTCCCACTCGAGCGGCCTGCCCTCCCGCCGGTCGACCGAGATCGACGACCAGTGGCCGGGCGCCCCGCGCAGCGCCCGCTCCAGGCTCCGCTCTGCGGCATCGGCGGCGAAGGCCACGCCCTCCGCCCGGCCCACCGCCACCACCTCGGCGGCGAGCGCCAACGCCTGCTCGCGGATGGCCGGCTCGGCCAGCACCCCGAGGTCTCGGATGGTGAGCGCGCCGATGGCGCCGACGACCGCGTTGATCAGCAGCTTGGTCCACGCCCGGGCGGTGAAGTCCGCAACGACCTCGGCCCGCAGCCCGGTACCGGTGAACAGGGCGGCGACGCGCCGGCCGGCGTCGGTGTCGGGCAGCTCCAGCAGGCCGTTGCCGTTCTGCTGGATGAAGGCGGGCACCACCCGTTCGGCGGCGGCCATGACCACCACGGGCACCACCGCGGCGCCCGGCACCAGCGGCTGGACCCGCTCGACCTGGTCGATGCCGTTCTGGAGCACCGCCACCACAGTGTCCGGCCCGACCGCCTTGTCGAGCCACGGCTTCGCCCCCTCGGACTGATAGGCCTTGGTGGCGAGCAGCACCACGTCACACGGCTCCACGAAGCGGGGGTCGGTCATCACCACCGGGTACGTGCGCAGCACGCGCCCGTCAGGTCGCTGCACGGCGAGGCCGTCGATCGGCTTGCGGGCGCAGAGCAGCACCTTGTGCGGTGACTCTGCGTCGAGGGCCACGGCGACGAGGCCGCCGATCGCCCCCACGCCCACCACCGCCACCGACCGCGGCTCGGTCCCGTCCACCATGACCGGGGAAGTTACCTGCCTCCGGAGCCGTCGGCCGCAGAGGGCGGTGCGCTCGGGCTGACCCGGCCGGCCGCTTCGCCATCCGCTTCCCTGTCACAGGGTCTGCGTAGGGTGCTTCCCATGGCCGTGCACCTCGCTGACCTGCCGCCCGACGATGGCCTCAACCCCGCCCAGGCCGATGCGGAGGCGCTGCTGCGCGAACCGCGCGAGCAGCGCCCCGTCCACCGCCGCGAGTTGCGGGACGAGCTGCGCGCCCTGCTCGACGAGGGCCTGGAGGAGGTGAGCGCGTGGATCGAGAAGACGATCTTCCTCTCCAAGCACACGCTGTCCTCGGTGCACGGCTGCGAGGTGCGCTTCCTGCACGAGCTCGAGCAGCCGTTCGCGCCCAGCGCCGCCGCGGTCAAGGGGGCGGTGGCGCACAAGGCCATCGAGCTGTCGGTGTCCTCCGCCGGACACTCCCCCGGCAAGCTGGTGGACGGCGCGCTGACCCGGCTGGCCAACAGCGAGGACTGGGTCGGCCAATGGTTGGCCGGCGCGGACGAGCTGGATCGCGCCGAGGTCCGATCGATGGCCACCGACCGGGTCGCCAAGTTCGCGGAGTGCTTCCCGCCGCTGCGCTCGGGGTGGCGGCCGGTGACCGAGAGCCGGTGGGCGGCGGAGTTCCACGGCGGCAAGATCCGCCTGAGCGGCAAGGTGGACCTCACCATCGGCGGATGTGACGGCCTGCGAGCCGGCAAGGTCATCATCGACTTCAAGACGGGCAACCGCTCGCTCACCCACGTGGAGGACCTGCGCTTCTACGCCCTGCTCGAGACGCTTCGTCTGGGCGTGCCACCGTGGAAGGTGGCGACGTACTACCTCGACAGTGGCACGTTCGCCGTGGAGGTGGTCACCGAGGGCATGTTGGAGGCCGCCGCCCGCCGCGTGGTGGCCGGCGCAGCCAAGCTGGCCGAACTGCGCGAGGGCGGCAGGACCCCCGTGCTGCAGGCCGGGCCCGGCTGCAGCTGGTGCCCCCGCTTCCTGCAGTGCGACGACGGTCAGCGGGCCCGGGCCCGCTGGGAGGAGTTCGGCTGAGCTCGCCGCCTAGAAGTCGAGGCCGACGTCGAGGTTCGGTGCCGAGTGCGTGAGCCAACCCATGGAGATCAGGTCCACGCCGCACTCCGCCACGGCCCGCACCCGCTCGCGGGTGATGCCGCCCGACGCCTCGGTGATGAGCCGACCGTCGACGCGCTGCACGGCGGTGCGCAGGTCATCGAGCGAGAAGTTGTCGAGCAGCACCGCGTCGACGCGCTCCAGGCCCAGCACCACGTCGAGCTGCTCCAGCGAATCGACCTCGACCTCGACCTTGACCAGGTGCCCGACCCGGCCGGCGACCCGCCGGACGGCCTCTGCCACCCCGCCGGCCACCGCCACGTGGTTGTCCTTGATCAGCACCGCGTCGTACAGACCGAAGCGATGGTTCGATCCGCCGCCCATGCGCACCGCGTACTTCTCCAGCGCCCGCAGCCCGGGGGTGGTCTTGCGGGTGCACACGATGCTGGCGCCCGTTCCGGCCACCAACTCGACCATGGTGGCGGTCGCGGTGGCGATGCCCGACAGACGTCCCAGCAGGTTCAGGGCGGTCCGTTCGGCGGTGAGCAGGCTGCGGGCCGGCCCCTCGATGCGGGCCAGCTCCGTGCCGGCGGCGACGCCATCGCCGTCGGCCACCAGGGCGGTGAAGCGCAGCGACGGGTCGTACAGACGGAAGGCGGCCTCGGCCACCGGCATGCCGGCGATGGTGCCGTCGGCGCGCAGCCCGACGGTGGCCGCCGCGGTGTCCCCCGCCAGCACGGTGGCATCGGTGGTCAGATCACCGGCCTGGCCGAGATCCTCGGCGAAGGCGGCGCGAAGCAACGGCTCGAGCGCCAGCGGGTGCACGGCGTGATCGGTCATGCCGCCACCACCAGGTGCCCGGCGTCGACCGGACGGGCCCCGGCGGGCTCGATATCCAGCACGATCGACGGCGCGGCGGCGGGGTGGACGATCTGGCGGGCCGCCTGGGCGGCATCGGACCGGGGGAAGTCGGCCCGGCAGTGGGCGCCGCGGCTCTCGGTGCGGGCCAGCGCGCTGCGCAGCACGAGGCCGGCCACCTCGACGGCGTTGCGCACCGTCGGGCCCGCTGTCCCCGCCTCGGCGTCGACCATACCACCCAGCATGGCGAGTCCGGCCCGGAGGCCGGCCTCGTCGCGCACCACCCCGGCGTGGCGCCAAAGCAGCTGCCGGACCGCGGCGAAGACCTCGGCATCGTGCTCGCCGACGTGCAGCGCAGCGGCGGGCACCACCACCCGCTCGGGCGCGGGCCGGGCGGTGCGGCGCAACAGCCGCCCGACGCTGCGGCCCATGACCACGCCCTCGAGCAGCGAGTTGGAGGCGAGGCGGTTGGCGCCGTGCACCCCCGTCGAGGCAGCCTCGCCGACCACCCACAGCCCCGCCTTGGAGGCGCGGCCGTCCACGTCGGTCGCCACGCCGCCCATGCAGTAGTGGGCTGCGGGCGAGACGGGCAGCAGGTCGGTGCGGGGATCGAGCCCGGCCGCGCGGGCCAGGGCGAACACCGTCGGGAATCGCTCGGGGAAGCGCTCGCCCACCGCGGCGCGGGCGTCGAGCATCGGCCGGCGGCCGGCCACCAGCTCGGCGTAGTTGCCGCGGGCCACGATGTCGCGCGGGGCCAGCTCGGCGTCGGGGTGCAGCGCCGCCATGTAGCGCTCACCCCGATCGTTGACCAGGATGGCGCCCTCGCCCCGCAGTGCCTCGGTGAGCAACGGGAGCGGGTCGGCCCCGGGGGCGGCCAGCGCCGTCGGGTGGAACTGCACCATCTCCGCGTCGGCCACGTCGACGCCGGCCCGCGCCGCCATCGCCATCGCCGCACCGCACACCTGTGGCGGGTTGGTGGTGGCGGCGAACAGGTGACCATACCCACCGGTACCGAGCACCACCGCACCGGCGAGGTGCACCGTCAGCCCGCCGTCCCGGCCGCCCTGCTCGTCACGACGGTCAAGCCCGGCGCGGCGATCGAGGGCGACCACGCCGACGATGCGGCGGCCGTCCTCGCTGCGCACCAGATCCACCACGGTGGTGTGCTCGCGCACCGCGATGGCGGGGTTGGCCCTCACTCGGTCCACCAGGGCGCGCACGATCTCGGCGCCCGTGGCATCACCGTTGGCGTGCACGATGCGCCGGGCCCGGTGACCGGCCTCGCGGCCGAGCACCAGCGAACCATCCCCATCGGTATCGAACCGGGCGCCGAGGGACTGCAACCAGTGCACCACCTCGGGTGCGGCGGCGGTGATGACATCCGCCGCGGGACGGGCCCCGATCCCGCCGGACACGGTGACGGTGTCCTCCGCGTGGGCGACGGTCGTGTCGCCCCGCTCCAGCGCTGCGGCCAGGCCGCCCTGCGCCCACGGGCTCGACCCGCCACCGAGGACGGTATCGACCAACAGCGTGGCGTCGCCCAGCTCCAGCGCGGCGGACAGCGCCGCCACCCCGGCGCCGACGACCAGCACCCGATGCCGCTCGACCCGCAGCCGGGGCGGCTGCCGATCGGCGCTCATCGCGTCCCGCCGGCGGGCGCGGCGGCAGAGGTTCCGATCGCCAACATGCGATCCACCGACCGGCGGGCCCGCTCGGCGATGTCGGCGTCGACGTGGACCTCGGTGGTCATCGTGCGCAGCGAGTGCAGGATCTTGTCGAGCGTGATCTTCTTCATGTGCGGGCACAGGTTGCAGGGCCGCACGAACTCCACCCCGGGCGCCTCGAGGGCGATGTTGTCCGCCATCGAGCACTCGGTCACCATCACCACCCGGTTGCCGGGGGCGACGTTGCGAACGAAGCCGACCATGCCGGCCGTGGAGCCCACGTAGTCCGCCTCGGCGAGCACGTCGGGCGGGCACTCCGGATGGGCCAGGATCTGCACGCCCGGCGTCTGGGTCCGGTAGGAGCGCAGCTCCTCGCCGGTGAAGCGCTCGTGCACCATGCAGGCGCCCTCCCATAGGTGGACCTTCACCTCGGGCAGCTGCGAGGCGACCCACTTGCCGAGGTACTGGTCCGGCAGGAACACGATCTCGTCCGCGCCCAGGGAGCGGACGACCTCGACCGCGTTGCCGCTGGTGCAGCAGATGTCGACCTCCGCCTTCACGTCGGCCGAGGTGTTCACGTACGCCACGATCGGCACGCCGGGGAAGCGCTCGCGCAACAGCCGGACATCGACGCCGGTGATGGACTCGGCCAGCGAGCAGCCGGCGTTCGGGTCGGGGATGAGCACCGTCTTGTCCGGGCAGGTGATCTTGGCGGTCTCGGCCATGAAGTGGACCCCGGCGAACACGATCACCTCGGCGTCCGTGCGGGCCGCCTCCCGGGCGAGGCCGAGGGAGTCACCGACGATGTCGGCGACGCCGTGGTAGATGTCGGGCGTCATGTAGTTGTGGGCGAGCACGATGGCGTTGCGCTCGACCTTGAGGGCGTTGATCGCCTCGATGGTGGGCAGCACCGCCGCCCACTCGATGTCGGGCAGCGCGTGGGTGGCCCGCTCGAGCGGCGTGCCGCCGTCCTCCGCGACAACCAGCAGATTCGACCGCAACTTGGTCATGTCGACGTCCGATCCGGATGGCGCTGCGGATCCCCCGGCGCTGCATCCCGCTCTAATGCTCGTTTCGAGCATTACTTATGCTCGGCCTGAGTATATGCACGGCACCTGACCGAAACGCAAGGGCCCGGCGACGCTCCGGTGAACGAATCGCCGTCGAATCGGGCTGGTCACCCCGCATCCCGGGCCGCAGGGTGAGCGTTCAGGCCGCTCGCGTGAGCGTGTCCCGAACGATGCCGGCGGCCAGCGCCGGTCGATCGATCACGAGGTGATAGCCGAACTCGAGGACTCGATAGCCCGCTGCCTCGAGCCGGGCGCGGCGCAGCCGATCGGCGTCGATCGCGGCGGCACCGTTGTGCTGACCGCCATGCAGCTCGATCACCACCGACCCGACGAGGAGATCCACCCGACCCACGAACCCGGCACGGTCGCGGATCTCGACCTGGCGCTCCGGTTCGGGCAGCCCATGGCGGCGCAGCACCTGCACCATGCGCGTCTCCAGGTAGCTCTCGGTCGGAGGCGCCCCGACCGGCCGCCGCGCCAGCACGGCCCGCAGCACCCGCGTCCCACGACGCCGGGCGGCCGCGTCGGCCAGCTCCTCCAGCGTGGCGATGCCGATCAGCCGACGATGGAACGCGCACTCGACCGCCAGCTCGACGCGGTCGAGCGCGTCCATCGAGCTGTCCGTCGTCGTACTGCCCAGCTCGACCAGCGTCTGCGCGATCCCGGTAACCGGCAGCCCATCGATGCGATCGGGCGGCTCGAGGGGCACGGACCGGCGCACCGGGACCCGCCGTTCGCCGCTCGATCGCCGAGGAGCGTTCAGTTCGATCGGCAACAGGCCGGAATCGAACCCGTCGAGTCGCCAGAGCGCGGCGGCGGAGGCGCGAGCGAGCACTGCGTCGGCACCGGCCAAGGCCAGGGCGGCCAGTGCCGACCCCATCCAGCACAGCGTGGGATCGGGCTCCTCTCCCGCGACCCGGTACACACCTCGGCCGATACGCCGCAGCACGCCATCGGCACATGCCCGCTCCAGCTCCCATCGCGTGATCCCTCCTGCTCGCGCACTCGCCGTTGTGACCACCCATCCTGGCGGAAAATGATCGAAATCCACTGAAACAGTGTAAGGGCGACCGGCAGGGAGGTCGCCCCGGAACGAAAGTGGCGGGTTCCGCTGGCACGGACCGCAACGCATCACGCAACGATGCTGGCCAGAGCACCGACCGGACAGTCGGACACCTCCGCCCAACCGCACAACCC
>JADLEF010000056.1 GCA_020846295.1 Acidimicrobiales bacterium
CGTGGCGGCGACGACGGCACCGGTCGGCTCGCCCAACGAGGTCACCCGGCCCCACACGTACCCACCGAAGAAGTCGAGACCGTGGGTGGCGAGCAGCTCGTGCACCGATCGGGACCACACCGCGTGCATGCCGATCGCCTCGATGGCGTCGCGCAGCCGGCGGGGGGCCGACGGCGCCTGCATCATGGCCGGCCGCACGTCGGCCGGCGGTGGCACGAAGAAGATCGCCTTCACCGCGTCGTAGTCCATCATCGAGCTCCCGTTCGTCGTGCTGCGGCGCCTGCGTCCGGGCACCGACGCTAGGGCACCACGGCTAGGTTCGGGCCCATGGCCCAGTCCGAACCGCCGTCCTCCGCCGATGCACCCGAGTTGCCGGCCCGGTTGCAGCAGCTGCTCGCCGCCCGCGCCGCCACGCTGGACGAACACCGCGCCGTCGCCGTGCAACGCCAGCACGACCGTGGCCGTTGGACCGCCCGGGAACGCATCGCCGCGCTGGTCGACCCCGACTCATTCGTGGAGTACGGCCAGCTCGCCCAGCCCAAGACCAGGGCGTTGGGGGACGGCCCGGCCGACGGACTGCTGATGGGCGTCGGCATGGTCGATGGCGCCCCGGTGTGCGTGTTCACCTACGACTACACCGTCTTCGGCGGCAGCCAGAGCCCCCGCAACCACCGCAAGATGGACCGGATGCTCGCCCTCGCCGAGCGGAACCGGTGGCCGGTGGTCTGCTGGTCGGAAGGCGGCGGCGCCCGGGCCAACGAGCTGGACTACGACGGCGGCATGGTCACCACCTTCGTGCAGTTCGCCCGGATGAGCGGGCTGGTGCCCATCATCTGCCTGTTGTCGGGCCCGTCCTTCGCGGGCCAGGCCAACATCGCCGGCTGCGCCGACGTGGTCATCGCCACCCGCACCTCGACGTTGGGGCTGTCCGGCCCGCCGCTGGTGTTGTCGGCGACGGGGGCCAACGTGACGCCCGAGGACATCGGGCCGATGGACCTGCACGAGCGCATCGGCACCGTCGACCTGCTGGTCGACGACGAGGCCGAGCTGCTCGCCACCGCCCGGCGCTACCTCGGCTACTTCCGCGGCGCCACGGCGCCCGTCGACGCACCGGGCGACGCCGACGCGCTGCGCCGCATCGTGCCGGAGAACCCGCGGCGCGCCTACGACGTGCGCAAGATCGTCTCCGCCATCGCCGACGCCGGCTCGGTCCTGGAGCTGCGCGCCACGTGGGGGCGCTGCCTGTCCACGTCGCTCGTGCGCATCGAGGGACGGCCCCTCGGCATCATCGCCAACAACCCGATGTTCGGCGCCGGCGCCATCGACCGCGACGGCGCGGACAAGTTCTCCCGGTTCGTGGAGCTGTGCAACGCCTACGACCTGCCGCTGCTGTTCCTGTGCGACACCCCCGGGTTCATGATCGGCCGCGGCGCGGAGGAGACCGCGCTGGTCCGCCACAGCGCCCGCACCCTCATGGCGCTCGGCAACGCGGATGTGCCGCTGCTCACGGTGATCCTGCGCAAGGCGTACGGCCTCGGCTACTACGTGATGGGATGCGACTGCTTCGAGCCGGTGCTCATCGTGGGTTGGCCCACCGCCGAGTTCGGCGGCATGGGCCTCGAAGGCGCCGTCAACATCATCTACCGCGACGAGCTCGCCGCCGCGCCGGACGAGCCGGCCCGCAAGGAGCTGCGGGCCCAGCTGACCGACGAGCTCAAGGAGCGCAACACCGGTCTGGCCTACGCCCGGGGCTTCGCGCTGGACGACATCATCGACCCGGCCGAGACCCGCGCCATACTCGGCCGTACGCTGGCGGCGCTGCCCGCTCCCCCGGCGCGGACCACCCGCAAGCACCCGATCGACCCATGGTGAAGCGGTGCTCGGCGAAGGCGAGCCCGGTGGACGAAGGAGCAGACCGATGAGGATGGCCGTGCTGACGAGCGGCGGCGACGCCCCCGGCATGAACGCCGGCTTGCGGGCGGTGGTGCGCGCCGGGCTGGACCGCGGCTTCGACGTGGTCGGCATCCGCCGCGGCTATGCAGGCATCTTCGACGACGGGTTCGAACCGATGGACCGCCGTTCGATCGTGAACATCGTGCAGCGCGGCGGGACGGTGCTCGGCACGTCGCGGTGCCCTCGCCTGCGCACCGACGCGGGCCTGGCCGAAGCGGTGCAGATCCTGCGCCGCCAGCGCATCGACGCCATGGTGCTCATCGGCGGGGACGGTACGTTCCGCGGCGGCGCCGCACTGGAGGCGGCCGGTGGCCCGGCCACGGTCGGGGTACCGGGCACCATCGACAACGATGTCCCCGGCTCGGAGACCAGCCTCGGCTTCGACACCGCCGTCAACACCGCGGTGGAGGCCATCGACCGCATCCGCGACACCGCCACCTCGCACGAGGTGCTGCACTTCGTGGAGGTGATGGGCCGGCACTGCGGTGCGATCGCCCTCGCCGCCGCGGTGGCCGGTGGGGCCGAGGCGGTGCTGGTACCGGAGGCCGAGCTGAGCGACCGGACGCTCGCGGCGCGCATCGACGCCGAGATGCGCGCCGGGAAACGATCGGTGATCGTGGTGCTGTCCGAAGGCGCCCGGGAGGGCAGCGCCGAGCAGGTGGCGGCGAACGTGGCCGGCGTCCTCGGCCTCGAGCACCGCCTCACCGTGCTCGGCCACATCCAGCGCGGTGGAAGCCCGAGCGCGGCGGACCGCATCCTCGGCGCCCTCTTCGGCTTGGAGGCGGTCGACGCCGTGGCCGAGGGCGCCCGGGGCTGCTACATCGGGCAGCGGAGCGGGGCAATCGTGCGCATCCCCTACGGCGAGCTCGACGGGCCGCCGGTGGGATTGGACCAGCGCCTGGTCCGCGCCGCGCACCTCATCAGCTGATCGCGCCGCCCCCACAGACGGGGCGGCGCCCTGCGCAAACCCCCCGGCGATCCGGTTAGGGTCCGGCACCATGCAGACCACGTCGGAGACCGTGAGCCGTCAGGCGTGGCTGGCGCTCGGCGTCGCCACGCTGGTGTCGTTCCTCGTCGTGGTCGACGTTTCGGTGGTGAACGTGGCCTTCCCGACGATCCGGGCCGACCTCGGCGCGTCGGAGACGTCGCTCAGCTGGATCGTGTCGGGCTACAACATCGGCGTGGCGGCGTTCCTGTTGTTGGGCGGGCGCCTGGCCGACAGCCTCGGCCGCAAGAAGGTCTTCCTGCCGGGTGTCGCACTGTTCATGATCGGCTCCCTGCTGTGCGGTATGGCGCCCAACGCCGGGTTCCTCATCGCCGCACGGGTGGTGCAGGCGATCGGTGGCGCGGTGCTGATGCCGGCCTCGCTGGCCCTGGTCCTGCCCGAGTTCCCGCTGGCGCGCCGATCGACCGCGGTCGGCTTCTGGGGTGCCACGGGCTCGCTGGGAGCCGCCTTCGGTCCGTCGCTCGGCTCGGTGCTGATCCGTCTCGGCTCCTGGCGCTACGTGTTCCTCATCAACGTGCCGCTCTGCCTGCTGGTCCTGGTCCTCGCCCGCCGCATCTTCCGTGAATCCCGCAACCCCGATGCCAGCGGCCGCATCGACCTGCTCGGCATACCGATCGGTACAGCCGGGGTGGCGTTGGGCATGCTGGCCATCGTCCAGAGCGAGCAATGGGGCATCGCCAACGCCCGGGTCCTGGCCCTGTCGGTGGCCGCCGTCGGGCTCATCGCGCTGCTCATCGTGCGTTCCAAACGGCACCCGGAGCCTCTGTTGGACCTGTCGCTGTACCGGCACCGCTCCTTCGCGTCGTCCAACCTGGCGGTGGCGTTCTACTCGATGGGCTTCACGTCGGGGTTCCTGCTCAACTCGCTGTTGCTGCAGAACCTGTGGGACCAGTCGATCCTGCAGACCGGCGCCGCGCTGACGCCGAGCCCGTTGCTGGCCACCGCCACCTCGATCGTCGGCGGACGCTACGCCGACCGCTACGGGCACCGGTGGCTGATCGGCATCGGTTCGGCCCTGCTCGCCCTGACGCCGGTGCTGTACCTGCTGACGCTGAGCAGCACGCCGCAGGTGTGGGACCGCTTCGTGCCCATCAGCCTCATCGCCGGGCTCGGCACCGGCATGTCGATCTCGTCGTGGTTCAGTGCCGCGGTGAGCGACGTGGGCCAGGCCCGTTTCGGGGTGGCCAACGCGACGCTGCGCACCATCATGCAGGTCTTCTACGGCGCCGGCGTGTCCGTCGCCATCACCCTGCTGGCCACCGCGGACGGGATCGACGGGTTCCGCCACGGGTGGGTGTGGGTCGCCGTCATGATGGCGCTCAGCACGGTGGTGGTGCTGGCCACCTTCCCGGCCGGTTCCTCGACGCACCGCGCGGTCGCAGCGACGGACTGAGCCCGGGCGCTTCCGGGGGCACTTCCCATCCCCTCGATCCGCTCGGGCTCACGGAGCGCGGTAGGCGAAGATGTCGTCGACGCGGGTGCCGAACACGTCGGCGATGCGGAAGGCAACCTCCAACGACGGCGAGTACTTGCCCTGCTCGACGGCGTTGAGCGTCTGACGGGTGACCCCGACGAGCGCCGCCAGCTCCGCCTGGGTCATCTCGCCATGGGCCGCCCGCAGGTCCCGGATGCGGTTGGTCACCCGGGTGGGCCGGCCCATCACCCGCCCCGGCGGTACAGCACCAGCCGGGTCGCTTGATCCGCCAGCTCGGCCAGCACCCAGGCGAGGAGCAGCGCGTTGGCGATGTGGACGTAGGGCACCTCGAGCAACGTGAGCACCAGGGCGGCGCAGACGCCGACGGCCAGCACCAGGCCGCCGACATGACCGCCCCGCCAGGCGATGCGCCGGTCGCGCTCGTCGAAGGCGTCGGCGTCAGCCGGCGCCAGGGCGGCGAGCAGGCCGTGGCTACCGGCCATGACCACCGCCAGGGCGATGACCGCGCCAACCAGCAGCGGCTTGTGGACGATGCCGCCACCGCTACCGCCACCGCCGAGGCTCAACGCCAACGCGAAGTAGGCGCCGAACACCGCCACCAACGCGACGATGGTGGCGATCGAGCTCTTCTCCGGGAACGTCACCCCGGCCTCCCGATGTCTAGAATTCTTGACATGCCGCACGGTACGCCGCCAGGCGCGCCGTGTCAAAGATTCTTTCCACCAGGGGGCATGGCGAGCGGCGAGCGGCAGGGCCGGCTCTCGTGGCAGGTGCGCTCCTGGCGCGGGCCGCGCGCCGGAGAGGGGAACCCGATGAGGCTCGCACCGAGCCCGCCCCGGCCGTCAGCGGGTGCGCACCCGCGCGGCGGCAGCCGTGTCGCTGCGGCCAAGGATGCCTGGGTGAACGGGTTCCGCATGTCCCTGGTGGTCGGCGCGCTCGTCGTGGGCATCGCCGCGCTGATCGCCTACCGGCTCCTGCCCGACCAGGCGCACGACATCGCCTCCCACGGCACCGGCGTGGCGCCCGCGGGTCCACTCCGCCACGAGGACGAGATCCCCCAGATCGGCCATCTCGACCCGGCGCGGCCCCACCCGCACCTGCCCCACCCGCACCTGCCCGTCGAATCCTGATCGGTCCCGGCGCGCCGTTCGCTACGGTGAGCCGCCGCGAACAAAGGGGAAGCAACGATGGGACGACTCGACGGCAAGGTGGCGATCATCACCGGCGGCGCACGCGGGCAGGGTGAGGCGGAGGTCCGGCTCTTCGTGGCCGAAGGGGCCAAGGTGGTCATCTCCGACGTGCTCGTCGACGCGGGACGGGCCCTGGCCGACGAGCTCGGCGAGGCCGCCGTGTTCCTCCGCCACGACGTGTCCCGCGAGGAGGACTGGGAGGCCGCCATCAACACCGCCACCGAGCGCTTCGGCGGGCTCGACGTGCTCGTCAACAACGCCGGCATCCTGTTCAACGCGACGATCGCCAAGCACACCCTGGCCGACTTCGAACGCGTCGTCGCGGTGAACCAGACCGGAGTGTTCCTCGGCATCCGCGCCGCCATCGCGCCGATGACCGCCCGCGGCGGCGGCTCGATCGTCAACATCTCCTCCGGCGCCGGGCTCCGGGCCACCAAGTTCGGCTTCGCCTACGCCGCCACCAAGTACGCGGTGACCGGCATGACCGCGGCCGCCGCCCTCGAGCTGGCCCGCAACCGCATCCGGGTCAACTCCATCCACCCCGGTGTGATCGACACGCCGATGGTCGCCTCCGACGACCCGACGATGAACGACCGCCTGGTGCGCGCCACACCGATGCGCCGCGTCGGAGAACCGCAGGAGATCGCCAACGTCGAGCTGTTCCTCGCCGGCGAC
>JADLEF010000057.1 GCA_020846295.1 Acidimicrobiales bacterium
GGGGACCTCGAAGGCGGCGAGCCGGTCGAGGTCCGGCGTGGCGGCGGGGTCCTCCACATCGAGCGGCGGCGCCACGGCCAACCACCACGGCGCTCCGCCCACCGACGCCAGGCACTGCGTCACCGCCCGGTGGCGGGTGATGCGATCGAAGCGGGGCGCCTTGTCCCGCAGCTGCATCAGGTAGAAGCGCGGCCGACCCCGGGACAGGTCCAACGCTGCGTCGAGGTCCCCCGCCGCCACGCCGTCCTCGGTGGCGGCGAGGACCTCGCCGTAGGGAGCTAAGCGCTCCGCGCCCAGCGGTTGCGCCCGCAAGGCGGTGATCGCCGTCTCGGTCATGGTGCTGGTACCTCCGCGAAGAGCCGCTCCGGTTCCCGGAACTCGGCCAACGATGCCACCAACCCGTGCTGCTGGTCGCGCAGCAACGAGCGCACGATGGCGCTCACCACCCGCGGAGCAGCGAACTTGAGCCCGCTGATCGACGTGGAGTGCGGGCCCTGGCTCACGTAGCAGGACGAGTTGAAGGCGTACAGGCGGCTGAGGCAGCCCGGCGCCCCGGCCCCGCGCGGCAGCAGTTCGAACCCGGGGCCGAGATAGGGGGCGCGGGCCAGGCCGTCGTGCTCGCGGCCCGCCGGTGGGCGGTACCGGTCGCCCCAACGAGCGATGTGCGGCTCGAGGACGGCCAGCTCGGGACGAGCACCGAGGTCGATGCGGGCACCGGTGGCGCAGATGATGCGGTCCCACGTGAAGGTGCCGTGGGGGGTGCGGACGCGGATCGGGCCGGCGGGCCCTTCGAGGCGCACCTCCTCCCACGGCGCGCCGGCGTGCACCGCCAGGTTGCGGTGGCGGTGCGCCCGCCGGAAGCCGTCCGGGGCGGGGGGCTGGTCGGCACCGTCGAAGTAACGGGCCACGTCCCAGCGCACATCGTCGTCGAGGTCGGCGAAGCAGCCGAGGAACCCGTGGTACTCCACCGCCCGATGCGGGTTGACCATCGGCAGCTCGGGCCGCCGGAAGCACAGGGCGACCGAGGCCGCTCCGGCATCGAGCACCGCCGCCGCAGCGTCGAAGGCGGAGGCACCGTGGCCGAGCACGCCGACGCGCAGCCCGCGGTGCTCGTCGGCGTCGTAGCCCTCGCACGCGTGGTGGCGCAACGTCGGCGGCACCACCTCGGCGATGTGCTCGGGCGTGTACCACAGCCCCCCACCGGTGAACCCGGTGGCGAGCACGACGTGCCGGGCGTAGAGCCGTCGATCCCCGCGGTCGCTGCTGCTGCTGCCGGGACGGTGCACACCGCGCACGAGCAGCGCCACCAGGCCGTCATCGCCCTGCACCGGCTCCAGCCCGGTGACCTGTGCGCCGTTGCACACGTCGATGCCGGCCTGGTCGCGGAGCCAGTCCAGGTAGTCCGCCCAGTCGTCCCGCCCGATCCGTTCGATCGACGCCCATGCCGCCTCGCCGTGGCGGGCGCGGTACCAGGCCGGCGCGGTGAGCGAGGGGATGCCGTGCTCCACCCCGACCTGGTGCTTGGGGGTGCGCAGCTCGTTCATGCGGGCGATGGTGCGCCACGGCCCCTCCCGCCCGGCGGGGGCGGCGTCGAGCACGGCCACGTTGGTCACCCCGGCCCGCCGCAACCCGAAGGCGATGGCGATGCCGCACTGGGCGCCACCCACCACGACCACGTCGGTGGCGGGGCGTCCGTCGGGCCCGCAGCGGGGCTGCACCCACTCCCGCGCCGGGTAGGCGAGCAGCTCCAACTCCTGTCGGGCGCGGCGCTCGAGCCGGGCCACCGCCTCGTCGCTCACCGGTCTCCTCTCGACGCGCCATCGTGACCCGGCCAGCTTGGGACCGGGCGGCGCGGTGGGCAATGCCCGGCCGCGAAACGGCCGGTGAACACGGCGTTTCCGGGACCGATCCGCGATCTGACAGCGCGCCGCGCTGCGGCGGTGCGGCACCGGTGCCGCCGTAGTGCGAGGCGGTGAAGCGGCGCCCCCGAGGGGGCCGGTGTACGTTGGGACCCCGCAGACCGGGGACGCTGCACCACGAGCATCGCTAGGGGAACAATGAAGGTCGACTTTCCGATCATCTCGGCGGATTCGCACATCACCGAGGCGCCGAACACGTACCTCGACTACATCGACAGCAAGTACGCGGCCATCGCGCCGCGCGTCGTCGAAACCGACAACAACGGTGACGTGTACGTCATCGATGGGATGAAGCGCTCGATCCCGATGGGCCTGGTGGCCGCCGCCGGCCAGGACGCGATGTCGCTCAACACCAAGGCCAAGTACGCCGACCTTCCCAAGTCCGGCTACGACCCCACATACCGCATCGCCGACCAGAACCGCGACGGCGTGTCGGCCGAGGTCATCTACCCCTCCGTCGGCATGGTGCTGTGCAACCACCCGGACTTCGATTACAAGAAGGCCGCGATGGATGCCTACAACCGGTGGATCTCGGAGTACTGCGACCTGGACCGCAACCGCCTGCTGGCCCTCGGCCAGACCCCGATGCGCTCGCCCGAAGAAGGCATCCAGGACCTCGAGAAGATGAAGGCCATGGGCATGCGCGGCGTCATGATGCCGGGCAACCCCCAGGTCGAGGACTACGACTCCCCCGTCTACGACGAGTTCTGGGATGCCTGCACCGATCTCGGGTTGGTGCCGAGCTTCCACATCCTGACCAGCCAGGCCGACGGCCTCAACCGCAACCGCGGCCCGAAGATGAACGGCTTCCTCTCGATCATCCGGGGCTGCCAGGACATCATGGGCATGTTCGTGCTGGGCGGGGTGTTCGAGCGGCACCCCAAGCTCAAGCTGGTGTGCGTCGAGGCCGACGCCGGCTGGGTGCCCCACTACATGTACCGGATGGACCATGCGTACAACCGGCACCGCAAGTGGCTGACGGCCAAGATCGACAAGCTGCCGTCGGAGTACTTCCGCGAGCACATCTACCTGACCTTCCAGGATGACTTCATCGCGTTCCGGAACGCCGATCAGATGAACTGGAAGCGGCTGTGCTGGGCCAACGACTTCCCCCATTCGGACTCCACCTGGCCGTGGAGCCAGGAGATGCTGACCGAGCACACCAGCCACCTCACCGAGGAGCAGCGCCGGGCGATCCTGTGCGACAACGTGGCCGAGCTCTACGGCATCGACACCTCGCAGCTGCCCGTGGGCGGCGATGTCCTCGTGGGCGCCAAGGGCTGATCGAGCGGTCGGTGCGATCGTGGTGAGGCCGGGTCCGGGCGCTTCCGGGCCCGGCCTCTTCCGCGCCCACGGTGAGCCGGTCGCACTGACCGTACCGATCAGTACGGTCGGGCGGGTCCGGGACCTCACCTTTTGCGCGTCGCGCTCGCACGGTCTCGCCTACCATGAGGCCATGGAACTGCTGGGAGTGCACCACATCTCCGTCAACGTGGCCGACAACGCGGCCGCTGAACGGTTCTACGTCGAGGTGTTGGGCTTCGCCAAGCTGCCCCGGCCCGACTTCGGGTTCCCCGGCACCTGGCTCGGCCTGCCCGACGGCCGCCAGGTCCACCTCATCGAGGTGGAGAACTGGGAGGCCCCCAAGGGCCAGCACTTCGCCCTGCACGTGGCCGAGCTGGACGCCGTGCGCGACGAGCTCATGGAGCGCGGCATCAAGGTGTCCAAGGTGTCCGAGATCGCCGGCGTGGGCCGCCAGTGCTTCTTCAAGGATCCCTGCGGCAACAGCATCGAGCTGAACGAGCCCATCACCTCGCGGCGCTCCCGCCCGGTGATGGCCGCCGCCACCGTCTGACCCCCGAGCCGCCCGGCGTCGGCGTCGGGCGGCTCAGCGGATGGCTGTTCAGCGGATGGCGGTTCAGCGGATGGCATAGCCCGATGGAGAGGGCAGCTCCCGCTTGGTCAACACGTAGTCGATCAGGCCGTACTGCACCGCGGCCTCGCCGCGCAGGATGTAGTCGCGGTCGATGTCGGCGTTGAGCCGCTCCACCGACTGACCGGTGTGGCGCTGCAGGATGTCCACCATGCGGCGGCGCATCTCGACCACCTCCGCCACGGCGCGCTCGAGGTCGGTGGACTGGCCCTGCACCCCACCGTGCGGCTGGTGGATCAGCACCCGGCTGTTCGGCAGGGCGGCCCGTCGGCCGGCCGCACCCCCGGCGAGCAGCACCGCCGCCGCCGAGGCGGCCTGGCCCACGCAGATCGTCGCCACCGGGCAGGAGAGGTAGTGCATCGTGTCGTAGATGGCGAAGAGCGCGTTCATGTCCCCGCCCGGGGAGTTGATGTAGAGCGCGATCTCCTTGCCCGGGGCGTCGGACTCGAGGTGGATGAGCTGCCCGATGATCAGGTTGGCCACCTGGTCGTCGATCGCGGTGCCCAGGAAGATGATGCGGTCGTTGAGCAGCCTCGAGTACAGATCGAAAGCGCGCTCGCCGCGCATCGACGTCTCCACCACCGTGGGAACCAGTAGTCCGGCCATGTCCGGCACCTCCGTCATCGCGCACCAATGTGCAACTGTTGAATTGCAGGTGACCCTACGGGGCCGACCGCACATGTGCAACCACGTTGTTGCACAGTACGCTAGGCTGGGCCCATGGAGACCGCACCGGACTACGCCGTCGAACGAGTGCAGGACTTCCCCGTTCCCGTCGGGGAGCTGTGGTCGGCGGTGAGCGACGAAGCGCAACTGGCCACCTGGCTGGGCGACGAGCTCGAGCTCGAGGTGCGCCCCGGCGGCTCGGGCCGCATCGTGGACGACGGGGAGGTGCGCCGCGTCGTGGTCGAGGACCTCGTCGACGGTGAGCGCTTGTCCTTCACGTGGTGGACCGAGCACCTCGACCAACGCCGGCCGGGTGCGACGGTGGCCGGGCCGCCCACCCGCGTGGAGTTCGTGGTGCTGCCCACCGACACCGGCAGCCGGCTGATCGTGCGCGAGACCGCCCCGCTCAGCAGCCGCTGGGCGCTGCACCTGTGCGTGCTCGGCTTCCGCTGCGTCGCCGGCGCCCGGACCTGAGCGGGCGGTGGACGCCGTCTTCGCCGCCCTCGCCGATCCGACGCGGCGCGCGGTGCTGCAACGGCTGCTCGAGGACGGGCCGGCCACCGCCACCGCCCTCGCTCCCGCCTTCCCGGTCAGCCGCCAGGCGGTGGTGAAGCACCTCGGCGTCCTCGGCGACGCCGGCCTGGTGACCGCCACCCGCGACGGCCGCGAGGTCCGCTATGCGGCGCGGACCGAGCCCATGGTGGAGGCCGCCTCGTGGCTGGCCCGCGCCGGCGCCCAATGGGACGCCCGCTTGGCTCGCCTGGTGCGCCAACTGGGGCCGCGCTGAGCGCTACGGTGCCGAACCATGGCAGGCGCACTCGACGGCATCGTCGTCCTCGATCTCTCCACCCTCGTCCAGGGCCCGCAGGCTGCGGCCATGTTGCACGGTCTGGGGGCCGAGGTCATCAAGATCGAGCTCCCCGAGATCGGCGACATGGGTCGCCACGTGGACGCGTTGCCCGAGTGGGGCTTCTCCTCGCCCTTCATCGCGTGCAACCGCGGCAAGCGCAGCGCCACCCTCGATCTGCGTCGCCCGGGCGGCAAGCGCGCCTTCCTGGCCCTGGTGGAGCGCGCCGACGTGGTGCTGTCCAACTTCGCCCCCGGCACACTCGACGCCTGGGGCCTCGGCTACGAGGACCTCGCCGCCCGCAACCCGCGCATCATCTGGGCGGCCGGCAGCTACCTCGGACCGCTGGGCCCCGATGCCGCCCGGGAGGGTGCGGACATGGTCGGCCAGGCGATGGGCGGGATCATCTCCACCACCGGCGACGACGGCGGCCCGATGACCCCGATCGCCACCCTGGTGGCGGATCACTGCGGCGCCCAGAACCTGACCACCGGCATCCTCGCCGCCCTGTTCGCCCGCACCCACACGGGCAAGGGCCAGCGGGTCGACGTCTCCCTGCTCGGTGGGCAGATCTGGCTCCAGGCGATGGAGTACACCCACCTGTTCATGACCGGCTCGGTGGCCGGTCGGGCCAACGGCGGCCATCCCCTGGTGAACGCCCTGTACGGCATCTTCCCCACCGCTGACGGGTACCTGGCCATCGCCGGTTGCCCCGAGCACCTGTGGCCCGGGATGTGCGCCGCCATCGACAGGCCCGACTGGATCGACCACCCGCGCTTCTCCAAGTACATCGTCACGCCCGAGATCAAGGCGGAGATGCGCGAGGCGTTCAGCGAGATCTTCCGCACCCGCACCACCGCCGAGTGGAACGTCCGCCTCGCCGAGCACGGCCAGCGCTTCGCACCGGTCCGCCGCCACGACGAGGTGGCCGACGACCCGCAGGCCTACGCCAACGGGTACCTGGCCGAGGTCGACCATCCGGAATGGGGCCGCATCAAGGTCGTCGGCAACCCGGTGGCCATGAGCGACACCCCCACCCGGGTCGGGGTGGAGGTGCCCCACCTCGGCCAGCACACCGAGGAGGTGCTGCTCGAGGCGGGCTTCTCGTGGGACGACATCGAGGCGCTGCGCAACGAGGGTGCGTACTGAGCGGTATGAGACACGCCGGCTCGCCGCGCTCCGGCACCCGGCGGGCGATTCGCCGAATCCCCTCACAGCGAATCGACGCCGATTCGCTGTGAGGCGGCGGTTCCACTCCCTCGCCCGCCGCTGCGATCCGTGGCGAGCTGAGCTCGCTCAGTAGATCGTCTGGCGCAGTCGTTCGGGGTACGCCGCGTCGTAGGCGGCGCCGTCGAACGCACCGGCGCTGATGCGCTGCAGGATCTCGCCCATAGACGGCAGCGTCGAACGATCCACCTGCGTCGCCGGGTCCCACAGCTTGGCGCGCACCAGCGCCTTGGGGCACTGCGTGTAGACCGCATCCACCGTCACCACGATCACGCACGTGGGGACCTTCTCGTTGCGCTCACCCACCGCGAAGCTGCGGCACAGCGCCTCCTCGCGCGACAGCACGGCTCGCCCGTTGACCCGCAGCGTCTCACCGATGCCGGGGATGAGGAACAGCAGCGCCACCCGCGGGTCGCGCACGATGTTGCGCAGCGAGTCGACACGGTTGTTGCCACGCCGATCGGGGATGAGCAACGTCCGCTCGTCCAGCACGCGCGCGAACCCCGCAGGATCACCACGCGGCGAGCAGTCGAGCCCCTCCGGGCCGACCGTGGCGAGCAGCACGAAGGGCGACGCGTCGATGAAGCGCCGGTAGTCCTCCGAGATGACGGGCAGTTCCTTGAGCACCGCCGCCGGCACCGGCTCCCCGTAGAGGGCATCCAGCTCGGCCTCGGAGGTGATCAGCGTCGCGGGTGTGCTCGCAGTGGTGGCCACCCGCGTCACGCTAACCCACCGCGGCGCGCAGCTTGCCGTGCAATTCGGCCAACTGCTCGATGATGGCGTCCACGCTGCGGGCGCCCGCCTGGAAGATGGCAGTGGCGTTGATGGCCGTCCACTCGAAGCCCATGTTCCTGATCGCCTCCGCCCGCCGCACGACGCGGTCGTGCTCGGCGTAGAACGTCTTGCCCTGCGAGTCGGTGGGCGGCGGCGCCAGCATGGCCTGCATCCCGATGGTCGACGGATCCCGGCCGTACTCCTCGGCGTAACGCCGGATCTTGGCCACCGCGGCGAGGGTCTGCTCGTCGCTGCCCAACGCGGAGCCCATCCAGCCGTCGCCCAGGCGGGCCACGCGCCGGAAGGCGGGTTCGCTCAACCCACCGACCCAGATCGGCAGCCCGCCGCCCTGCGGTGGCTTGGGGTGCATGCCGATAGCATCGGCCGGGTAGAACGGGCCGTCGAGGTCGACCTGCTCGTCGCGCCAGTACGCCCGCAGCAGCTCGATCGCCTCGTCCATCCGCTTGCCGCGATCGGTCCAGCCCATCTGCATCACGTCGAACTCGCACTCCTGCCAGCCGACGCCGACCCCGAGGCGCATGCGCCCGCCCGACAGCGTGTCGAGGGTCGACACCTGCTTGGCCACCAGCACCGGTTGGCGCTGGGGCAGCACCAGCACCTCGGTGGACAGGCTGACCCGCTTGGTCACCGCCGCGGCGAAGCCGAGCAGCACCAGCGCCTCGAGCACCGGCATGGCCGAGGGGTATCGGGGCGCCGGGCGCGAGTCGGTGGGAAAGCCCATCACCACGTGGTCGAACACGGCGAGCTCGTCGTAGCCGATCTCCTCGATCGCCCGCGCCAGGTCCACCACCTTCTCGGGCCCCTCGCGGAAGGCGACGCTCGGGAACTCGACGGCCAGCTTCATGTGCACTCCCCCTCGTCGCCGCTGCTCCCGCAGCGCGCGGTTCGACAGCTCAGCCTGACCGACGCCCGACCGCCCACGCCAACCGGCCTCGCGGTCAGGGCCCGACGGCACTCCCGGTTGCGGCCCCGGGCGCACCATGCTGGAC
Source organism: Acidimicrobiales bacterium (assembly GCA_020846295.1). Lineage (GTDB taxonomy): Bacteria > Actinomycetota > Acidimicrobiia > Acidimicrobiales > CAIXPF01 > CAIXPF01. Next base: position 8,377 of record JADLEF010000057.1, read on the forward strand.
AGCATGACCGAACCATCCGATGCATCGAGTCCGTCCGACCCGACGGAACGAACCGATCCGGCCGGGCAGTCCGCAGCGTGGAGCGATGTCGGCGCCAGGTTCAGCGCGCTGGGCCAGAAGCTCCGCAGCCACTTCGAGCAGGTGCGCCACGACGAGCCGACCCCCGGCGGCGGCAGCGGCGAGGGCGAAGGCGCCACGACGCCGAAGCAGGACGACGACGCGCTGCAGTCCGCCCTGCGCAAGCTGGGCGACGCCATCGACGGCGTGATCGACGCCGTCGGCGCCGCGGTGAAGGACCCCGCGGTGAAGGCGGACGTGAAGGACGTGGGCAGCACGCTGTCCGCCGCGTTCTCCAAGAGCTTCGCCGAGGTGAGCGAGGACCTGCGCAACGCCTTCAACCGCCAACGCGGCACCGACGGCGCCGACGGCACGCCCCCCGGGACCGACGGCCCAGGGTCCTCGGGCGCTGGGCCCTCCACCCCGGACGCGCCCACGGGGTGAACGCAACCGGGCCGACAGCCGCGGCGCGCAGGCCCGGGCATCGACCAGACTGAGCGCCGTGGCATTCCTCGAGCAGATCCAGGACGGGCCGCTGCGGCGGCGCGAGTTCGACCTCGACCGCGGCGGCCGGACGGTGTCGGGCGTGTTGTGGGAACCGGCCGAGCCGGCCGGCGGCGCACCGCTGGTCCTGCTCGGCCACGGCGCCTCCGGCGACCGACACCAGACGCCGCTGCCCTGGCTGGCCAAGCGCCTGGCCGGTGAGCACGGCTGCTTCGCGCTGGCCATCGACGGCCCCGTGCACGGCCGTCGGTTCGTGGCGCCGGGCGGGCGGGAGTCGTTCTGGCCGGAGTGGCAGCGCGAGGGGACCGTCGAGGACATGAACGCCGACTGGCGCTTCGCCCTCGACTTCGTGCAGTCCCTGCCCGAGGTGGGCACCGGTCCGGTCGGCTACTGGGGTCTGTCGATGGGGACCATCTACGGCGCACCCTTCGTCGCCGCCGAGCCTCGGGTCACCGTGGCGGTGCTCGGCCTGATGGGCATCGTCGGGCCCGCCCACTACGTGCCCACCATCGAAGCGGCGGCGAACGCCATCACCTGCCCCGTGCTGTTCCTGATGCAGCTGGAGGACGAACTGTTCAACCGTGAGCAGTACCTGGCGCTGTTCGACGCCCTGGCCACCACCGACAAGCGACTGCACGCCAACCCGGGGCTGCACCCGCAGGTGCCGGTGGAGGAGCTGCACCACTCCATCGACTTCCTGCTGCGGCACCTGCGCGGCGAGGCGACGGACTTCTCCCCCACCTTCACCGTGTCGAACTGACCGTCGGGCACAGCCGCGGCGACAGGCGGCGGCGGGGCGGCGGGGCTCAGCCCCGGCGCAGATCGATCCCGGCCGCCTCCCGATCCCAGGTGGCGGCGGTGATGCCCTCGCCGCGCAACGCCTGCTTGCGCACCTTGCCCGACGGGGTCTTGTCGAGCGCGTCGCCGACCTCGACGTAGCGCGGCACCGCGAAGCGCGGCATCCGTTCGACGCAGTACGCCGTCAGCTCGGCCGGGTCGATCGACGCGCCCGGCTCGAGCACCAGCACCGCCTTGATCTCCTCCTCGCCACCGGCGCCCTCCACCCGCACCCCGACCGCCGCGCTCTCCAGCACGGCGGGGTGGTTGTTGAGGACCTGCTCGATCTCGTAGGACGAGATGTTCTCGCCCCGCCGGCGGATCCGGTCCTTGAGCCGGTCGACGAAGTGCAGGCGGCCCTGCGGGTCGAAACGCCCGGCGTCGCCGGTGTGGAACCACAGGTTCCGCCACGCCTCCACCGTCTTGTCGGGCATCTGGAAGTACCCGACGTTGAAGCAGAACGGTTGGCGGGGCCGCACCAGGATCTCGCCCACGCGGTCCGCCGGCAGGGGCTCGTCGGTGTCGGGGTCGGCCACGATCACCTCGAAGAACTCCTCGAGCACCCGACCGGCGCAGCCGGGGATCACCGGGTCGGCCGGATCGCTGTAGGCGACCATGTTGATCTCGGTCATCCCGAAGCCCTGCACCAGGCGAACCCCGAAGCGCTGCTCGAACGCGGCCCCCCACTCCTCACCGATCGGCACCGCCATGACGCGGGTCAGCCGGTGGGAGCGGTCGCGCCGGTCGGGGGGACGGCGGAAGATGAACTCCGGCATCACGCCGAGCGCGTTGGTGGCGGTGGCCCCGGAGTCGATCACGTCGTCGAGCCAGCGGCCCACGCTGAAGCGCTGCACCACCGTCGCCGGGCAGCCCGCCCACAGGCAGGCGTAGATCTGCATGAACAGTGCGTTGGCGTGGAAGAACGGCATGCACACGTAGTACCGGTCGGTATGGCGCAGGGCGGTGGCGTCCGCCGCCCCCTTGGCGAACAGCACGCAGTGGGCCTGCGGGAGCAGCACGCCCTTGGCCGGGCCGGTCGTGCCCGACGTGTACATGATCGTGCACACGTCCGACGGTTCCGCCCGCAGCACCGCAGCCGGGTCGGCGGTGGTGGCGAACAGGTCCCCCCAGCGGTGCCACGCCGTCGCGGCCAGGGCGGCCGGTCGCCCCTCCGCCGGCGGATCGGCCCCGATGACCACGGTGTGGTCGATGCTCACGCCGTCGGTGTCGACCATGGCGAAGGCATCGAGCAGCTCGGCATCGACCAGCACGACGCGGGGCGCGCTGTTGCGCACCTGGTGTTCGAGGAAGCTGCCCTTGAGCTCGGTGTTGATCGGCGTGAACACGGCGCGGCGCTTGTGGGTGGCGAGCATGGCGACGATGAACGCCACCGAGTTCAGCGCCAGGGCCAGCACCCGGTCCCCCGGCTGCACGCCGAGGCGGGCCAGGGCGGTGGCCACCCGGTCGCTGGCGCGGTCGAGCTCGGCGAAGGAGATCGTCTCGGTCTCGGTGGTGATGAACTCGGAGTCGCCCAGCTCGGCGGCGCGGCGGGCCAGCAGCTCGGGCAGCGTCCAGGCGGCGCGCTCCGGCATGGAGAGCGGCTCGGGCATGGCGGTGGCGGACGGGGTGGGCAACGGGATCCCTTGCGTGTTCAGGGTTCGAGGTCGTGCTCAGGCGTCGAGCGGGACGTGCTCGTGGAGGAACGAGGCGATCGCCGCGTTCACCTCGGCGGCGGCGCGCTTGTGCACGTGGTGGCCCGCCCCCTCGACGACGACGGTGTGCGTGGGTCCGGCGAACTTCTCCGCCGCATACCGGGTGGCCCGAAGGAACATGCGGTCCCCGTCGCCCACCAGCTGCAGCACCGGCACGGTGATGGCGCCCAGGTTGTCGATCACCCACGAGTCGTGCTGGGCCAGCAGCCCGACGGCCTCGGCGGGGGCGCCGCCCTTGGTGATGCCCGTCTTCGCCATCTCGTTCCACTCGGTGCGGGCCGCCTCGTCACGGAAGCCGGGCCCGGTCGCCACCAGCACCAGTGCCGCCACCCGCTCGGGATGGCGCAGCGTGAACCCGAGCGACAGGTAGCCGCCGAGCGAGTGGCCCATGAGCACCACCGGCGCCTCGCCGGATGCGACGAGGGCGCCGATGTCCTCGATGGCCGTCTCGCGGCTGTAGTAGTCGCGATCGAGCGGGGCTGCCGAGCGGCCGTGGCCGCGAAGGTCCCAGGTCACCGCGGCGCGGCCGAGACCGGCGAGGAAGCCGACCTGCTCCCGCCAGGTGTCCCCGGTATCGGCCCCGCCATGGGTGCACAGCACCAGTGGACCTTCGCCGTGGCGTTCGACGTGGAGGTGGGAGAGGTCCCCCGCGGCGGTCACGGGCGACCGACCTCGGCGCGGGAGCGGGATCTCGACACGGTCAGCCGCAAGTGCATCGGCGCATCGTAGGCGGCCACGTCGCGGCGCGTTCCGGCCCGGTGCCGGCTCAGATTCGCCACACGACCCGTCGCCGGAAGAACATAGGGGCATGGCCAACCGCCTCACCTTCCCCGATGCCGCGCTGCCGGCGTCCACCGAAGAGATCCGCACCCGCATCCGGGGCTTCCTCGATGCCGAGCTCGCGGCCGGGACGTTCACCCCACGGGCGGACACCTGGCTGTCGGGCCACGACAGCGAGTTCTCCCAGCAGTTGGGCAAGGAGGGCTTCCTCGGCCTCACCTACCCCAAGCAGTACGGCGGCCAGGAGCGCTCCGCCCTCGACCGCTTCGTGGTGGTCGAGGAGCTGCTCGCCTACGGCGCGCCGATCGCCGCCCACTGGATCGCCGAGCGGCAGTCCGGCCCGTCGATCATCAAGCACGGCAACGAGGCGCTGCGCGAGGAGCTCGTGCCCGGCATCGTGCGCGGCGAGATCTACTTCTCGATCGGCATGTCCGAGCCCGACTCCGGTTCCGACCTGGCGTCGATCCGCTCCTTCGCCAAGAAGGTCGACGGCGGCTACGTGGTCAACGGCACCAAGGTGTGGACCAGCCAGGCCCACAACAACCACTACTTCATCGTGCTGGTGCGCACCACGCCGGCGGCGGAATCCCAGGGCCGCCACAACGGCATGAGCCAGTTCGTGCTGGACCTGCGCTCGCCCGGCGTCGAGATCCGACCCATCCGCCTGCTCTCGGGTCACCACCACTTCAACGAGGTGGTCATGACCGATGTGTTCGTGCCCGACCACATGCTGCTGGGCACAGAGGGCAATGGCTGGGCGCAGGTCATCGGCGAGCTGGCCTATGAGCGGTCCGGCCCCGAGCGCATCCTTTCGACCTACCCGCTGCTCGCCTCGCTGGTCGACGCGGTGGGCCCGAACCCCTCGGCCGAGGCCGCGGCGGAGATCGGGGTGCTGGTCAGCCGCATGACCGCGCTGCGCCGGCTGTCCATCTCGGTCGCCATGTCCCTCGACGCCGGCCGCTCGCCGGTCACCGAGGCGGCGCTGGTCAAGGACCTGGGCACCCAGCTCGAGGGCGAGATCCCCGAGGTGGCCCGCCGGCTGGTGCCCCCGGGCCGCAACGAGCAGTTCGACGTGCTGCTCGCCGATTCGATCCTGTCCGCACCCGGCTTCACGCTGCGGGGCGGCACCAACGAGATCCTCCGGGGCATCGTGGCCCGAGAGCTGGGAGTGCGCTGATGAGCACCGTCGATCCGCTGCTGATCGAGACCATCGAGTCGATGCTCGGTGACCTGTGCGAGCCCGAGAAGGTCGGTGCCGCCGAGGGCGGCCTCGACGCCAACGTCTGGAAGGCGCTCACCGAGTCCGGCATGGCGTCGGTCGGCCTGTCCGAGTCGGCCGGCGGCTCCGGCGGCTCGCTGCAGGACGCCGCCGCCATCGCCAAGGCGGCCGGGCGCTTCGCCGCCCCGGTGCCGCTGACCGAGCTGTCCCTCGTCGGCGGCTGGGTGTGCGAGCAGGCCGGGCTGGCGTTGCCCGACGGGCCCTGCGCGGTGGTGCTGGGCGACGGCCGCCGCACCTACTGGGCGCCGGTGGCCCAGTCGTTCGTGGTCGTCACCGACGCCGGCGTGGCCGTCGTCGGGCCCGACGCGGTGACGTTGGGCGCCGCTGGCGTGAACTACGCCGGCGAGCCGTGGGCGGACGTGACGGTGGGCGCCGGCGTGACCTTCGTTGCCGGCCCCGCCGTCCAACAGGTCCAGGCGCGCGGGGCGATGGCCCGGGCGCTGCTCATGGCCGGCGCGCTCGGTCAGGCCGTCGAGCTGTCGGTGCAGTACTGCAACGAGCGCGAGCAGTTCGGTCGGGCCATCGGCAAGTTCCAGGTGCTGCAGCAGTACCTCGCCCAGATGGCCGGCGAGGCCGCGGCGGCCGAGGCGGCGGCGGACAACGCGGTGGACGTGATCAGCGGCGGCGCCGGCGAGGCCGAGGTGCTGCAGGTCGTCGCCGCCGCCAAGACGGTGACCGGCCGGGCGGTCGGCATCATCAACCGGCTGGCCCACCAGATCCACGGAGCGATCGGCTACACCGACGAGCATCGCCTGCAGTACAGCACCCGGCGCCTGTGGGCCTGGCGCGACGAGTACGGCACCGAGGCGGAGTGGTCGGCGTCGTTGGGCCGCAGCCTGGCCGCGGCCGGCGGGGCCGCCCTGTGGCCGAAGACCATCACCGCCTGGCCGCCGGCCGCGGTGGGCTGAACGTCGCCACGCGCGACCCGGTCCCTCGTACGGGCCCCGGCCTCGGCCGGGGCCCGTACGCGTTAGGGTGCGCCGCATGGCTGCTGCGTCGCCCGGAGGCCCCGCCACGTTGGACTGGTACGGCTGTGCCACCTACCGGCTGACCCTCGGGGAGGTGGTGGTCTTCCTCGACGCCTACATCGACCGGGTGCCGGGCGCGGCCGGGCCGCAGCCACCGCAACGACCAGAGGACATCGAGCGGGCGGACTGGATCGTCATCGGCCACTCGCACTTCGATCACCTGTGGGGCGCCGAGCGCATCGCCGCGCGCACCGGGGCCACGATCATCGGCTCGCACGAGACCGTGCGGGTGATGGAGGCGGCCGGCGTCCCGCTGGCCCAACTGATGCCGGTGGCGGGTGGGGAGCGCATCGAGCTCGGTGACGGCGTGTTCGTCTCGGTGTACCCGAGCCTGCACTCCTGCGTGTGGTCGCACCAGGGCATGCACGCCGCCGACGAGGTGTGCCTCGGCGATCTGTTCGTGACCCACCAGGACCGACAGGCCCGCTTCGGGCAGCTCTTCGAGTTCATCGGCTCGCTGGGCGAGGACACCAAGGCCCACCTTCGCGACTCTGCCCAGGGGCCCCGGGGCGATGGCCATACTCTGGTGTACGTCTTCGACACACCGGACGGTACGTTGCTGTACCAGGACACGTCGGGGCACTGGTCGGGCATCGTGGCCAACCTGCGGCCCGATGTGGCCATCATCGCCGCGGCAGGGCGGGCCAACATCGACGGCGAGCCCATCCAGGGATCGCTGGCCCAGTTCGTGGCCCGCCAGGCGGCGCTGCTGCGGCCGAAGCGGGTGATCCTCTCCCACCACGACGACTGGCTGCCCGGCTTCTCGATCGACACCGACGTGGCGCCGATCCGTGAGGAGCTGGCCCGCTGGCTGCCCCACTGCGAGCTGGCCGAGCCGGGTTACCTCGACGGCTTCGACATCTTCGGAGGACTGACCAAGCGATGAGCAAGCTGTCGTTGGCTCGCCAGATCGCCGCCCTGGTCAACCCCATCCACAACGTCTCCTACTACACACCGGAGATCCGGGTCTTCAACGACGAGCTCGGGGTGAAGGGGTGGTGGACGGCGTACTTCGCCTACCGCTCCGCACCGATGGGCAGGGTCGAGCCGGAGGTGATCGCCTCGTGCTTCTACGGGTTCGCGCCGCGCATGATCCGCCGCGGCGTGCCGGAGGTGTGGGAGCGGGTGGACCCGCAGCAGGCGCTCGATGTGCGGCTCGATGCGGTGGACCGCGCATGGCGACGGATCTTCGCCGACGCACCGGCGGTGGCGTCGGAGGGGGTGGCCGAAGCGGCATCGTTGCTGCGGCGCAGCATCGAGGGCGTCGACGCCGGCGCTCGGCCGCTCTACGCCGGGCACACCACGCTGCCCTGGCCCGACCGCGACGCGGCGCCCCACCTGCAGCTGTGGCACGCCTGCACGCTGCTGCGCGAGCACCGCGGTGACAGCCACACCTTGGCGCTGGCCGCCGCCGAGGTCGACCCGGTGCAGTGCCAGGTGTTGATGGCGGCGCGGGGCCACGGCAACAAGACCACGCTGCAGAAGATCCGAGGCTGGAACGACGACGAGTGGGACGGCGCGGTGCGTGCGCTGCACCTGCGCGGCTGGGTCCACGCCGACGGCACGATGACCCCGCAGGGCCGGGAGGGCCGGCGCGCCATCGAGGAGCACACCGACTCGCTGGCCGCCGAGCCGGCCCGCCGGCTGGGTGTCGCCGGGGTGCAACGGCTGGAGCAGCTGCTCGGCCCGGTGCACGAGGTGTTGCTCGGACCCGGCGGCATCCCCGGGGTCTGGCCGCCCCCGCACGTGGTGGAGGGAAAGGACCCGAGCGAACGATGAGCGCAGGAACCCGGTTGCCGGGAACCCCCGACCCGATGACGTACTGGGAAGGGGTGGGCGGTGTCCGTCTCGCCGGCGACCGGTGGGGCGATCCATCGGGGCCGTTGGTGCTGCTGCTGCACGGCGGCGGTCAGACGCGGCACGCGTGGAAGGGCGCCGGCGA
>JADLEF010000058.1 GCA_020846295.1 Acidimicrobiales bacterium
CCCGGACCGTACCGGGTGGTATCGGCGGACCTCGACGGTGGCGGCGCGGCCGACGTGTTCCTCTACGCCCCGCACAACACGTGGCTGTGGTCGGGTGGCATCAACCCCGCCAACTCCTACCCCGCCGCCGGCCAGCAACGCGACCTCGACTACGGGCCCGGGGCCCAGCTGGTGGCGGGCCGGTTCTTCCAGACGAACCGCGACGCGTTCTTCTTCTACGGGCCGAACACGCCCGCCGACTCGTTCTATCGCACCGGGCTGTAGGCGCCGCGGGCGAGCGCTTCAGCGCCGATCCCGGATCCAGGCGGTCAGCTCGGCGTCGCCCACGATCGCCGCGGCCCGCAGCCGGCGCCGGTCCAGCAGCAGGGCGGGCAGCCAGCGCAGGTACGAGCCGAACGAACGCAGCCGCAGCGCCACCACCCCGAGACGGGGCCGGCCCCGACGGCGCAGCGGCCCGGCGATGTCGCGACGGGCGTAGGACAGCGTCGTCAGCAGGTAGCGGCCGACCGCTCCGGCGACCATACCGGCCGGTGCGTTCTTGGTCAGCATCATCAGACGGTTGCGTTCGACGTAGCGGTTGAAGACGGCCGACCCCTCCACCGAGGTGGTGGCGTGCTGGTGGCGCAGCACCGAGGCGGGCACGTAGCGGTAGCGCCAACCCTGGGCCCGGCCGCGCCAGGCGAGATCGGTGTCCTCGTAGTACGCGAAGAAGCGCTCGTCGAACAGCCCGACCTGGCGCAGGTACTCGGGCCGGAACACCACCCCACCGCCGCACCAGGCGAACACGTCCTCGCCCTCCTCGTACTGACCGCTATCGCGCTCGAGGAAGCCGCGGTCTGCGCCGTACCCGCCGACGAGCAGCATCGAGCCGGCGTTCTGCACCACGTCGAAGGGCTCGGCGTCGGCGTCGAGGGCGAGCTCGAACCAGCGCGGCGTGCGGTCGACCTCGATGGTGGCGTGGTGCGGCCCGCAGCCGAGGGCCACCTCGGTCGGTTCGTCGGCCGCCAGCCGCAGCCGAACCGTACCGCCCGGTACTGTCCCCGGGTCGAGGGGGACGCGCAGCACCGCATGGCCCGAGGTCCAGCAGAAGGCGGCCTCCTCGCCCCGGCCGCGCTCGATGCCCCAGAATCCCGGCGGCGGGAACTGGGCGGAGCGCCAGCGGTCGGTGCCGTCGAGCTCGACGCCGCTCAGCCGCACGCCGAGCGCCCGGCTGTCGGCGGGGGGCCGGAAGGTGGCCGAGTCGATGGTCAGCTCCACGAAGCGGGGGGCGAACACGAGCTTGGGGCAGGCCGCCCCGAGCGTTCGGTCGCCGTCCAGCTCCTCGACCAGCGGCGCCAGCCAGCCGGGGGTGACGAACGCGTCGTTGTTGACCAGCGCCACGTAGTCCACGCCGTCGAGGTCCCGCAGCGCCTCGTTGTTGGCCGGGAACCCCGTGTTGGTGGGCAGGCTGCGCAGCTCGACATCGGGGTGGCGCTCGGCGATCGCGGCGGGCGAACCGTCGGTGGAGCTGTTGTCGACGACGACGACCTGCAGGCGCCCGGGCGGCCAGTCGGTGGCGGCGAGCGCGTCGAGACAGCGGTACACGTGCGGGTCGCCGTTGTAGTTGAGCACCACGGCGCGCACCATCGGCGCATCGGGTCGGGGCTGGTCCATCGCTCGGTTCGCCGACCGGTCAGGCGTGGCGCAGGCGCTCGACGAGGCGGGCCAGCGGCACCCGGAAGTCGTCCATGGCCGGCAGGTCGCTCAGGCGCAGCGCCGCGTTGTCCAGCACCGAGTTGGCCGGGCGCGGGGCGGGACGGGGCGGATCGAGGTCGGCCGTACGGATCGGTACGACGCGGCCCGGATCGTCGCCGGCGAGGCGCAGGATCTCCCGCACGAACCCGTACCAGGAGACCGCGCCCTGGTTGGTCACGTGGAAGGTGCCCGGCCGCCGTTCGATGCCGAGGCGGACCAGGACCTTGGCCAGGTCCTCGGCGAAGGTCGGGTGGCCGACCTGATCCTCCACGAAGCGCAGCTCACCCGGCTCGGCCGCCACCCGCAGCACGGTCTTGACCATGTTGGCGCCGTGGAAGCCGCACACCCACGAGGTGCGCACGATGGTCGCCTCCGGCCCGCAGGCCAGCTCCCCGCCCAGCTTCGAACGCCCGTACACCGACTGCGGGTTGGGGGTGTCCCACTCGTGGTAGGGCGTCGGCTTGGTGCCGTCGAACACGTAGTCGGTGGAGACGTAGACGAGGTGGGCGCCGACCCGGCGGGCGGCGTCGGCGACGTGGCGGGTGGCGACCGCGTTGAGCCGGTAGGCGTCGTCGGGCTGCGACTCGCAGGCGTCGACCGCGGTCATGGCGCCGATGTGCAGGACCACGTCTGGTTCGGTGCTGCAGATGGCGCCCAGGATGGCGTCGCGATCGCGCAGGTCCACGGTGTCGTGGTCGGTGGCGATCACCTCGTCGGCGGGGTTGGCCCGGGATTCGAAGTGGGCGCGCACCTCGGTGCCGACCTGGCCGTTGGCACCGGTGATGAAGAACCGCATGGCGTCGAGTCCCTCGGCTCAGCGGGCCACGATGGCGGCGCGGGCCTTGAGCGGTTCCCACCACCACCGGTTGTCGCGGTACCAGGCGACGGTCTCCACCAGGCCCGCCTCGAAGTCCCGTTCCGGCTGCCAGCCGAGGGCGCGCAACTTGGAACAGTCCACCGAGTAGCGGCGATCGTGACCGAGCCGGTCGGCGACGTACTCGATGGCGGACTCGTCCCTGCCGCACAGGGCGATGAGCCGATCGGTCAGCTCACGGTTGGCGACCTCGTTGCCGCCGCCGATGTTGTAGATCTCGCCGCGCTGCCCGCGGCGCAGCACCGCATCGACCCCGGAGCAGTGGTCGGCCACGTAGAGCCAGTCCCGCACGTTGAGCCCGTCGCCGTAGAGCGGCACCTTGTGCCCGTCCAGCAGGTTGGTGACGAACAGGGGGATGACCTTCTCGGGGAACTGGTAGGGGCCGTAGTTGTTCGAGGCCCGGGTGAGCACGACGTCGAGCCCGTAGGTGGTGCCGTAGCTCAGCGCGATGAGATCGGAGCCCGCCTTGGCCGCTGAGTAGGGCGAGCGGGGTTCGAGCGGGTCGGTCTCCACGGAGCTGCCGTGCTCGACCGAGCCATAGACCTCGTCGGTGGAGATGTGCAGGACCCGCTCGACATCGAGCTGGCGGGCGGTGTCCATGATGACGTTGGTGCCCTGGCAGTTGGTGAGCACGAAGCTGTCGGGGTCCACGATGCTGCGATCGACGTGGGTCTCGGCGGCGAAGTGAACGACCCGGTCGCAGCCGGTCATGGCGGCGCGGACCGCGTCGCGGTCGCGGATGTCGCCCTTGACGAAGCGGAATCGGGGGTCGTCCCCGATGCCGCGGAAGTTGTCGAGGTTGCCGGCGTAGGTGAGGGCGTCGAGCACGACGACGGTGTCGTCGGTGTTGGCGAGGAGCCAGCGCACGTAGTTCGAGCCGATGAATCCGGCACCGCCGGTGACAAGGAGCTGCATAGCACCCGCCAGGCTACCGGCCAGGCCCGAACGGTGAATGGCTCCGTCGCGTGATCGCTATCCCACGCTCGGTCCACGGCGGCGAATCCCCGCCTCCGCTCCCCCCCTCGTCGTCCTTCCCCTCCCCGCGTCGCAGCGAATCGATTTCGATTCGCCGTGCGCCCGGCGTGCCATACCGATCGGCATGTTCACCCTGATCGTCGAATCGAGACAGCACGAGAGTGGATGAAAGGCAATGTCAACGGGCTGATTCGCGCGAGCCCTCGGTGCCATGACAGACGCAGTGCGTTCAGTGAGACACACACCATGGCAATTCACAGCAACATCGACCGGATGCGTCGCGCGAATCCGCCCGTTGACCCACCGAATCGGCGCCGATTCGCCGGGACAACCCTGCCGCCGAAGCCCACGCAGAGACGCCCAGGTGCCGCAAAGAGCGCTGTCTCCGCCGGCGCCCGGGCGAATCGACAGCGATTCGTCGGAATGCCGTACCGCAAGGCACGTCAGCGACCCGACTGGACCCGACTCGATCCAAACCGAGCCGAACGCAACCGAACGCAACCCCGGCCAGCACCGGACCACCCGAAGATCGACCCAAACCGGCCAAGACCCCCGTCAACACCGGACCAGGCCCCGGCCCGGCGCTGGCTGCCCGGCGCTGGCCGCCCGGGGCGACGCCGACCGAACCGACGCCTACGCCACCCGGGCCGACCGGGCCGACCGGGCCGACGCCGACGCCGACGCCGACGCCGACGCCGACGCCGACGCCGACGAGGAAATCAGGTGCGCAGCGGCCAACGCGGGATTGCGTGGGGCGCCAGCGCGGAGCGCTTCGGGTTGGCCGCGTCACGGTCGGACACCACCGCGTCGCTCAGCCCCCAGTCCGCGCCGATCTCGGGATCGTCCCACGCCACCCCGAGCTCGTCGGCCGGGTTGTAGTACCCGTCGACCAGGTACGTGATGGTCATGTCCGACAGCGAGGCGAACCCGTGCGCCACACCAGGCGGTATGTACAGACCCCGGTGCACGAACGAGCCGTCGGCCTGCTCGCCCAGGTCCACCGTCTCGGTCGCCCCGTCCGTCGGCGAACCGACCCGCAGATCGTGCAGCACGGCCCGGCACCGCCCGAACGGCACGTACCAGTAGTCGGCCTGGTGCAGGTGGTAGTGCAGCCCCACCACGCACCCCGCCTTGCGATCGCCCCGGTTCGACTGGATCATCTCCCGCGCCCCGGGCACCCATTCCCGGCGGTAGGTCTCCACGAACGTGCCGCGCGCGTCGCCGAAGGTCTGCAGCTCGACGATGTAGGCGCCGGCGATGCGCTCGGACGCGGTGATGGTGGCCATGGCTCGCTGCTACTCCAGATCGACGTGACTGTGATCACCCAGCATCAGGCGGGTGGCGGACGGGCGCAGGCCCGATTTGAACACCTCGGTGTTGCGCCCCAGCAGGCTGTCGGCCAACCGCGGGATGCCGCTGATGCGTGACTGCTCGAGCACCACGGAGTTCTCGATGTCCGAATCGACGATCTCGCACCCCGCGGCGATGGAGCTGTACGGCCCGATGTAGCTGTCGCGCAGCACCGTCCCGGCGCCGATCACCGCCGGGCCCCGCACCCGCGAGCGAACCAGCCGGGCGCCCTCCTCGATCACCACGCGGCCCTCGACGGAGGAGGTCTCGTCGAGCTCGCCGCGCAGCGAGGTCTTGATCGTGTCGAGCACCCACCGGTTGCACTCGAGCAACGGGTCCTTCTTGCCGGTGTCGATCCACCAGCCCTGCAGCACCTCGTGGCGCACCCGGTGGCCCTGGTCGATCAGCCACTGGATGGCGTCGGTGATCTCCAGCTCGCCGCGGGCCGACGGTTCGATGGCGCGCACCGCGTCGTGGATCAACGGATCGAACAGGTACACGCCCACCAGCGCCAGGTTCGACGGGGGCACCTCGGGCTTCTCCACCAGGCGGACCACCTCGCCGTCGGCGCCCACCTCGGCCACGCCGAACGCCTTGGGGTTGTCCACCTCCTTCAACAGGATCTGCGCCACGGCCCCGGCCTCCGAACCCGACCCGTCGAGCGGCAACCGGCCGCCCCCATGGCGTTCGGCCTCGAAGTTGGCCACGAACCCGCTCAACCCGGCCTCGAGCATGTTGTCGCCGAGGTACATCACGAAATCCTCGTCGCCGAGGAAGTCCCGTGCGATCAGCACGCAGTGGGCCAGGCCCCGGGGCGCGTCCTGGGTGAGGTAGGTCACCGACACGCCAAAGCGCGAGCCGTCGCCGACGGCCGCACGGATCTCGTCACCGGTGTCGCCCACCACGATGCCGATCTCGGTGATCCCCGCTCGGGCCATGTCCTCGATCCCGTAGAACAGGATCGGCTTGTTGGCGATCGGTACCAGCTGTTTGGCGCTGGTGTGGGTGATCGGCCGAAGCCGCGTGCCCGCTCCACCGCTGAGGATCAGACCCCGCATACGAGCGGTGAGCCTAGCGGTGGGGCCCCGATCCGCCTGCACCCGCGCGCGATGATGGCGACAGCGCCGCTCGGCGCCCCGCGGCGCCCCCGTCGGCGCCGCCGCCCGTCGCCCCTCTTCGAAACGGTGCCCGCCCTGTCCGCAACCATCGTCGCCCCGCCCGTCGCCCCCGTCGACCATCCGCCCGTCACCCCCACCGGCCGCGGCCTGCGCTGGGATCTGCTCGTCGTGGTCATGCTCACGGCGCTGACCGCGGCGTACTTCAACCCCTTGCTCCGTGGCCACACCTCCTCGCCGCTCGGGGCGTACCAGACGATCGACTATCCGTGGGCGGCCATCCCGAACCCCAACGTGTTGGAGCACCCGCAGAACGACTACGCCGAGCTGTCCTACCCGTGGAACGTGATCACCGATGACGCGCTGCGCGAGGGCACCATCCCGCTGTGGTCCCCGCTGATCTACGGCGGCGGCTACGAGTTCTTCGCCAACGGCTCGAGCGCCGTGCTCTACCCGCCCCGTCTCCTCGCGCTGGCGGTGACCTCCCCGGTGCGCGCCCACGACCTGTTCCTGGTGTTCCACATCTGGGCTGCCGGCATCGCCATGTACCTGCTCGCCCGGCAACTCAGCGTCGGGCGGTGGGCCGGCACCTTCGCTGCGGTGGCGTGGATGTTCGCCACCTGGAACCTCACCTGGATGCACCTCGAGGTGGTCACCCCGATCGCGCTGTTCCTGCCGGCCACCGTCGCCGCCGTGCACCGGGCCATGACCCGCCACAGTGCCCGAGCCGCCCTGACCGCCGGCCTGGTGTGCGCGCTGGCCGTCACCTCGGGCCACCTGCTGTTCGTGGTACTGGTGCTGATCGTGGCGGCCGGCTACGGCGGCTCCCTCGCCGTCGGGTCGCTGCTGCGGGCCCGCTGGCCGCGGCGCGGTGCCGGCGAGGACCCCGACGGGGCGCCCGCCGAGCACACCCCCCGGCACCTGCGCCGTTCGTGGGGGCTGGAGGTCGCCACCGCGGCCGGCCGGCTCGCCCTCCGCGGCGTGGTCGCCCTCGGCGCCGCCGCCGTGGTGCTGGTGCCCACCTTTCTCGCCTTGCGCCGCGGCCAGCGCGTCCCGTTCACGTGGCGGGAGCTGCAGGACAACTACCTGGCCGAGCCGTGGATGCTGAAGCGGCTGTTCCTGCCCCAAACGCTGCCCATCGACGCCGATCAGATGCAATACCTCGGCTTCGTCGGCTTCCTCACCCCGCTGTTCGCGCTGGTCGGGGTGCTCAGCCGCCGCCGGCCCGGCGCGTGGTTCGCCCGCACCGTGCTCGTCGTCGTGCCCCTCATCATGATCGGCACCCCGCTGGCCTGGGTCGCCTGGCGCCTGGTGCCGGGCATGAACGTGTTCCGGCCGTACTCCCGGCTGGTGGTGTTCGTGGCGTTCGCCATGGTCGTCGCCGCCGCCATCGGGGTGCAGGTCGTCCTCGACGCGGTGGCCCGTCGCCGTCCCGGCCTCAACGTGGCCCTGCGGATCGCGCTGGTCCTGATCATCGTCGGCACCGCCGGGCACCTGATGTACCTGGGCCGGCGCTCCAACCCGCTGTTCATCCCGCACGAGGCGCGCTTCGCCATGCCGCCCACGCCGCTGGTGGAGGAGCTGCACGCCCGGGACAACGCCAACGGCTGGCCGCAGCGCACCATGCCGGTGCTGCTTCGCTTCGCCGAGGAGGATGCCCGGTTCCGCGGCGTGTTCTTCTACGCCAACACCGCGGCGGTGAACGGGATCGACACCACCGCCGGGTACGACTCGAGCCTCGACGCCCGCACCCTCGCGCTGCTGCGGGTACTCGACGGGGCGGACCCGGCCGATCCGACGCTGCGCGAGTCCGGCGCCGCCTTCGTGGCGCTGCCCTCGTCGTGGTCGGCCCGCTTCGAGCTCGCCGGCCGTCTCGGCATCACCACCATCGCCACGATGCCCCAGCCCACCGGTGAGGAGATCGTGTGGAGCGACGGCTGGGCCGACCTCGACGCCGAGGAGGTGTACGCCTCCAACGATGGCGTGCTCTACGCGGTGCCCGGCGCAGTGGCGGGACCGCGGCTCATCGCCGCCGACGACGTCGTGCCGGACGAACAGACCGCGCTCGAGCGGTTCACCGACGCTGCCTACCCGGCCGCGTCGCAGGTGCTGGTGGAGGCGGACGAGCTCGAACGCACCGGCCTCGAACCGCTCGGCCCGGCGGGCTCAGGCGGAAGCGCCGGCGACGGCGACGGCGATGTCCCGCCCGCCGGCGCGGTGACCCGAGCCGAGCGCGGCGTCAACACCGCGTCGATCGACGTGGAGGCGAACACCGCGTCGTGGCTGGTGGTGCCGGACGCGTGGGCCGAGGGCTGGACGGCGCAGGTCAACGGGCGCGACGTACCGGTGGTGCGGGTCAACTACTACCAGCGAGCCGTGCAGGTCGGGCCCGGGGCGTCGACGGTGACGATGCGCTACCGGCCGCCCGGTTTCGTCGCCGGGGCCACGGTGAGCGCGCTGAGCCTGGCACTGGCCCTCGTCGCCGCCCTGTGGCTGTCGGTTCGGGCGTGGGCGGCGCAGCGGCGCTCAGCGCGCCGCCGGCTCCAGTTCGAACACGAGCTGATACCCGAACAGGCTGGGGTAGAGCGCCACACCGGCCTTGTCGACCCCGGTCACGAGGCGGCGCACCAGCCCCGGCCGTGACCCGCCGGCCGGCGCCGCGTCGGCGTCGGCCATCACGTCGATCGGCAGGCCGGTGGCCTCGGTGCGGCGCACCTTGAACCCGGCGCCCTCCGCGATGCGCTCGAAGGTCCGCCGGGTGAAGAACCGCACGTGGGTCTGGTCGAGGATGCCGCGCTGGTCGTAGCCGAACCGGCCGCTGGCCACCCGCAGGCGCGGGTACCAGTGGGAGATGTTGGGCACGCTGGCGAGCACGAAGCCGCCGGGACGCACGCACCGGCGCATCTCGGCCACGAGGTGCTCGCTGCTGCGCACGTGCTCGATCACGTCGCCCGCGATCACCACGTCGAAGCCGGTGCCCACCTCGGCGGGCACGCCCTGCTCGAGGTCGGCCAGCACGAAGTGGTCGGTGCGGTCCAGCACCCCGTCGAGCTGCACCGCGTCCACCCCGGTCACGTGGTGGCCGAGACGGCGCAGCTCGGCGGCGAGCAGCCCGGAGGAGCAGCCCAGGTCCAGCACCTTGGACGGCGGCTCCGACGCCATGCGGCGCAGGATGCGCCCGTGGCTGCTGCTCTCCGTCGGCTTGAGGCCGTAGGCATCGCCGGCGTGGGCCAGGGTGCCGGTGCCGAAGCCCATCTTCTGCAGGCGGTAACGGGCGGTGTCGCCCATGATGTCCTTGGCGTACTTGATGCCGTTGACGTGGCAGATCTCGTCGCCGTAGTAGGTGGGGATGGGCACCTCGACGATGCGCTTGCCGGCGTCGAAGAGCTGCAGGATGATCTGCGTGTCGAAGTTGAACCCGTCGGCGTTGGCCTCGAAGGGGATCCCGGCCAGGGCCTGCACGCTGTAGGCGCGGTAGCCGGAGTGCCATTCCGACAGGCTGGCGCCCATCAGCTTGTTCTGGGCGGTGGAGAGGATCTTGTTGCCGACGTACTTGTACATCGGCATGCCGCCTCGGCGCGCCGCTCCGGCGATCATCATGCGGGAGCCGAACACGGCGTCGGCCCGGCCCTCGACGAGGGGCTCGAGGATCTCCGGCAACGCCTCCGGCGCGTACTGCCCGTCACCGTGCAGCATCACGATGATGTCGAAGCCCTTGTCGATGGCGTAGCGGTAGCCCATCTTCTGGTTGCCGCCGTAGCCGAGGTTCTTCTCGTGGCGCATCACCGTCAGCGGCAGGTCGCTGCCCCGGGTCTGGTAGCCCAGGCCGACGAGGTAGGTCGACCCGCCGTCGGGGCTCGCATCATCGGCGATGATGACCTCTTCGATCTTGGGCCGCACCGACGGCGGGATCCGGTCGAGGACCGAGGCCAACGTGGTGGCCGCGTTGTAGGCCACGACCAGGATGCCGATTCTGGGCTCGGACACAGGACCCTCCCGGGTACGCGAACGTCGCGGCCCCGCTGAGCGGAGCCGCGACGAGACTACTTTGTGGGACCCGACGGACCGCTGATGGAGCTCAGCGGTTGACGTGCGGCATGCACAGCCCGTCGAGGTCGGCGATGCCGATGCGGTCGCGGTTGTCGTAGGTGACCTCGTTGTCGGGGTCGACCCGCAGCTTGAACTCCCGGAAGCTCAGCTCCAGCGCATCGAAGGCGAGGATGCGGCCCGACAGGCTGTCGCCCAGGCCGAGGATGAGCTTGATCGCCTCGAGCGCCTGGATGGAGCCGATGATGCCGGGCAGCACGCCCAGCACGCCGGCCTCGGCGCAGCTCGGGGCGAACTCGGCCGGCGGGGGCTGGGGCAGCAGGTCGCGGTAGGTCGGGCCGTGCTTCGGGTCGAACACGGTGACCTGGCCCTCGAAGCGGAAGATCGAGCCGTGCACCACCGGGATGCCGAGCTTCACCGACGCGTCGTTGAGCAGGTAGCGGGAGGGGAAGTTGTCCGCCCCGTCGACCACCACGTCGAAGCCGGCGAGGATCTCCATCACGTTGGAGGCGTTGAGCCGGGTGTCGAAGGTGACCACGTTCACGTCGGGGTTGAGCATGGTCAGCGTCTTCTTGGCCGAGTCCACCTTGGGCTCGCCGACGCGGTCGATGTTGTGCAGGATCTGGCGCTGCAGGTTCGACTCGTCGACCACGTCCATGTCGATGATGCCGATGGTGCCCACGCCGGCGGCGGCGAGGTAGAGGGCGGCCGGGGAGCCGAGGCCGCCGGCGCCGAGCAGCAGGACCTTGGCGTCGAGCAGCTTCTGCTGGCCGTCGATGCCGACCTCGGGCAGCAGCAGGTGGCGGTGGTAGCGGTTGCGCTGCTGCGGGCTGAGCACGGCGGGGACCTTCCAGTCCCGGCCCTCGTCCTTCCAGCGGCCGAACCCGCCCTCGACCGACACGACATCGCTGTAGCCGAGCTCGTTGAGCGTCTTGGTCGCGAACGCGGAGCGCACCCCTCCGGCGCAGAACACGATCAGCGGGGTGGTCTTGTCCGGGACCCGGTTCTCGATCTGGGTCTCGAGGTGGCCCCGCGGGATGTGGATGGAGCCGGGGATGGCGCCCTGCTCCCACTCGTCGGGCTCGCGCACGTCCAGCACGACGGCGTTGGCCTCCGCGGCACGGCGCTCCTCGGCGGTGCCGGGGGTGATCTCCCGGATCTGTGCTTTGGTCTGGGACAACAGCTCGCGGAACGTGGCCATGGACGTGCTCTCCTGCTGGCGAATGGGCGCCGACTCGTGCGGGTGAAACCCTAGCGGATCAGTCAACAATCAACCGAGGCGATGACATTCCCGGGCCGCGTCCGCCCGGGTGCGCCCGCGTCCGCCCGGGTGCGACGTGCGCCGCGCTCGGCGCCGGGTCAGCCGTCGACGCCGAGGACGGCCGGGAGCACCGCAGCGATGGACGCCTGCAACACGACGTCGGCCAGCGAGTCCATCGCGGTCGGCTCACCGTTGATGATGATCACCGACGCCCCGGCGCGCTTGGCGACGGGCACCACGTCGGCGATCGGGTAGACGGCGAGCGTGGTGCCGATGGCCAGCATCAGGTCGCAGGCGCGCGCGGCCTGGTCGGCTCGGGCGAGGTCCTCCATGACCAGCGATTGGCCGAAGCTGATGGTGGCGGACTTGAGGATGCCGCCGCAGGAGCGGCAGGGCGGATCGTCCTCGCCGGCCTCGACCCGCGCCAGCGCCCGCTCCATCGGCGCCCGCTCGTCGCAGGCCAGGCACACCACCTCGCGCACCGTGCCGTGGATCTCGACCACCCGGGTGGGGTCGCTGCCCGCCGCCTGGTGCAGGCCGTCCACGTTCTGGGTGATCAGCGCATGCAGCCGGCCCGTCCGCTCGAACTCGGCCAGCGCCCGGTGACCGGCGTTGGGCTGCGCCTTCCAGTTGGGCGAGTGCAGCCGGTTCTGCCAGGCGGCCTTGCGAACCTCCGGATCGGCCACGTAGTGCTGCAGCGTGGCCATCTTCTCGGCCGCCGGGGTCTTGGTCCACACGCCGTTCGGACCCCGGAAGTCCGGGATGCCGGAGTCGGTCGAGATGCCGGCGCCGGTCAGGACCACGACGCGCTGCGCCGCGGCCACGAGCGTCGCCGCCAGTTGGACATCTTCAGCCAAGCCCACGGGGCAACGTTAGTGCCCGAGTCCCGGTCCGACGGGCGTCGATGACCGCGCCGACTGGCGAGCGTCAAAGGCACTGAAATATATTGAAAGCGCTTCCCCGGCCTCGTCCCTGCCAGCCAGGAACCTCCGTGACCACAGGACCCACCACCCGTCCCTCCGGCCCCCCGCCCACCGCGGACATGCTCTTCCCCACCCACGCCGGCATGCCGCCGCGCTCCGCCGCCGTAGCCCCCGAACCGCGCAGCCCCCGCCCTCCGGCGTCGGTGCTGCGCATCGAACCATGGCCCGACCCGGTCATCGACCGACTCGGCTTCGATCCCCGCTCCGGGTACGTCGAGCAGTTCTGGCTCGGCCTGGTCGGCCCGGCATCGGTGCTGCTGGTGCGCCACCTGGCCGACCGCTTCGACGCGGAGCCAGACGGGTTCGAGCTCGACGTGGCCGACACCGCGGCGCTGCTCGGCCTGGGCACCAGCCTGGGGCGGTGGGGGCCGATGCAGCGCACCATCCACCGGTGCATCGGCTTCGGGTTCGCCCGCCGTTGGTCCGAGGACCGCGTCGTCGTGCGACGGCGCATCGCACCGCTCACCCGAGCCCAGCTCGTCCGGCTGCCGCTCGAGCGCCAGGCACAGCACGCCCGCTGGCTGGCCGCCACCCCGCCCGGCCGTTGAACCGGCCCGGGGCCGCGCTCAACGGTCGAGCAGCTCCAGCACCTCGGCCAGAGCGTCGATCGACGCCGCGTCGATCGGGTCCACCACCAGCTGCACGTGACGGGCGCCGGCCGCCGCGAACGCGGCGAGGGCGTCGGCCAGCTCGGCCGCGCCGCCGCCCAGGGCCGGGACGTGGGCGAAGGACTCGTCGCCGACCGGGCGGCCGATGGCCCCGGGCAGGCGGACCCACAGCGCGACGGTGGCCGCCACCGAGCCGGGGCGGCGGCCGGCCGCCGCGATCGCCTCTTCCATGCGGGCGTGCAGCGCGGCGAAGCCCTCCACGCTGTTGCCGAAGTCGGTCCACCATGCGTTCCAGGCGTCCACGTAGGGCAGCGTGGCCGCCAACATACGGGGCCGTACGGAGCCCACCAGCAGGGGCGGGCCGCCGAGGCGCACCGGCGGCGGGTGCAGCACACACCGCTCGGTACGGTGGAAGCGGCCGTGGAAGGTGACCTCCTCGCCGCGCAGCAGCCCGCGGATGATGGTGAACGCCTCCTCGAAGCGGGAGACGCGGTGGTCGAAGGGGAACCCGAACGCCCGGTACTCCGGCTCGTGCCACCCGGCGCCGAGGCCCAGCAGCAGCCGCCCGCCGGAGATGGCGTCCACCGTGGACGCCTGCTTGGCCAGCATGGCGGGCTCGTGGAACCCGGCGCAGGCGACGAGCGGGCCGAGCTGCACGCGCTCGGTCACCGCCGCCACCGCGGCCAGCGACGTCCACACCTCCGACGGGCCGCGTCGCCCGTCGTGCAACTCGTAGAGCAGGTGGTCGCCGAGCCACAGCGAGTCGAAGCCGGCCGCCTCGGCCCGCCGCGCCAGCGAGAGCACCTCGTCGAAGGGCACCACCCGCTCCGCCTCCGGGAGCTGCAGACCGACCTCGAGCGGCCGGCTCACGGCTTGGCGAAGCGTTCGACCAGCTCGACCAGCAGGCGGACGCCGTAGCCGGTGCCACCCTTGGTGAGCTCGGCGTCCTCGCCGTCGGTGAAGGCCGGCCCGGCGATGTCCAGGTGCGCCCACGGGATCGACTCGGGCACGAATTCGCCCAGGATCAACCCGGCCACCAGCGCGCCCGCGGAGCCGCTGCCGATGTTCTTCATGTCCGCCACCGAGGACTCGTACTGCTTGCGGTACTCCGGCGGCATCGGCAGCCGCCACACCTGCTCGCCGCTCGCCTCGGCCGCCGCCTCGACCTGGGCCAACCATCCGTCGTTGCGGCCCATCAACCCGGCCACCTTGTTGCCCAGCGCCGTGACGCAGGCGCCGGTGAGGGTGGCGAGATCGACCATGGCGTCGGGCTCTGCCTCCGCGGCGAAGGCCAGCGCGTCGGCCAGGATCAACCGACCCTCGGCGTCGGTGTTGAGCACCTCGATGGTCTTGCCGTTGCGCAAGGTGAACACGTCGCCGGGCCGGCTGGCATCGCCGCCGGTCATGTTGTCCGTCATCGGCAGGTAGCCGCGCACCTCGACATCGGGCTGCAGGCGGCTGATGGCGATGAACGCGCCGAGCACGGCGGCGGCGCCGGCCATGTCGCACTTCATGGTCATCATGCCGGCGCCGGTCTTGAGCGACAGCCCGCCGCTGTCGAAGGTGATGCCCTTGCCGATCAGCGCCACCGTGCCCCGGGACCGGCCGGCGGGGCGGTAGCGCAGCTCCACGAAGCGCGGCGGCTGGGCCGAGCCCCGGTTGACCCCGAGCAGACCGCCCATGCCCAGCTCCTCGATGGCGCCACGCTTGTGCACCTTGGCGTCGAACCCGTGCTTCTTGGCCGCCTTGGAGGCCTTTCGGGCGAAGCGGGTCGGCGTCAGCGATCCACCGGGCTCGTTCACCAGATCCCGGGCGACGGCGACGGCCTCGGCCA
>JADLEF010000059.1 GCA_020846295.1 Acidimicrobiales bacterium
CCCACCCGACTCAGGCGACTTCGGCGCCGGCGTCCGCGAACGCGGCGTAGCCGTCGGCCTCCACCTGGCGGGCCAGGTCCGGGCCACCGCTGGCCACGATGCGACCCCGGGCCAGGATGTGCACCACGTCGGGCTTCAGCTCGTCGAGCAGCCGGTGGTAGTGGGTGATGGCCAGCACGCCGAGCCCGAACTCCTCCGTCGCCGCCTCGACCCGGCGGGATACGGCGCGCAGGGCGTCGATGTCGAGGCCCGAGTCGATCTCGTCGAGGATGGCGAAGCGCGGTTGCAGCACGGCGAGCTGCAGCGTCTCGTTGCGCTTCTTCTCACCGCCGGAGAGGTCGACGTTGAGCGAGCGCAGCAGCAGCCGGACGTCGAGCCCGATGCGGGCCGCTTCCGTGGCGACCGAGGCGGAGACCTGGGTGCTGTCCCGCCCCGCGGAGCGCAGCGCCTCCCGCAGCAGATCCTCCACCCCGACCCCGGCCACCTCGGTGGGGTACTGCATGCCGAGGAACAACCCGGCCTGGGCCCGCTGCCACGGCTCCATGGCCAGCAGGTCCGCCCCGTCGAGCGTGACCGTACCACCCAGTACTTCGTAGCCGGGCTTCCCCATGACCGCTTGCGACAGCGTGGACTTGCCGGCCCCGTTGGGGCCCATGACCGCGTGCACCTCACCGGAGGCGACGCGCAGGTCGATGCCGCGCAGGATCTCCTTGCCGTTCACCGCGACGCGCAGACCCGAGATCTCCAGAACCGAACTCATTGCTCTTCCTCCACGTACACGTCGCCGTCTCGCAGCACGGTGCGGTAGACGGGCACCGGCCTCGTCGCCGGCAGGCAGCTCGGAACGCCGGTCTCCAACGAGAACGCGGCTCCGTGCTTCCAACACTCCAGTTCCTTGCTGTCGGCGAGCACCTCGCCGTCCGACAGCGAGACATCCGCGTGGCTGCAGCGGTCCCCGATGGCGTAGAAGTCGTCGTCGATGCGCACCAGCGCGATGCGGGCGCCGTCCACCTCGAACCGCTTCGCCGTACCCTTCGGTACGTCCTCGATGGAGCAGAGGCGGATCATCAGCGCTCGCCCAGCTTCTCGGCGATGCGAGCGGTCACCGCTGGGCGCAACTCGTCGGGCAGGCGCGAGATCACCTCGTCGAAGAACCCGTTCACGATGAGCTGCTCGGCCCGGCGGGTGGGCACCCCACGGCTCTCGAGGTAGAACCGCTGCTCGAGATCGATGGGCCCGACGGTCGAGGCGTGCGAGCAGCGCACGTCGTTGGTCTCGATCTCGAGGTTGGGCACCGACTCGGCCCAGGCGTCCTCGGAGAGCTTGATGTTCCGGTTGGTCTGGAACGCGTTGGTGCCGCGGGCTGCGGGCCGGACCCGGATCATGCCGGAGTACACCGAGTGCGATCGGTCGTCCACCACGCCTTTGAACAACAGGTCCGACGTGCAGTCGGGGCCCTGGTGGTCCTGCAGCGTGCGGAAGTCGAGCATCTGCTCGCCGTCGGCGAAGTAGGCCGCCGCCAGCTTGCCGGTGGCGCCCCGGCCCACCAGGCGGAGGTCGATCCGAAGCCGGGCGTAGTCCCCGCCGAAGGCGGCGGCCACCACCTCGACGCTCGCCTGCTGCTCGGCCACCGCGGCGACGGTGGCGGTCTGCCACACGGCGGGACCGAGATCCTGCACCACCCCATAGGAGATGCGGGCGTCGGGCGCCGCGAACAGCTCGACGACGGGGGCCAACCAGCTGCGACGCTCATCGCTGCGCTGATGGTGCACGACCCGGACCTCCGAGCCCTGGGCGGCGCGCACGACGAGCCGGCTGAACGCCGCCCCACCGTCGCTCGAGGACCAGTCGATCACCACGATCGGCCGTTCCACCCGCACACCGCGCGGTACGGCGAGCACCACCGGGTCGACGCCGAAGGCGCTGTTGGCCAGCACCAGCGCGTCGTCGGGGGCGCCGCCTCCGTCGAGCAGGCCGGCACCGTCCTCGAAGGAGGCGGCACCGCCGAGTCGCACGCCCTGGGCCGCCACCGCCGCAGCCAGCTCGGCCCGCACGATCCGGCCGTTGGCCAGCACCACGACGCCCCCCGTCTCACCGAGGGCGTCGGCCAACGCCACCACCGCGTCGGGCGGTGGGTCGAGCGCCGCGCCCGCCGGCGGAAACCCGTCGAGATCGAGCTCGTCGATGCGGCTGTACCGCCAGATCTCCTCGCCCTTGTCGGGGCGGGGCGCGGTCGCGAAGCGTTCGGCAGCCGCGGTACGGAAGCTGCGCAACCACGACGGGCCGTCGAGCGCGGCGGCAGTGGCAGGATTCAGCGAGCTCACAGGAACCAATCTCCTCGCCTGGGGGCCGCACCGGTGGCCCTCGCCGGCTGGCGGGACCGCGACCGGGAGCCGAGGCCGAATTACACCTATGAGCGTAGTGCAAAAGGGGTCGGTACCGGCAAGACCGGAGTCGACCCTTCGGCCGCCCGGCCAGCCGCCGGCGGACCGGAACGGCTGCCGTTGCACCGGCCGACGCGCGCCCGCTGACGGCACCGCCCCGAGAGCGGCACCGCCAGGAGGGCGGCCACCGTCAGGAGGGCGGCACCGTCGTTCCCTCCACCGGGAGATCGGCCCCGCCCTCGTCCGGCCGTTGCGTCACCGTGTCCACCGTGGTCGCCTCCCCGGGGCCGGCGTCCCGCACGGCCGAATCGGTCGACGGGTCGAGCCCGGTCCCGGCGGTCGAACCGGTCTGGAGCTCGTCGGCGGGGCGGGGCTCCACCTGGGGATCGTTGCCGGCGGAGCGGGCGACGACGAAGGCGCCGACCCCGGCCGCCAGCGCGATGACCACCATCCGCCGGGTCCGCCGGCGGCTGCGCCGGCCTCGTCCCCCGGCGTCGGGCCCGCCGGGGGCGGCGCCCGAACCGGCGAGCCGTTCGGCCGCGGGTGCCGGCGGCGCGATCGGCTGCGGGACCACGCACGGCCCCTCGTCCGGCCCGGTGGGCGCGTCGAGCTCGTCCGGCACGACCAGGGGCGCCGTGGACCGGCTCGTCACCGGCCGTGCCACCACCGTCGCCACCGCACCCGCCGGGGCCTGCGCCTGCGCCCGCTCCATCGAGTCCCGGGTCGTCGAACCATCCGCCGTCGAGCCGAGGGCCGTCGAACCGTCCCCCGTCGAGCCCTGGGCCGCGGAGCCCCCCGCTGCGGAGCCCCCCGGTGCGGAGCCCCCCGCCGTCGAGCCAGGGCTGCCCGGCTGCTGTTCGACCACGGCGCCAGCCGACCCGGTCGCGCCATCGGCACCCGCTCCGCCCGCCGGTCCGGACCCGTCGCGGCCGCCCCTCGGGGCGGGCCTGTCGGCGGGCGGGACCGCCATCGAGGACCCGGAACCCGCTGGGTCCCTGGGCCGAACCGACGGCCGCGCCCCCCACGCGGCGCGCAGCGCCTCGACGAAGGACTCGTCGTCCCCCGCCACACCGAACGACGGCGACGGCGACGGCGACGCCGGGCCGGGCCCCAACGGCGGGCCCTCGGGCGGCGGCCAGGCCCGGGCATCGCCCGGCTCGGTCGACGAGGGCTCCTGCGGTTCCGCAGCAGGCTCGACCGCGACGACCGCCCCCTCGGCGGCAACCTCGGCGATCGCATCGTCGCCCGGGCCGTCGTCCGACCCGTCCTCGGCCTCGTGCGGCGGCTCCGACAGCCGCTCCGGGTCCTCGCCGTCCTCGACGTCCCCGACGTCCCCGACCCCGACGCCCTGCCCCGCGGCGACGACCTGCCCGACGCCCGCGGCGGCCGCCGGTCCCGCGACCGCCGCCTCGACGAGGTCGGCCAGGTCGTCGAGATCGACGACCGGCTCCTGGGGGTGCGGCTGCGCTCCGGCCGCCTCGCCACCCTCCTCGTCACCCCGTGCCGCCGGCGAGGGGACGGCGGCGGGCTGCGCCGTCGACGCTTCGATCGCCGCCCCGTCACCACCGGCCGGCTCGGACGCCGCGGTCACGCCAGCCGCCCGCGGCCGCGACGACAGGTCCTGCAACAGCCCCAGGCTGCTGTGCAGCAGCGGGGCCTGCAGCTCCACCGGCCGGGCGCCGACCCCGGCTGCCCCGAGGGCCAGGCCGAGAGCGGCGGCGAACGGAGCGGTCGGGGGCGCGCTCTGCACGGCCAGGCCGGTGCCCGGCTGCAACAGCACGGCGGTCCGCCACGACAGCGGCGGCGGAGCCAGCAGCCACTGCTCGGCGATCAACGCGCCCTGCGCCATCCCCACCGCAGTGCCCTCGTCGAGCAGGTAGACCCGCAGCTCCCCGGCGCCGTCGACCTCCGGCGCCAGCGCGCTGCGCCAGCCGAGGACGACCACACCGTGGTCGAGCAGCAGCAACGTCGCCGGTCCCGCGCCGGTGCGGTCGACGACCAGGGTGAACGGCGGCGCGACGCGCTGCATGGCCCGCTCGAGCGCCAGGCCGGTCAGCTCGACGCCCGCCACCCACACCCCCCCGTGGCGGGCGGCGGACACCAGGGCCGACACGTCGGGCCGCCGGCAGGCGGCGACCCGGGCGGCGACGGCTTGGTCCCGCCACAGCGGCGCGCCGTTCCAGACCGGTTCGTCCTCGTAGCGGCCCCGAACCAGCTCGACGATGCGCAGCACCTCAGCGGGCCAGCCCCGGTCGGGCCAGTCCCGCACCAGCACCGTGCGGACCTGGGCGTCGTCGGGCTGGAAGCCGATGAAGGTGGGGACCCCGCTCAGGCTCAGCGCATCCCAGAGCTCGGCGATGCGCCGACCGAGCATCGCTCGGTCCAGCACCCGGCCCCCCTGCACGGCCCGGGGATCGAGGTCCGCCTCGGCCCCGTCCACGACGGCCGGGACCTCCCCGCGCTCCACCACCGCAACCCGGAGCAGGCCATCGTCGATCGACAGGCCGGCAACAACGCCCGTGGGAGCGAGCTGAGCGGGATCCGCATCCATGGGCTCACCAAAGAGGAGGCCCGCCGATCCCCGAATATGGCGATGGTCCCCTCCGGCCCAGGTGCAGCAAAGGCTGTGGGTCGTCCGACCCGGTCGGACCCCTGCTATCGGCGTTCGACCGATCGCCGGCGGGAGTTCATCCCCCTCGACCGAACAATCTGCGCCAGAACGGACGCTGAGCGCGCGCACGCTCGGCTTCGACCTCGGCCAACACCGCGGGGCCGATCGAGTTGACGATGTCCTCGGCCTCATCGAGCAGGCGGGCCACCCGCTCGTCCTCGGCCCCCAGTCCTGGCGGCTCGGCCGGGGTCGGCGGCGTGACCAGGGTGCCGTGCTTCCAGTTCACATCGGCCATGCGGCGTTCGTAGCCGGGACAGCGATCAGGACAGCGCCACGGGGCCTCGGGCGCGAGGTCGATGTTGCACTTGCGCACCGTCTCGCCGTTGGCGTAGGTGCGGGACTCGAAGTTCTTGCACTCTTCCCGCATCGGCATGCGTTCCAGTTTGCCTCGCCTTCCGTGCCTGGCGGAGCGCGGCCCTCAGCCCGGCGCGGCCACGCCGAACGCGACGAGGAAGCGATCCACCACCCGCCGGCCGAACGAAGGGTCCACCGCGACATCGGCCAGGACCATCAACAGCATCGGCCCCACCAGGTGGGCGGCCGCCTCGTCGAGGTCATAGCCGGCGGGCAGGCGACCTTCGGCCACCCCTCGGTCGAGGACCTCGGCCAGCACCCGGCTCTGCGCCTCGTGCATGCGGCCCTCGAGGTGGGCCAGGCCCTCCTCGTGGTGCTTCAGCATGAGCAGGGCGGGCAGCATCCGGGCCCACTCGTCGTCGAAGAAGACCGCCTGCAGCTGCTCCACCAGCGCCCGCAGGGCGGACTCGAAATCGAGCGACGCGGGCGGCGGGTGCAGGAACGGCGCGGCGCCCTCCATCACCGACAGCAGCAGCTCGTCGCGCGATTCCCAGTGCCGGTAGATGGTCGACTTGGCGACGCCCGAACGGGCGACGACCGCGTCGACGGTCACCGCGGCCGGGCCGCCCTCGACGAGCAGATCACGGGCCGCGCGCAACACAGTGTCACGGGTGCGTGCGATGCGAGGGTCGACCACGGCCCGACGGTACCGCGCACGGCCGGGACGGCGGTGCGCGGTGGCGCCGCCGTCCCCAGGTCGATCAGCCGACGCTTCCTTCCATCTGCAGTTCGATGAGGCGGGACCACTCGACCGCGTACTCCATCGGCAGCGTGCGGGTGACCGGCTCGATGAACCCGTTGACGATCATGCCCATGGCCTGCTCCTCGGAGAGGCCGCGCGACCGCAGGTAGAACAGCTGCTCGTCCGCCACCCGGCTGACCGTCGCCTCGTGGCCGATCACCGCGTCCTTCGCACCGATCTCCATGTACGGGTAGGTGTCCGACACCGAGTCGTCGTCGAGCAGCAGGGCGTCGCACTGGACGTGCGACTTGCAGCCGTACGCTCCCTCCTCGACCCGCACCAGGCCGCGGTACGACGTGCGGCCCCCATCCTTGGAGATTGACTTCGAGACGATCTTCGAGGTGGTCTCCGGCGCGGCGTGGGTCATCTTGGCCCCGGCGTCCTGGTGCTGACCGGCGCCGGCGTAGGCCACCGAGAGCACCTCGCCCGACGCCTTCGGGCCGACCATGACCACGGCCGGGTACTTCATGGTCAGACGGGAGCCGATGTTGCCGTCGATCCACTCCATGTGGCCCTCGGCTTCCACCCGGGCCCGCTTGGTGACCAGGTTGAACACGTTGTTCGACCAGTTCTGGATGGTGGTGTAGGTCACCCGGGCGGACGGCTTGACCACGATCTCGACCACGGCGGAGTGCAGCGAGTCGGAGCTGTAGACCGGGGCCGAGCAGCCCTCGATGTAGTGCACCTTCGAGCCCTCATCGGCGATGATCAGCGTGCGCTCGAACTGGCCCATGTTCTCGGCGTTGATGCGGAAGTAGGCCTGCAGCGGCATGTCGACCTCGACGCCCGGCGGGACGTAGATGAACGAGCCACCCGACCACACCGCCGAGTTCAGCGCCGAGAACTTGTTGTCGTTCGGCGGGATGATCTTGCCGAAGTACGGCCGGACGATGTCGGGGTACTCGCGCACCGCGGTGTCCATGTCGCAGAAGATGACGCCCTGCTCCTCGAGCTCTGCCCGGTTGCGGTGGAACACCACCTCGGACTCGTACTGGGCGGTCACCCCGGCGAGGTACTTGCGCTCCGCCTCGGGGATGCCGAGCTTCTCGTAGGTGTTCTTGATCGCGTCGGGCAGGTTGTCCCACTCGTCGACCTGATGGTCGGTGGGCTTGATGTAATAGAAGATGTCGTCGAAGTAGATCTCCGACATGTCCCCGCCCCAGTTGGGCATGGGTCGCTTCTCGAAGTGCTTGAGCGAGCGGAGGCGGAAGTCCCGCATCCAGTCCTGTTCGCTCTTCATCCAGGACATCTCGTTCACGAGCTCTTCGTTGAGCCCGCGGCGGGGCTTGAACACGTAGTCCTCGGCGTCGGACCAGCCGAGCTTGTAGCGGCTGAGATCGAGATCGAACTCGGTGTTTGCCATCGGGTCGCTCCAGCGTGGAGATCGCGCCCAGCGCGGGGGCACTGAGACGACGGGTGTCGGGTACGGTGAGGTGAGCGGGGTTGCCGGTCCCCGGAATTTCTCCTACGACGATAGTAACAAATCCCCGGCTGTCCGCCATCCCGCAGCCTGTGGCTCCGGAGGACCTCCGATGCCCGACGCAGCACGACTGTCCGACGATTCGCCGACCGGCGCGGCGCGCCAACGCGACGACCACCGGCCCGCCGCTGCCGCCGACATCGCTCGGGACGCCGAGACCGCTCGGCCCGCTGAACCCGCGGCGGACGGGCTGCGGCCGGAAGACGGTTCCGTCCCCGCCACGTCGCTGCTCGAACGGCTCAGCACCGGCGCGGCGCTCATCGACCACGACGGCGTGGTGCGCTGGTGCAATCGGGCGTTCGCCGAGCTGCGCGGCACGCAGAGCAGCGCCATCGTCGGCCTGTCGATCACCGCGCTGCACGAACCGGGCGACAACCCCTACGCCACCGCGGACGCGCTGCGCCTCGATCGGGAGCCGGGCGCCGAGTACCGCTTCGACCGGCAGGTGGGTGGCCGCGCCCTGCACCACGTCCTGCGCGTCGTCGCGCCCAACCCCGGTGAGCCGGCCCGCACCGGCGAACGGCGGTGGTTCGTGCTCGAGACCGTGCCCGCGACCCCCGCCACCACCGCGATCGTCGACGGCGCGTCAACGGCCACCGTGCGGCCTGGCCCCTTCCCCGAGGCGGTGATCGACCGGGGCGGGCGCACCGCCGTGGCCAACGACGGGTTCGGGCGCCTCGTCGGCGAGCTCGCCCACCGCCTCCCGGGCCGCAGCCTGCTCGATCTCGTCGCCACCCCCGACGCCGAGGCGCTGTGCGAGGCCATGCGGGACGCAGCCGACGCAGCCGACGCAGCCGGCACCGGCGGCGCGGGCCACGACGATGCCACCGTCGTCGAGGTCCACCTCACCCGCAACGATGCCCGCCCCAGCTGGGCCGAGCTCGCCCTGAGCCCGGCCTCCACCGGGTTGCTGGCGGTGCGGGCCCGCGACGTCACCGACCGCAAGCGCGACGAACTGCTGCTGGCCGAGGTGTTCGACGCCTCGCCCGCCGCCTACGCCCTCATCGGCGCCGACGGTGCGGTGCACAGCACCAACCCGGCGTGGCGACGCACCTTCGGAACCCAGCAGCCGCACGGCACGCTCCTCGAGCTGGTCGTCGCCGAGGATCGGGACCGCCTGGCCGGCGCGCTGTCGGCCAGCGTCGAGCACGGGGCGGGCAGCTTCGAGACGACGGTGCTCATCGACGACGGCGACCGCCACCCCTTCCTGGCCAGGGTGCGCGCCACCCCGCTGCACGACCTGAGCCACCGCACCGAACGGCTGCTCGTCGCCATCGACGACCTGACCGAGCACGCCCTCGAGGTCGAGACCGCCCGGCGCAGCGCGGCGCTGGCCCGCGCCACCCTCGACGACGTCGACCTCGCGGTGACGGTGCACGACGCCGACGGCGAGGTGCGAGAGCTCAACCTCGGCGCCCACCGCCTGTTCGGGGCGGATGCCACCGAGCTGCCCGGCCACACCGCGCTCCCAGCTCGCTGGCAGCCCCAGCTCCCCGACGGCACGCCGCTCGATCCGGCCGACCACCCCGTCCAGCGCGTGCTCGCCGGCGGCGCCCCGGCCGCCGAGGCGGTGGTCGGCCTGCGCATCGGCAACGCTGCGCACGGCGAGCCGCGCCGCTGGTTCCTCGTGCGCGCCCGAGCGCTCAGTGACGACTCCCTCCGCCACCGCATCGGCGCGGTGGCGACCTACGTCGACATCAGCGCCATGCAGCGCGAGGTGCTCGCCGCGCGCAGCGAGCGGGTCTCGCTTCTCGACGCCTTCGAGGCGCTGCCCGTGCCCGCCTACCAGACCGGTCGGGATGTCGTCCCGGTGCGGGCGAGCGCCGCGCTGCTCCGCCTCGTCGACCAGCTGATCGCTGCGACGGAAGACATCCCGACCGACAACATCCCGACCGACAACATCCCGGCTGGGCCGCCATCGCCGTCCTCCGCCACGACCCACCGCCGGGACGGCGACGACGATGACCAGGTCGAGCTCGTCGTCGACCTCACCCGCGACCCGCCCGCCGCCTTCGACCGGACCCGGCGTGCGGACCGCGTCCGACCGCCCGCCGAGCGCAGCCCCGGGGACGCATCGAGACCCGGCCCGCCGCCTTCGGTGGCCGACCTGTTCTCGCTCATCCATCGCGACGACCGACGCACCGCCGCCGACGCCCTGGCCGAAGCCGCCCGGCAACGCAGCACCGTCCGCTTCCAGCACCGCCTCAACGCGGACGGAGCCGTCCAATGGGTGGACCACCAGATCACCCCGCTCGACACCGATGGGGAGCTCGACGGGTTCATCGGGGTGCTCATCCCGGTGCCGGACTGGGTCGCCCAGGGCGACCGCACCCGCCGCCTGGTTCGGCTGGTCGAGACGGCGAACGAGCTCGTCGGCGAGTTCGAGCTCGACAGCGGCCGCGTGACCTACCTCAACCCCCGGGCCCAGCAGACCTTCGCCGTGGCGGACCACCAGCTCGACCGGCTGCACCTCACCGATCTCTACGCCCCCGACAGCGAGCAGCTGTTCCGCAACCGGATCTGGCCGGCGCTCCTCGAGCACTCCCAGTGGGACGGCGAGCTACCGATGCGCACCCTGGCCGGCGAGACGCTCCACGTCCAGCAATGGATCACCGCCGAGTGGGACGACCACGACCGCATCGTGCGGCTCGTGGCGGTCGGCCACGACGTCACCGACCGCAGCCGGCGCGAGGCGGAGTTGGCCGAGCGGGCCTCGCACGACTCGCTCACCGGACTACCCAACCGGGCCCGCCTGCTCGAGGCCATGGACGCCGCGCTCGCCCGCGCCCGGCGCTCGCAGCGCCTCGCCGCCGTCGCCTTCCTCGATCTCGACCGCTTCAAGCTGGTCAACGATCGCTTCGGCCACGACGCCGGGGACCAGCTCCTGGTCCAGGTGGCCGAGCGCCTCCGTTCCGTGGTGCGGCCCAGCGACCTCGTCGCCCGGCTCGGCGGCGACGAGTTCGTGGTGCTGTGCGACTCGGTGGAGGACCGCTCCCAGGCGTTGGCCATGGCGCACCGGGTGTCAGCCGCGCTCGGCTCGAGCCCGTACCCCGTCGCCGGGGCCACCGTGCGCATCACCGCGTCGGTCGGCCTCACCCTCTCCCACGGAGCGGAGCACCCCGAAGCGCTGCTGCGCGACGCCGATGCGGCGCTGTACCGGGCCAAGGACCGCGGCCGGGCCCGCATCGAGGTCTTCGACGAGACCATGCGCAGCCGGGTCGGCAATCGGGAGCTGCTGGCCGAGGAGCTGCGCACCGCCCTCGGGTCCGGTGCGGTGGCGGTGCTTTACCAGCCCTGCATCGATCTGCGCACCGGGAACGTGCTGGCGGTCGAGGCGTCGGCCAGCTGGGAGCACGCCACCCGGGGCCCGCTGCAGGCCGGTGACTTCGCCGAGGAGGCCGACTCGGCCGGCCTCCTGGCCCAGCTCGGCGAGCAGGTGCTGCGCGAGGCCACCACCCGGGCGCGGGCCTGGCAGCACCGCTTCGGCACCGACGCCCCGTCCATCCACGTCAAGGTCGCCCACCGGCAGGTGGTCGACAGCGCACTTGTCGACAGCGTCGCCACCGTGCTGCGCGCCAGCGGCCTGCGCCCGTCGCTGCTGTGCCTCGAGCTCAGCGAGGCGGTGCTGCTCGAGGACTCCGACCAGGCGATCGGCACCGTCCGGGACCTCAAGGCGCTCGGCGTCCGGCTCGCCATCGACGACTTCGGTACCGGCTACTCGTCGTTGTCGTACCTGTCCCGGCTCCCGGTCGACGTGGTCAAGATCGACCGCTCCTTCGTGGAGGAGCTCAACGCCGAGCGACCGGCGTCGGCGGTCGTCGCCGCCCCCATCATCTCGCTCGCCCGCACGCTCGAGCTGTCGAGCATCGCGGAAGGGGTGGCCTCCGTCGGCCAGCTCGCCCGGTTGCGCGAGCTCGGCTGCGACGCGGCGCAGGGCCCCTACTTCTCACCCCCGCTGGGGGCGGACACCATCGACGCCTACCTCGCCGAACGGCTGCAACGGACGCGGCGCCGAGAAGGCGCCGGCGGCACCGACGGGGCGTCGATGGTCGATCGCACCGCAGGTGGCACGACCACCCCCTAACCTGGGCCCATGACCTCTGTGGCGTCCACCCGCGAGCAACGCGGCGAGCGCACCGGCGGCCGCCGATGGGTCGCACCGGTCGGCGTCGGCGCCGCCGCGCTCGCCGGGTGCGTGGCGGTCGGCGTGCTCCAACGCGAGGACGCCGGGCCCACCACCTGCCCGTTCCGGGCCATCACCGGCCTGGACTGCCCTGGGTGCGGGATGACGAGAGCGGTCGCCAACCTGGCGAGGGCGAACCCGGCCACCGCGGCGGACTACAACCTGCTGCTCGTGCTCGCCCTGCCCCTGCTCGCCTACGCATACCTGGTGTGGCTGGCCGCCACGTTCGGCAGGCGCCTACCGGTGCCCCGGCCGGGAACCCGCGGCTACGTCGTCGCCGGCGGGTTGCTCGTCGCCTTCTCCGTGGTGCGCAACCTGCCCGTCGGCGTGGGCCGATACCTCAACTCCGACCCCACCCGCTGAAGCGGCGCGGCGGAGGCCGCACCCGCGTCAGTCGATGCGGCGGAGGCCCGCCCGGTAGCGGTGCACCCGGTCGACGTAGGCGTCGATCGACTCGATGATCGTCGCCCTGTCGGCGGCGCCCTCCTTGATCACGCACGGGATGCCCACCGCCAGCGCGCCCGACGGCACCACCTTGCCCGGCGGGACCAGCGCGCCGGCGCCGACCAGCGCCCAGCTCTCCACCCGGACCCGCCGCAGCAGCACCGAGGTCGACCCCAGCAGCACGTTGTCCTCGATGTCGGCGCCCTCGATGTGGGCGAGGTGGCCCACCACCACGTTCGAGCCGATCGTGGTGGGGTTCTCCTCCCAGGTGTGCACGACGACCCCGTCCTGGATCGAGGTGCGTTCACCGATCGTGATCGGACCGTCGTCACCGCGCAGCACCGCGGAGGGCCACACGGAGCTGAACGCGCCGAGGACCACGTCACCGATCACGGTGGCGTCGGGGTGCACGAAGGCGTCGGGGTGGATTCGGGGCGTCAGATCGCCCAGCGCGTAGATGGCCATGCCGCAGCGTTGCCCGTTCCGGTCAGTCGAGCGCGGCGAAGCCGCCGTAGGCGCCGGTGAAGAACAGCAGCGGACCGACGTCACGATCGTCGACGTCCATCTCCTGCACCGCGCCGACCACGATCCAGTGGTCGCCGCCATCGTGGACGGCGTGCACCTTGCAGTCCATCCACGCCAGGCAGCCGCCGAGCTTCGGCGAGCCGGTCACCGGGGCCGGCTCCCAGTCCACCCCGGCGAACTTGTCCTCCGCCTTCGAGGCGAACACCCCGGTCATCGCCTTCTGATCCTCGGCGACTACGTTCACGCAGAACGCGCCCGAGCTCTCGATGGCGGCGTAGGAAGCGGACGTCTTGGTCGGCAGGAACGCCACCAGGGGCGGATCGAGCGACACCGACGTGAACGAACCGATGGCCAGGCCGGTGGGCCTGCCCTCGTCCATCGCGGTCACGATGGTGACGCCGGTGGGGAAACGGCCGAGAACCTTACGGAAGTGGGCGGGGTCACTGGCAGGAGGGCGTCCGGTCATGGCGGCGAACCCTAGCGCCCGAGGATCAGCGCGGGCCGAACGCCAGGGCGGCGGGAAGCGGTTGCGCCGCCGGTCCCGTCCGGGCGGGGAAGCGCAGGTCGAGACCCTCACGAGCCGCGATCACCTCCACTGCGCAGCCGGCCTGCACCCTGGCCTCACCGAGCAGGCGGTCCACGGTGGGGTCGTCGTGCAACGGGTCGTGGTGGAACAGCGCCAGGGTCCGGACCCGGGCCTGCCGGGCCACCTCCACCGCGTACGGCACCGTGGAATGACCCCAGTTCGACTTCTGCTCGAACTCCTCCGCCGTGTACTGCGCGTCGTGGATGAGCAGGTCGACACCGTCAGCCAGGGCCAGCACCTCGTCATCGACCCGGGTCGAGCCCACGCCGGGCTGCTGGTGGTCCGGTATGTAGGTGATCGACACGCCCTGCCAATCGAGTCGGAACCCGGCGGTGGGGCCGACGTGGGGCACCGTGCGGGTGGTCACGGAGACCTCGTCCACCGCGAAGGTGCGGCCCGGTTCCGCCTCGGACACCCGGATCGACCCCGGCAGTTCGGCCACGGTCACCGGGAAGAAGGGCGGGCGGATGCAGGAATCGATCGCCTCGGCCAGCGTCATGCCGCACCCGGGGGGCGGGGCGTAGATCTCGATCTCGCTGCCCGCGCACAGCGCAGGGCCGAAGAACGGCAGCCCCTGCACGTGGTCCCAGTGGAGGCGGCTGACGAGCGCTGCGGCCCGGAACGGCGTGCCGTCGGCCCGCCGAAGCGACTCGCCGTACAGCCGGCTGCCGGTGCCCAGATCGAGCAGGATCGGCCGGGTCCCGGGGGCCTCGACCACGACGCAGGAGGTGTTCCCGCCGTAGCGGTGGACCTCCGGCGAGCAACACGGCGTCGAGCCGCGCACGCCGAAGAACCGCACCACCAGTTCGCCGCCCGGGCGAACCCTGGGATGGCGCTCCCCCGAGGTCATCCGCGCACCGTAGCGAGCGCAGGAGGTCCATCGGAAGGGCTTGTGACAGGTATCACCGCCGGAGATAGCTCGAAACGCGCAGCGATACCTACGTTGGGTGAGGATCGTCCGGCCCCGTGAACACGGAGGGGGTCCGTCGAGCGGCGACGGCGAGGGTTGCGTAGGGTTCGACCGTGGCCGATGCCCCCGCCCTCCCCGATGGTCTCGTCGCCGTCGTCAAACGTGACTGCCCGACCTGCGTGCTCGTCGCCCCCGTGCTCGCCGAGCTCGAACGGGCCGGCGCGGCGCTCACCGTGTACACGCAGGACGATCCGGACTTCCCCGCCGAGGTCACCGTCCGGCGCGAC
>JADLEF010000060.1 GCA_020846295.1 Acidimicrobiales bacterium
CCTTGTAGGCGTAGTCCATCGTCTCGAGCAGCCACGGGATGAAGCCGATGCCGCTCTCGATCAGCCCGGCGCGGATGCCCGGGAACCGTTCGAACACGCCGGAGGTGATCATCTGGACGAGCGGTTCAATGGTGGTCTCCATCGAGTGGCACACATAGTTGATGATGGCCCCGCCGTTGCCGCCGACAGCGCGGGGATCGCGCCCGGTCGACACGTGGAACGTGACGGGTAGGCCGGTCTCCTCGATGAGCTCCCACATGGGCAGGAACGCCGGGTCGTTGTACTGCAGCTTGCCCGGTGCGCTCGGCCCGTAGATCGGTTGGTTGCCCAGCAGCAGGCCGCGCCAGCCGTGCTCGGCGGCCCAGCGGATCTCGGCCATGGCGCCGTCGATGTCGCCGCTGGCGATCAGCGCCAGCGGGAGTTGGGTGGGCGCGGGGCCCTGCATGTGCTCGCCGAAGAACTCCAGCGCCCAGCGGTTCCACGCCCGGCACATCGCCATGGCGAAGGCGGGGTCCGGCGTGGCCCAGCACAGCAGGCCGCTGTTGGGGAAGATGAGCTCGACATCGACGCCGTCGGCCCGTTGGTCCTCGATGCGGCGGGCGAGCTCCTTGCCGGTGCCGGCGCGCAGCAGGTCCTCGTCCTCCATGCGCGAGCCGGAGTGACGGTTGTGCTCGGCCCTCTCGAAGGCCTGCTGCTCCTGCACGGTGCGCGTCGCCTTGCCCGGTTTGACCATCATGGGGGCGTTGCCTTCGGTGTGCATCCACAGCGAGCCGTCCTCACGGGCATCGAGGCGGGGGATGCGGTCGAGGTACTGCGGCTCGACGGTCTTCCAGAAGGCGTGGGGCTCGGTGACGTGGCAGTCCGCCGACACCATGAAGTACTTGGCGGGGTCGTCGGGGCGGGCCGTGCGGGTCCATCCGGCGGTGCCGGGGGTCTCCAGCCGCCAGGCGTTTCGTGGCTGCATCGTCGCGGTCATGCGGACTCCAGAGGTCGAGCGCACGCAGAGGTGGCGTTGCTCGCGAGGCTACCGAATCGGGGTTCGAACGGCGGACTACGCTGGCCGGATGCCGGACCGATCGACCTCGAGCCCGGGCTCGG
Source organism: Acidimicrobiales bacterium (assembly GCA_020846295.1). Classification (GTDB taxonomy): domain Bacteria; phylum Actinomycetota; class Acidimicrobiia; order Acidimicrobiales; family CAIXPF01; genus CAIXPF01. The sequence continues at coordinate 1,099 of JADLEF010000060.1, forward strand.
CCCTCGTCACCGCCACGGTGGACCGCGCCGCGCCGCTCGCCACCGCGCCGTTGCTGGCCGCCATCGCCGCGCAGGCGGAGAAGGCGGACCTCTCGCGCACCGTCGATCCGGATGTGATCGGCGCGCTGAAGGCGTCCGACGTGCTGGGCTTGGTCGCCAGCCGGGAGATCGGCGGCGGCGAGGCGACGGTCGCGCAGCTCGGCGCGGAGCTCGCTGCGGTGGCCGGTGCGTGTGCTTCCACCGCCTGGTGCCTGTGGAACCACTGGTCGGTCTTCCACCTGTTCGTCGGCGCGCTGGGGCCCGACCACGCGGACCTGCTGTCGTTGATCGTGGCCGGCCATCAGTGGGTGTGCTTCCCCGGGGGCGCTGGCAGCCGCGTGTTCGGCCGCATCGACGGTGACGATGTGATCCTCGACGGCTCGGCCACCTTCGGCTCGGGCTGCCGCTACGCGGACTGGACGGGTGCCGCGTTCGCCATCGGCGACGGGTCCCGGCCGCCGACGCCGGACGAGTTGCGCTTCACCGTCGTGCCGCTCGACGGGCCGGGCGTGCGCATCGACGCCACGTGGGACGGCGCGTCGGTGCGGGCGTCGGCCACCGACACGATCCACTACGACTCGGTCCGGGTGCCGCTCGAGCGGTGCACCCCGTGGTTCGCCGCCAACCGGGCCGCCGCCTTCCGCGATCCGGCACTGCCGATGGTCCACGCCCGCTACCGGGAGGACTGGGTCGGCCTGAGCGACATCTGGCTGGCGCACATGGCGGTCGGCACGGTGCAGGCTGCCCTGCAGGACGCGGTGGCCTCGATCGACGGCCGCCGGGCGATCATGGGCGCCAGCATGGTGAACATGCCGAACGTGCAGGCCAACCTCGGTTCGGTCACCGCTGCGCTGACCACCGCCCGCATGGCGGCCGAGGCGGCGGCGCAGGACGTGGACGCACGCATCGCCCGGGGCGACATCCCCACCGAGGCGGACTTCCAGCGGCAGGGCGCGGTGTCGGCCACGGTGTTGACGCTGTGCCAGGACGCCATGTTGACGTTGCTGCGCACGCTGGGCGGCAACGGCTTGCGCGAGGGCGGCTCGTTCGAGCGGCGCTGGCGGGACATCGCCGCCATGCCGATCCACATCAACGCCCATCCCGACCGGGTGCACCTGCGGCTGGGACAGTTCCTGCTGGGGGTGGAGGGTCAGCGCTTCTGATCGTGCTCGCCCCGGAGCGCGGCGACCTCCCGAACGTGGCGCCCTTCCTGACGGCCGGCAAGGCCAGGCGGCGACTGCGGCCGACGGGCAGCGCCCGACAGGCCGGCGAGGTGCAGCGACTCAACTACGGTGCGAGCCATGGGGATGGACCGACGGACGTTCGTGGCGGGCGCGATCGCGCTGGTGGCCGGCGCCTGCCGCAGCGACGCGGGAGACGGGGCCGGGCAAGAGGCGGTACCGGACGCGTCGAACCGGGCCGCCGCCCCTTCGGCCGATCAGGCGAGCACCGTACCCCAAGGTACGGCGCCGCCGGCCTCGACGACTCCGGCCACCGCCACGACCGCGGCGGCACCCGGCACCACCACCGCCCACGACGGCCGTCCCGCCGTGTTCGTGTCGAGCGGGCCCGGCACCCGGCCGCAGGTCGCCCTCACGTTCCACACCAACGGCGACCCGACGCTGGCCACCGCGCTGCTCGACCGGCTCGCCGCCCGCCAGGTGCCGATCACCGCCTTCGTGGTGGGTGAGTGGCTCGACCAGCACCCCGACCTCGGCCTGCGCCTCGTGGCCGACGGCCACGAGCTGGCCAACCACACGTGGTCGCACCAGACGATGGGAGAGCTCGACCGGGCCACCATCGCCGCGGAGATCGCGGGAGGTGCCGAGGCCCTGGTCCGTGTCGTCGGCGGGCCGGGGCGCTGGTTCAGGCCGTCCGGTATGGAGATCGCCAGCGAGGACGTGCTCGTCGAGGCCGGGTTGGCCGGCTACGGGACGGTGGTCGGCTACAACGTCGACTCGCTCGATTTCACCGACCCGGGTGCCGACGCCGTTCGCGACAACGTGACCTCCGTGGTCGCCGCCGGCGACATCGTCAGCCTGCACTTCGGCCACGCCGACACGGTGGCCGCCATCGACGCCATCGTGGACCACCTCGAGCGGAGCGGGCTGCGGCCGGTCACGCTGTCCACCCTGTTCGCTCCGTGACCGGCACCGATCCCGATGCAGCCCGCCGCGCCGCGGCCGAGCTCAACGCCACCTTCACCGGGAACCTGCACGCACTGATCGGCATGTCCTACGACCGGGTGGAGCGGGGGGCGGCCTCCAACCGGCTCACGGTGCGGCCGGAGCTCTTCGCGTCCAACGGGTTCCTGCACGCCGCGTCGGTGGTGGCGCTGGCGGACTCCGCCTGTGGGCACGGCTGCATGGCGTCGCTGCCGGCGGGGGCGAGCGGGTTCACCACCATGGAGCTGAAGACCAACTTCCTGGGCACCGCCACCGACGGCGACGTGGTCTGCGATGCCCGGCTCGCCCATGGCGGGCGCACCACCCAGGTGTGGGATGCGGAGGTCCGCCGTGCGGGCGACGGCCGGGTGATCGCGTTGTTCCGCTGCACGCAGCTGATCCTCTACCCGCCGGCCTGAGCGCTGCTCGCCCGTCGAGCGGCTCGATATAGGGTGCCCGCTCATGGCCGAACCGGAAGTGCCCATCAGGCCCGCAGCCACCGTGATCGTGATCCGCGATCGGGACGGTGGGGGCGGCATCGAGACGCTGTTGCTCCGCCGCAGCGCCGACCTCGCCTTCCACGGCGGCAGCTGGGTGTTCCCCGGCGGCAGGCTGGACCCGGAGGACTACCACCCCGAGCGGCCCGATGACCTCGATCACGCGGCGGCGAACGCGGCGGCGCGCGAGGCCCACGAGGAGGCCGGGGTGCGGGTGGACCCCGCCTCGCTGCTGCCCTTCGCCCATTGGACGACCCCGCCGGGGCGGTCCCGCCGCTTCGCCACCTGGTTCTTCGTCGCTCCGCTGCTGGGCGAGCCCGCCGTGTTCGACGTGACCGTCGACGGCTCGGAGATCAACGACCACCTCTGGGTCACCCCCGAGGAGGCGATCGCGGCCCACGCCACCGGTGAGGTGGAGTTGCCCGCCCCGACGTTCGTGTCGCTGACCAGGCTCGCCGCCTACCGCGACGTCGCCCACGCGATGGCTTCGGTGCCGACCGAGCCGTACCGCTCGTTCACCCCGCGGGTGGTGCACGTCGACGGTGCGTGGGTCGTCACCCTGTACAACGGCGATGTCGCCTTCGAGGCAGACCCGGTGGATCTGCACGCCCCCGGGCCCCGGCACCGCATCTGGCTGACCGAGCTGCCCTGGCGCTACGAGCTCGAGGGCCTCTGATGCTCAGGCCGAGGGTGGTTCAGGTTCACGTCAGGTAGACAGCGATCCCGAACCCGGCGACCGCCGAGCCCACCGCGATGGTGAGGACCCGGGCCGCAGCCAGCCGGCGGTCGGGGCCGAAGCCGAGGGCGAGCGCCACGGTGGCCAGCGTGGCCAGGCCGACGCCGGCATCGCTGCGGGAGGCGGGGAACGCCTCCGCCGTCAGCTCTGCCGTGAGCGGACCGGGGGTGGCGACCCGGGTGAGGGCGTGCCACAGCAACGGGCCCGCTGCGGCGGCCATCGCCGCGATGAGCAGCCGACGCGCCTCCAACGGCCGCTCGAAGGGCGCCATGCCGAACAGGGTGGCCACTGCGGTGAGCGCGGCCGAGACGGCGATGGTTCCCCAGCTGAGCACGGGGCCACGCTAGGACGGTGGGACGGGCTGGGTCGCGCACCCCGCGCCCGATGCCCGCTCCGCCGGCGAACGACCTACTGCGCACACAACCACGCAGCTGCAGCACCATTAGTGGTCAAGAAGGCGGTAGACCTGAGCACCGTGCACACTTCCGCCACCGTCGGCGTCGTGGTCGGCGGCGCCAATCGTCCTGCGAGCATGCTCGCCCGCAGCCTGCTGGGTGGCGGCGCAGCGTCGATCACCCTCCTGGGCGATCGACGGGAGCAGGCGACGCTCGCCAACATCGGCCACGAGCTGGCCGGCTCCGATCTGGCCCGGGAGGTCCGCTCGCACGCGCTCGACCTCGATGACCCGGTGCAGCTCGCCCAGCGGCTGGCGTCGATCCGCCATGACGAGGGCCCGGTGGACTGGATCGTCAACCTGCTCGGGCCCGGCACCCACCCGGTGCCGGCGCGGACGGCCGACGACACGCTCGAGCTCGATGTGGACCCGCCCCGCTGGCCCAACCTGTCCCTGGCCGCCTCGAGCGCCCGGGTGACCGCCACCCTCGGGCGGACGGTGGTGGTGACCCGGCTCGCCCGGGAGGAGTTCCGCCATCGCCGCGGCGTGCTGGTCCACGGCTGGCTGCGGGGCCCCACCGTCGACCAGGACAACCTGTGGTCGGCGTGCGAGGCGGCGGTCAACACGTTGACCAGCGCAGACGCGGCGGCCGACGAGGCCGCCGGCATGCACGTCTCGATGGTCGAGGGGGCGGACGGAACACCGATCGTGGCCGCCCTCCGCGGCGCACTGGCCCGCGCCGGGCAGAGCCGAGCGGGGGCCGCGGTCGAGGGCACGGCGCGGTGGTGAGCCCGGTCTGGGGGCGACCAGCGATTACGCTCACGGGACCCGCTGACGCTGATCCCGCATCCGTTCCCGTGTCTGCGCTGCGGAAAGCGAATCTCACGCCACAATAGGTGTTCTCAATGGCTCGATTCTCCTTCCCCTCCCCCGGCTTCCGGGGCCGCGACGACGCCTGGTTCAGGGTCGGCAACCTCGAGGTCACCACCACCGTGCTCCTCGTCGGCCTCGGCGTGTTCGGCATCCTGTTGCGCGCCCTCGCCGCGTCGGTGTCCGATCAGCTCGGCTTCGCGTCGTTCCTGGTCCGCCGGGGCGAGGTGTGGCGCGTCGTGAGCTGGCCCCTCGGGGTGGCCCGCAACGAGGTGTTCTGGTCCGCCATCACGGTGTTCTTCCTCTACATCATCGGCCAGCAGCTCGAACGCATCCTCGGCCGCACCCGGTTCCTGACCTTCGTGGGGCTGGTCGTGGTCATCCCCGCCCTGGTCAGCACGCCGTTCAACGTCGGCGCGGGCGGCATGCACTACGTGTCGCTGCCCTGCTTCGTCGGCCTGGCGCTGGTGTACCCGCAGGCCCGCAGCTTCTTCAACATCCCGCTGTGGGTCATGGCCGCGCTGTTCGTCGCCATTGAGGTCCTGCAGCTGGCGGGGGACGGTCAGACCGACCAGATCGTCTTCCTGTTCCTGGTCCTCGCCGTCGCGCTGCTGGCGCTGCGCAGCTTCGGCGTGATCGAGGACGTGAAGTGGGTTCCCAAGCTGCCGTTGCCCACCAAGCGGGCGGGCGGCGGGCGAGGCCCCGGCGCGGCGCGGGGCGGCAAGAAGCGCAAGCTGAAGGCAGTCCCGAACCCGCCCGCCGACGTGTACCGGCCGCCGGCCCCGAAAGCGGGCGACGGCCTCCGCCAGGCCGAGCTGGACATGCTGCTCGACAAGATCGCGGCCAACGGCATCGAGAGCCTGACCCCTGAGGAACGCCGTCGGCTCGACGAGGCCAGCCGCCGCCTGCGCGACGAGAAGGACTGACGCCCCGCCGCCGGCCGCCCGGATCGAGGGTGGTCCCGGCCGGCCGGGACCACCCTCGACGGGCCGATCAGCTGTTGAGCGCGGCCAGGTCGAGATAGTCGGCGAACTTCTCGATGGCGGCCCGGCGCCGGGTGGGCACGTGCTCGGTCGGCACCTCGGACTCCTTGTACCGCTTGAGCATCTGGCGGGCGACGGTGACCTTGTGCACCTCGTCGGGCCCGTCGTAGATGCGGGCGGCCCGGGCGTTGCGGTACATCGCTTCAAGCGGCAGGTCGGTGGTGTAGCCGAGCGAGCCGTGGATCTGGATGGCCCGGTCGATCACGTTGTAGAGCGCCTTCGCCCCCCAGAACTTGATGACGGCGATCTCGGTACGGGCGTCGGAGTAGTGCCGCCCGGCGGCGTGCAGCTGGTCCATCTTCCACGCCGCCTGCAGGGTGAGCAGGCGGGCGGCCTGCATCTCGGCGTAGGACTCGGCGATCCAGTCCTGGATCATCTGCTTGTCCGACAGCACCCCGCCCGACACGTGGCGGGTCAGCGCCCGCTCGCAGAGCATGTCGAAGGCCCGCTGGGACTGGCCCAACCAGCGCATCGCATGGTGGATCCGGCCCGGGCCGAGCCGCTTCTGGGCGAGGGCGAAACCCTGTCCGAGGCCGGCCTCGTAGCCTCCGACGATGTTGTCCTTGGGTACCCGCACGTTCTCGTAGAGGATCTCCGCGTGCCCGCCCGGCTCGCCGGTGCGGTGGTCGGGGTGGCTCATGGTGGGCACGTCGCGCAGGATGTTCACGCCGGGCGTGTGGCGCGGCACCAGGATCATCGAGAACGCCTTGTACGGGCCGACCTCGGCCGGATCACCGGTGCGGCACATGACGATGAGCAGCTCGGCGATGGACGCGTTGGAGCTGAACCACTTGTGGCCGTTGATGACCCACTCGTCGCCGTCGAGCTCGGCGCGGGTGGTGAGCCGGGTCGGGTCGGCGCCGGCGCCTGGCTCGGTCATGGAGAAGCAGCTGCGGAACTTGCCGTCGAGCAACGGCTGCATCCACTGCGCCTTCTGCTCCGGCGTGCCGCCGACGGCGAGCAGCTCGGCGTTGCCGGAGTCCGGGGCCTGGTTGCCGAAGATGGCCGGCGCGTAGGCGCAGGCACCGAGGATCTCGTGCATGAGGCCGAGCTTCACCTGACCGAACCCGAGGCCACCCATGTCGGGCGGGAGGTGGGCGGCCCACAGCCCCTGACGCTTCACCTCCTCCTTGAGCGGAGCGGTGATGGCGGCGAAGCGGTCCCAGCCGCCGGGCTCGCGCCACTGGTCATCGAGCGTCTCGAGCGGCATGATCTCGTTGCGCACGAAGCTGCGCATCCACTCGAGCTTGGCTTCGAACTCTGGCTCGGTCTGAAAATCCCAGGCCACGGTGCAACCCCCGTCACAGTCGGCGAACGGGGGCGACCCTAGCGCGGGGCCCGACGCCGGCTGTCGGGGCGCTGCGTCCTCGTTCGTCGCCGTCGGGTCGTCGCCGGTCAATCCTGGTCGTCGTCGTCGTGGTCGTCGTCGGTTTCGGTGAGCCCCGGGTCCACCCGGTCGCCGGATCGCTCGCTGCGGGCGGACCAGGTGGCCTCGGCCCCTTCATGGCCGGTGCGCACGATCCACACGGTGTTCAGCACGGCGACGCCGACCGCGCCGACGACGAGCACCGCTCGCAACGCAGGGTTGAGGGGTCGGTGTGCGGAGACGGCCGCACCGACGGACGCCTCGGTTCGACGACGGGTGGCGAGCCGGGTCACGACGATCAGCCCGATCACGGCGATCAACAGCAACAGGGCGATGGGTCGCATCTGTTCACCGAGCTCCTCGTGGCGCTCGAGCGCCGCGGTCTCCACCACGGTCTCCTCCAGGGCCTCGCCGCTGCCGGCCGCGAACACGGTCCCGCCGGTGGCGACGACGGCGAGGGCGAGGACGTACCAGCGCAGCCGTTGGTGCGCGGTGGCCGACACCGCGATGAGCACCAGCGCGATGGAGGCAAGCGGGATCAGCACGATGGGTAGGTGCACCAACAGCGGGTGGGCCGGCAGGCCGGCGATCTTGTCGAGCTCCACGAGGGCTTCCTTTCGGCGACGGATGAGCCATCGCTGTGACGGTCGTCATGACGTGAGTCCACGGCCATACCGTAGTGAACGGGCCGGATCGGCCCGGAACGGCCCGGAACGGCCCGGAACGGCCCGGAACGGCCCGGAACGACCCCGACGGCCCGGAACGACCCGCACGGCCCGGCACGATACCGACCGGTACGACGGCACCGGCGGCCACCGTACCGAGGCGCAGGCCAGGAGCGTCTGATGTGAAGGTAAGCAGAAGGTTATGGATCCGCGTCCCGGGGCGAACCACCCGGGGGAGCCCGCTGCACCTTGCGGGCTCCCCCGGGCTCCATCCGGAGCCGGTCCTGCGGTCGCTTTGGAGGGAACGCGTCCGCGGGACCGATCGGCTCCGGGTCCTCAGCGGGCGGTGGGGTCCACCCGCTTGGGAGGCTGCGGTCGATCGGCGGTGACCTTGCGCCGCAGGTCGAGCACCGGCGGCGCCTGGGGCCGGGCGGCGGTGCCGACCCGGTCGTAGACGGCGGGCCAGAAGCGGTCCCGTGCCGACCACACCCCGCCCACCCCGAACTTGATCACCGCGATGGCGGTGGTGCCGAACACGATGGCGGCGAACAGCATCCGCACGGTGTCCTCCGCGATGGCGAGCTGGTCGAGCGCCGCGAAGCAGCCGATGATCCACGCCGCCGCTGCGGTCACGTCGGCCAGGGGGCGGGCCAGGTCGCTGCTGGCGAAGGTCCCTGCCACGACCCCGCGGAGCACGCGCGCCGCCAACGCGGTCGCCACGACGATGGCGAAGGCCACCACGATGCGGGGCAGCACGCCCAGCATCGAGTCGATGGACGACGAGACGGCGTTCGGCCCGAACGCCGACAGGCCCAACTGGAGGGCGAGCAGCACGACACCCGCCCGGACCAGCGAGGCGATCACCGGAACGGGATCGGCGACGCCGACCCGGGCCAGACCGACCCCGAGCCCCGCCCGCTCGAGCAGGCACGAAGCGTGGAACCCGTGCAGCGCGCCGCGCACCGCCCGCGCCGCCAACCCGCCCACCAGCCAGCCGGCCAGGAGCACGACCGCCAGCACCGCGGCGCGGGGCACGAACGCGGCGACATCCACCCACGCCTGCCGCACCCCCTCCTGCCAGTCGATCGCCGCTGCCATCGTCACGTCACCCGCCTCCCGACGTCGTGCTCTACGTTGTTGCGGCACCAATGACGCCGCCGGCCCCCGGAAAGTCGCGGCGTCATCGAAAGATCTTCTCCGCCGCGACCTTTTGCGGCCCCGGAGCGTCGAGGACACATGCTGCGAGCTCGGTTACTGGCCAGGTGCTGGGCCGTGCTCGCCCCCGACGGGGTCCCGCCCGGGCGGGCCGCCGGACGCTCCGCAGCGGGCACCGCAGCGGCCGGCGGGCCGCCCGATGACCTGCGGGCCCTGGTCGACGAGCACGGCACCGCCATCTACCGCTACGCGCTGAGCATCGTGCGCGACCCTGCGACGGCGGAGGACATCGCACAGGAGGCGCTGACCAAGGCCTGGCTGGCGTTGCCCAGCTTCCGAGGGGAGTCGAGCCTGCGTTCGTGGCTGCTGCGCATCACCCACCACGCGGCCATGTCGATGCTGCGGGTACGCCGCGCCGAGGCGATCGACCCGGACGACATCGAGGGGTCCTCCGGCGCTGACCACGTGGAGGGCGCGGTCGAGAACCGTCTCGCCCTGGCCCAGTTCCAGCGGGCGCTCGCCGACCTCGACGAGCTGTCGCGCCAGATCGTGGTCCTGCGCGAGGTCGAGGACCTGCCCTACGAGACGATCGCCGCCATGCTGCGGGTCCCGCTGCCCACCGTGAAGACCCGCCTGCTGCGGGCCCGCCGCCAGCTCACCACCGCGCTCGAGGGTTGGCGGTGAGGGCGATGGGGCCGATGCGTTGGCGGCATCCGAGCCGAGCCGCGCTGCGCCGCTGGTTGCAGGGCGAGGCCGACGAGCCCACCGATGCGCACATCGCCACCTGCGAGCGCTGCGCCGCCCGGCTCGAGACCCTCGCCGGGGAGAGCGACCCGGGCGGGTCGATCGGCACCGACGCGCTGCAGGGCGTCGGACGGGCCCCGGGTTTGCGCGCTGCGCTGGAGGCCGCCCTCGCCGCACCCTCGGATCTGAACGTCCGCTTGACGACGCAGGTGCATGAACTGCAGCAGCAGGCCCGTTGGCAGGACGTGGTGGTTGATGCCGTCGGTGGAGGCTTGGATACGCTGCGCCTGCTCATGGGCGACAAGGAGGACGATGGCTGAATGGATCGCGGCGGCCGGTGTCGTCGTGGTGTCCCTGGTCGCGGCTTCCGGGCTCGGCCGGCTCGCCCGCAAAGGTCTCGGTGCCCCCAACCGTCCGGAGGCGCTGCGCACCTCGGCCGCGTCGCTGGCGAGCGTGGTGTTCTCGCTGGTGCTCGTCGTCGGGTTGGTGGTCGCGGTCAGCGTGGTGGCGCCCGACCTGCTGGCCGACATCCCCACCCAGCTCGTCACCTACCTGCCCCGGGTGGTGGTGGCGGTGGTCATGATCATCGGCGCGCGGGCGGTGGCCACCGCCGCGGAGATCGCGGTGGCCCGCACCGTGGCCCGGGCCAGCGCCGCCACGCAACGCCGGGCCAGCGCCGCCGTACGGACCGGTATCCTGGGCCTGGCCGGGCTGCTCGCGGTGGGGCAGTTGGGCATCAACATCACCGTCATCACCCTGGCGGTCGCGGCCCTGTTCTTCGGGGCCGCCGCCACCTTCACGCTGCTCGTCGGGCTCGGTGGCCGGGAGGTGGCCAACCAGGCCGCCGCCGCCCGGGCGTTGCGCCGGTCGCTGCGCGTCGGCGATGAGCTGGAGTTGGTCGACGTCGCCGGCTTGGTGGTGGCGGAACACGCCACATCGGTGGAGCTGCGCCGGGAGGACGGCACGCACGTGCTGGTGCCGGCGGCGCGGCTGGTGAACGAGACGATCACCGTTCGACGCCGTCCCACCTGAGCGTTCGCCTGGTCAGGCCGCTCACTACCCAAGCCTGGGTAAGTCGAATGCTCGGTACTGCTTCGGACGTAGTGCGTCGATAACGAACAGCATGAGTTTCGGCGCCCGGTTCGGTGGACGACTCGCTGCCCTGCGGGGACGGCGGCGACGGCAGGCGCTCCCCGCGCCGCACGACGCCGGCGCGGTCGCCGTCGAAGCGGCGTTGATCATCCCGGTGATGGTGCTGATGTTCGCCGGCGTCATCGAGTACGGCACGATGTTCCGCCACGGCTTGTCGGTGTCGAACGCAGCCCGGCAAGGGGCCCGCACCGCAGCGCAGGTGGGCACGACCGCCGACGCCGACTTCCGCATCGTGCAGTCGACGCTGGGCTCGCGGGGTTCGCTCTCGACCGCGCAGGTCGACGCTATCATCATCTACAAGGCCGACGCGGCCAACGGCGACATCCCCGCCTCGTGCATCAGCGCCTGGGACAGCGGCGCCAACGGCGTGGGCGGCGTGTGCAACGTGTACCGCCGCTCGACGGGCTTCCTCGCCCAGGCGGACCCGATGCCGTGGTCGCCCGCGACCCGCCAGAACGATCTCTACAGCGGCCGGGAGTTCATCGGCGTGTACGTGGCGACCACGTTCGACTCCCCCCTGCACCTCACCGTCCGGAACCGCAGCGTGGCGGACCGGGTGGTGTTCCAATTCGACCCGGGCTCCGATCAGCCGATGACCATCGGGGGCACGCTGCCGCCGGTGCCGACCTCCTCGACGACGACGGCCCCGCCGACATCGACCACGACGCCGTCCTCGTCTTCGTCCTCGTCGAGCTCGACGCCGACCACGAGAGCGACGACCACGACCCGCCCCACCACCACAACAACCCGCCCGGCAACCACCACAACCCGCCG
>JADLEF010000061.1 GCA_020846295.1 Acidimicrobiales bacterium
GGTGACACCGTGACGGTGGTGGACGAGTTCACCGGCCTGCAGGGCGCCGGCGCCGGCAACCGTGTCTCCGTCGACCCCGAGGACCCGCAGGTCGTGCTGTTCGAAGCGGGGCCCGCCGCCCCGGCCGCCGACTCGTTCGACTACACCGTGGTGGACGCGCACGGCGCCCGCGCCACCGCCCGCGTGACCGTGCTCGTGCTCGACGACGGCGGCTGGGCGCCGCTGGCCCACGACGACGTGTACATCGGCCGGCCCGGCCGCACCATCTCGGTGCCGACCCTGGCCAACGACACGTCGCCGCAGGACCGCCGCCTCGAACTGGCCGAGCTGCCGTTCTTCGGTGCCGATGGCCAGCCCACCGCTGACGCCCAGCACCCCGATGCCGTCTCGGTGCGCGACCAGCGCGACCCCGCTAACCGCGGTCGCATCGACGTGGTCGTGCCGAGCGACGGGACCACCCTGGTGGAGCACTACCGCATCTCCGACGGTCGCAGCGGCAGCGACGCGTTCGTGCGTGTCTCGCCCGACCCGCAGGCCCCCAACCTGCCGCCGGTCGCCAACACCGACGTGGTCGCCCTCGAGGAGAGCCGCGGTGTGGACAGCGTGGAGGTCGACGTGCTGCGCAACGACGTCGACCCCGACGACGCCGGCGCCGCCCTGACCGTCACCATCCCCGGCGGGCAGAACGCCACCGTGGCCGGCAGCACCGTGGTGGTGCCCATCGAGACCAAGGCCCGCACGGTGCTGTACCGGGTGACCGACGCCGACGGCGGCGCCGCTGTGGGCCGCATCCGCGTCCCCGGCGACGAGAACCACCCACCGGTGCTCAGCGAGCTCGGTCGCGACCGCGACCAGCGCCGCATACCGCCCGGTACGTCCGAGCCGATCACGCTCACCGTGGCCGCGCTGGTCACCGACCCCGACGGCGACCCCGACCTCGCCCTCACCGCTCGGGAGATCGCCGTGCTCGGTGGTACGGGCGAGGTGCGACGCACCGAATCCGGTGACGGCTTCGTGTTCACCCCGCCCGCCGAGCGCCAGCAGCAGACCATCGCCGCCATCCAGTTCGAGGTCACCGACCGGCCCGCCCTCAGCGAGGCCGAACGGCAGCAACCGGGCTGCAACTGCACGGCGCTGCTGACCGTCGAAGCCGTCATCGAAGCCAGCTCCCCGCCCCGGGTGCTGACCCAGGGCAGCGTGCGCGTCCCCCAGCTCGACGAGCCGGTCAGCTTCGACCTCGCCCCTCTCGCCACCGATGACCAGGGCGACCCCCTCAGCTTCGCGGTGGACGGTGCAGCCGCCGGCGGGCTCGACGTCCAGCTCGACGGCACCGTGCTCACCGTGGTCAGCCGGCGCAGCGGTGCCGACAAGCTGCCCGTCAGCGCCACCGTGCCCATCGCGTTCACCGTCAGCGACGGCACGTTCGACCCCGTCGCCGGCACGGTGGTGGCCACCGTCATCCAGACCAACCGGGGTCAACCGAGCGCCGGAGCACTGCCCACCCAGGACGCCGAGCGCGACGAGCCGATCAACCTCCCGAACCTGGTGGCGCTGGCCTCGAACCCGTTCCCCGACCGACCGCTCGAGCTGGTCAACGCCACCGTGGACAACGGTGCCACCGTCACCTGTACCCCCGACGGCACCTGCACGTTCCGTTCGAGCACGGTGGGCACCTTCACCGTCGGCTACACGCTGCGCGACGCCGTCGAGCAGACCGCCCGGGGCACCGTGACCGTGGTGGTCAAGGGCAAACCGCGCGCCCCCGGCGTGCCTTCGGTGCGCAGCGTGGGCGACAAGCGGGTCACCCTGGCCTGGACCGCCGCCGACCTGCAGGGCGGCTCGCTGGTCGCCTACCACGTGACCGCGGTGGAGGCCGGCGCCACCAAGACCTTCACCGGCACCGGCGGCGAGTTCGACGGGTTGCAGAACGGTCGCACCTACCACTTCACCGTGCGAGCCGAGAACGAGCTCGGCATGGGGGACGAGAGCGCCCCCTCCAGCGAGGCCGTGCCCGACCGCGTGCCCGACCCACCCGTCGCGCTGCGCATCACCGACTACCAGGACCAGCAGCTGACATTGCAGTGGTCCCCGCCGGCCAGCGCCGGTGACTACACCGCCATCCGGGCCTACCGCATCCAGATCGGCGGGCAGAGCCTGACCGTGAACGACGGCTCGCAGACCAGCCTCGTGGTGGGCCGCGGTGGGGTGGGCTCGCCGTTGCAGAACGGCACCGCCCACACGTTCAGGATCCAGGCCCAGAACGCCGCCGCCACCAACGGCGGCTGGGGTGCCTACAGCGCCGACTCGGCCGCCGAGACCCCCTCCCGCTACCCGGATCCGCCCACCGGCGTCGCCGCCACCAACAGCGGCGACGGCGGCAGCCCCCGGCTCACCGTGACCTGGGCGGCGCCGGTGTCCAACGGCGGGCGCGCAGTCAACCAGTACCGGGTGTGCCAGGTGCAGACCCCGGCCAACTGCGCCACCTCCGATGGCGCCACCCGGCAGGCCACCTTCGATCTGCCCCGCAACCAGCAGGCGTCGTTCACGGTGATCGCGTTCAACACCGACAAGAACCGCAACAACTCCGAGCCGAGCGCGGCGTCGCCGCCGGCCACCACCGTGGGCAACCCCGACCCCCCGGTGATCAGCCAGGTGGCCAGCGCCAACCACCGGCTCACCGTCAGCGCGACCAGCACCAACGGCTCCGGCTGTTCGACCTACAGCATCGAGTACGCCATCAACGGCGGGGCGTGGCAGGCGTCGAACGTGTTCAACGGGCTCACCAACGGCACCCGCTACACGGTGTCGGCCCGCACCCGGCTGCCCGGTACGTGCACCGGAGGCCTGACGTTCGTGAGCAGCGCGGTCACCGCCAACGGCACGCCATACGGGCCGCTCGTGCAACCGTCGATCACCTCCAGCCGCAACGGCAACGTGATCACCTGGAACTGGAGCACCAACCGCGCCGACGACGGACGGCCGGATTGGTCGGCCAGCTTGGGTGGGCCGTGCGCGGCGGTGGCGGTGAGCGCCGGCTCCCACACCCAGGACTTCGGCGCCGGCCCCCAGACCCAGACGTGCACCATCACCGTCTCCGCCGGTGGCGTGCCCTCGCTGTCGGCCTCGTCCAGCCAATCGATCCCCGCGCCCCCGGCCCCCACCCTGGACGCCTGGCTCAGCCCGAACGGCGCTCCCATCTCCGGCTCGTACTGGGTGCACGGCAGCGGAACCAACTGGCCGGCCGGCGCCCGCTACTACATCCAGTGCCGAGACGCCGGCGGGGCGTACGTCGATACCCGCAACAACATCCCCGTCTCCTATGCCGCCCGGTATGTCGGTGGTGATGGCCAGCTGAGCTGGGGCAACAGCATCTGCTACACGAACACCGCTGCCGACGAGGTCCGGGTGTGGGTGGAAGGCGGACCCGACATGACCGTGACCATCGGCTGAGCACGCACAGCGCCATCGAGCAAGGACCACGAACATGATGACCAACGAGCACGCGGCCTGGTTCCACGACACCTTCGAGAAGCTGGTGCGCAACATCGAAGGCGCGGTGGTGGGCAAGACCCACACCGTCCGCCTGGCGGTGACCACGATGCTGGCCGGCGGCCACCTCCTCCTCGAGGACGTGCCCGGCACCGGCAAGACCATGCTGGCCAAGGCGCTGGCCAACACCGTGCAGGGCACGCAGAACCGCATCCAGTTCACACCCGACCTGCTGCCCAGCGACGTCACCGGGGTGACCATCTACGACCAGAAGACCGGCCGCTTCGAGTTCCACCGGGGCCCCATCTTCGCCACCATCGTGCTGGCCGACGAGGTCAACCGGGCCTCGCCGAAGACGCAGGCCGCGCTGTTGGAGGTCATGGAGGAAGGGCGCGTCTCCATCGACGGCGAGACCCACTCGGTGGGCGAGCCGTTCATGGTGATCGCCACCCAGAACCCTGTCGAACAGGCAGGCACCTACCGGCTGCCGGAGGCGCAGCTCGACCGGTTCATGATGAAGACCTCGCTCGGCTACCCCGATCACGACAGCACCGTCGCCCTGCTGGCCGATGCCGCCAACCGCAACCGCGCCAGCGGCGTGCGCGAGCTCATCACCGCCAAGGCGGTGGTGGACATGGCCAACCTCGCCGCCGGGGTGCACGTGGACCCCGCCGTGCTGTCCTACATCACCCGTCTGGCCGAGGACACCCGCCGCGCTCCCGAGGTCAAGCTGGGGGTCTCGGTGCGGGGTTGCCTCTCCTTCGTGCGGGCGGTGAAGGTGTGGGCGGCCGCCAACGGCCGGCGCTACGTGATGCCCGACGACGTCAAGGAGCTGGCCGAACCGGTGATGTCCCACCGCGTCATGTTGCACCCCGAGGCCGAGTTCGGTGGCAGCAGCGTGCAGGGCGTGCTCGCCCGCATCCTGGCCGACAACCGCCCCCCGGAGGTGCGCGCCGCGTGAGCGTCGTGCGTCGGATCCTCTCCCGCGTGCGAGCCGGTGTGGCGGCGGTGGTGCGCACCACCACCGCCCTCGGCGCAACGGCGGCGGCGGTGGCCGTCGGCGCCCTCGTCGCCGGGCGGCTGCTGGGCTGGCGGGAGCTCACCACGCTGGCGGCCACCGCCGCCGTGCTGCTGCCCATCGCCGCGCTGTTCCTCCTGGGCCGGGTGCAGCTGGACGCCTCCATCTCCGTGCAGCCGTCGCGGGTGGTCACGGGGGAGCGGGCGATGGGCCGGTTGCGGTTGGCCAACGGCGGGCGGCGCACCCTGCGCCACCTGCGCGTCGAGCTGCCGGTGGGTCGTTCGGTGGCGGTGTTCTCCCCGCCCTCGCTGCCCGCCGGCGACGAGCACGACGAGCTGTTCGTGGTGCCCACCCAACGGCGAGCCGTCATACCGGTCGGTCCGGTGCGCTCGGTGCAGGGCGACCCGCTCGGACTGTACCGGCGGGTACGGCAATGGTCGGCGGTGGAGGAGATCTACGTGCACCCGCGCACCGTGCGCATGGACGGCATCACCGCCGGCCTGCTGCGCGACCTCGAGGGCCAGCCCACCAACGCGCTGTCGCCCAGCGACGTGGCCTTCCACACGCTGCGCGACTACGTGCCCGGTGACGACCGTCGCCACGTGCACTGGAAGAGCTCGGCCAAGCTCGGAACGCTGCAGGTGCGCCAGTACGTCGACACCCGTCGCTCGCACGTGGCGGTGCTGCTGAGCCTCGACCTCGACCAGTACGCCGACGCGGAGGAGTTCGAGCTGGCCGTGAGCTGCGCCGCGTCGGTGGCCCAGCAGGCGGCCCGCGACGAGCAGACCCTCTCCGTGTTCGCCGGCGACGTGCGACTGGTGGCCGGGCGTGGGCGCTCGCTGCTCGACCGCTTCAGCGAGCTGGAACCGGGCCCGGGCGCGGGTGGCGTCGCCTCGGCGGTGCGCGCCCTGCACCGGTTGGCCCCCGACGCCAGCGTCGCGGTGGCCTGCACCGGCAGCCGTGCCACCGTGGCGGGGCTGCAGGCGTGCTTCTCCTCCCTGCACGCCGGCCTGGCGGCGGTGGCGTTCGTGGCCGATGCGTCGGCGGAGCCGGCCGTGCGGCGCGTGGGCAGCACCGCGTTCGTGAGCGTGCCGCACCTCGACACCCTCAGCCGCAACCTGGGGGCGGTGGCGGCATGAACGGTGCTGGATCGGGCCGTGGTGGCCCGGCGCACGACGCGGTGGACGCCCTGGCGGTGCTGGCGATCACCGTGCTCGCCACCGCCGCGTTCCAGTCGTCCTACGGCGGCGTGCGCTATCTGGTCCTGGCCGGCTGCGCGGCGGCGCTGGCCGTGGCGCTGGCCGTCGTGCTCGACCGCCGCGGTGTGCCGTTGCCGGCCGCCGTCGCCACCGCCACGGTGGTGTACGCCGTCGTCGGCGGTGCGCTCGCCCTGCCGCATCGCACGATCGCCGGCTTCGTCCCCACCCCGGACTCGGCGCTGGCCGCCGTCACCGCCACCGTCACCGGTTGGCGCCAGTTGATCACCACCGCGCCGCCGGTGGGTGCCACCGGCGACCTGCTCGCCGTGCCCGTCTTCAGTGCCATGGCCGCCGCCTTCGCCGGCGCCGTGCTGGCGCAGCGGCACCGCCGCGGGCCGCTCCCGCTGGTGCCCGCCGCCGCCGTGCTCGGCCTGGCCATCGCCACCGGCACGGAACGGCCCGTGTCGGTGCTCGCCCACGGCGCGGGGCTCGCCCTGCTGGGCACCGCCTGGCTGTCGTGGCGCGCCCAGCAGGGCAGCGACGTGCTGCGGGTCGGCGCGGTGCGGCCCGGCCGGTTGATCGGCGCCGTGGCGGTGCTGGCGGTGGCGGGCGGTGCGGCCCTCGCCATCGGTGATCGCGGGCCGTTCCAGCCCGGTGAGCAGCGGCGCATCTGGCGCCAGGTGGTCACCCCGCCGTTCGACCCCCGCCAGTACCCGAGCCCGCTCAGCACCTACCGCCAGTACGTGAAGGCGGCCAAGGGCGGGGCGGTCCCCGACCCTGTGCTGTTCACCGTCGCCGGCCTGCCCGAAGGCATACCGGTCCGTCTGGCCACCATGGACGCCTACGACGGGCTGGTGTGGCAGGTCTCGGCGGGAGACCCCGATGCGCCCTCGTTGGACGATTCCGGTTCGTTCGAGCGGGTCGGGGTTTCGTTGCGGCCGGAGTTCCCCGGCGAGGAGGCGGAGGTCACCGTCACCATCGGTGCCTACAACGACGTGTGGGTGCCCGACGTGGGCGAGGTCATCGAGCTGCGCTTCACCGGCAGCGAGGGCGGCCCGGCACGGGACCGGCGGCTGGCCGAACAGTTCCGCTACAACCGGGCCACCGACACCGCGGCCTCGAGGGTCCCGCTCCAACGGGGCGACCGGTACGTGCTGCGGGTGCGCCTGCCCGTGCTGCGCGACGCGCTGGCCGGCGCCGAGATCGTGCCCAACGTGGCCCGCATCGGCGTGGCGGCCCCCGTCGACGCGCTCAGCGCCTCCTTCGGCGGGCCGGAGCTGCTCGCCATCAACGACACCGGCCGGCGCCTCGACACCCTACGAGACGAGCTCGTCCGCTACGGCGCCTACTCCGACGGTGACCTGGAATCCGGTCACCAGCGCGCCCGAGCCGGCCACAGCGTCCAACGGCTCGATCAGTTCGTCGCCGGGTACCCCGACCGGCCCCTGGTGGGCAATGCCGAGCAGTATGCAGCATCGTTTGCGCTGACCGCCCGCCAGATCGACCGGATCCCGACCCGGGTGGTCATGGGCTTCCGGCCCTCGGCCGCGTCACTGGACGCTCCGGTGGACGTGAAGGCCAGCGAGGTGGATGCCTGGGTCGAGGTGCCGGTGGCCGAGGAGGGCTGGGTGGCGATCTTCCCGACCCCGCCGCGCGACCACATCTCCACCAGCTCCACCAAACCCCAACAGCCCGAACCGGACTACCGCACCCAGAACCCGCCGCCACCGCCGCTGATCGATCCCGAGTTCGATCGTCCCGCCACGGCGACCGGCAAGGCGAAGTCCGCCCGGCCGGAGGACGAGCAGGCGGCCGCCGCCGATGGTGCGACCACGGCCACCTTCGCCATCCCCACCGTCGCCTTCGTGGCCGCAGGAGCGGCCCTGAGCCCGCTGGTGTCCGTGGGCGCCGCGCTGATCGGGGCGCGGGCGCTCAAGGCCCGCCGACGCCGGCGTCGGCGCCGCCAGGGCGCCGGCCACGAGCTGGTTGCCAACGGCTGGCGCGAGGTGGTCGACTTCGCCGTCGACACCGGGCGAACCGTCCCCGTCGCCATCACCCGACGGGAGGCGGCGCAGCTCATCGGCGGCGGCACCACCGCCCTCGCCGCTCGCGCCGACCAAGCGGTGTGGGCGCCGGAGGAGCCCGACGGCGGAGAGGTCGACGCCTACTGGCGGGACACCATCGCCGCGTTGGAGGCGCTGCGCGGGGAGTTGTCCAGGCGCGATCGCCTCAAGGCGGACCTGTCGATGCAGTCCTTCCGCCGTTCGCGGGCGGCCGGCGCCATGACGAGACGGAGCAGCGATGGTTGACGCCCAAGAAGTGGACGAGCGGGTCATCGCCGTTCCGGGATCGGGTGTGGGTGACGCCACCGAGACGCTGGTGAACCTCGCCCGTACCGATGGGTACGACGTGACGGCGACGGGTCCGGGCTCGTTCCGGTTGGTTCGCAGCAGCCGGCCCCGCTGGGCGGTCGCCGGGGCGGTGCTCGGGGCGCCGATCGCCGGCCTCGGCCTGTTGCTGCTGCTCGTGCGACGACGCCAGGAGGCGCTCGTGACCGTCTACGAGGACCGCGCCGGCACCAAGATCCGCATCGTCGGGCGGCTCGACGAGCAACTCCTCGCTCACCTCGACCGACCGGCCGATCGCCCGGAGCAGGTCGCGCCGGCCGCCATGTCGCCGGTGGCCGCGGCGGTCCGCGAAATCGACCTGCGGCCCGCGCCGCCCGCCGACCTCGGCGGCGACCTCATCAGCGGCGTGCCCGGCGGCTCGTCGACGCCGATCGAGCCTCAACCGGAAACCGAGCTCGCGTCCGAGCTCGAGCACACCGTGGCCCGGCCGCTGCGCAGCACCGCCGAGCCGCTCGCCGTGCAGCTTCCCGACGGCACCTGCATCCCCGTCGGCCACGGTCTGGTCATCGGCCGGGCCCCGGTGCCGCCGCCGGGGCCGATGGCGTCGCTGACACCGCTGCCCTGCGCCGAGCCGTCGCTGTCGAAGACCCACGTCGCCCTGCAACCGGCACCGGGCGGTGTGATCGTCACCGACCTGCACTCCACCAACGGCACGCTGTTGCGCACCCCCGCCGGAGACCTGCCCTGTGAGCCCGGGCGACCGACCCCCGCCCGGCGGGGCACGGTGGTCCACGCCGGGGAGCTCGCCCTGATCCTCCGGGAGCTGCCGTGCGCCTGAAGCTCACCCTGCTCGAGGGATCCCACGTCGACGATCTCACCATCACCATCGACCCCACCGCCACGGTGGGCCAGCTCGCCGAGCGACTCCGTCGCAGCCACCCCCGGGCGGTCAGCACCGTGGCGGCCGCCCCCGGGCTGTGCCTGCGGGTCAACCCCGGCACCCCCAACGAACGCACCGTCGCGGCCCACGTGACCGTGAGCGAGTCCGCCATCCGCAGCGGCGACGCCATCAGCATCAGCGCCGGCGGCGGCCACCGTGTCGACGGCCGGGGAGCCTGCTCCGTCACCGTCGTCGACGGTCCGGATCGCGGTGCCGCCTTCTCCATACCCATTGGTACGTCGCGCATCGGCCGCGACCGGGACTGTGAGATCCGCCTCGCCGACCCGCTGGTGTCGAAGCGTCACGCCAAGCTGATCGTGGGCGACGCGGTCGAGCTGGTGGACGACAACTCGGCCAACGGGACGCTGGTCAACGGCGAACCGGTCCAACGCAGCCTCGTCCGGCCCGGCGACCGCGTCACCCTCGGCGACACGCACCTGCACATCGATCTGGTCGCCACCTCGGCCGGGCAGCCGGGGGAGGGCGGCTCGATCGTCGCGTTCAACCGGTCGCCGCGGCTCGATCCGCCCTATGCCGGCATCGAGCTCGTTGCGCCGCAGCCCCCCGAGCCACCGAACCGGCAACGGCTGCCGATGATCACCCTCGTCGCACCGGTGCTGATGGGCGCCGCGATGTACGCGGTGACGCGCAACGTGCTGTCGATCCTGTTCGTCGGCCTGTCGCCGATCATGATGATCGGGTCGTACCTGGAGAACCGTCGGGCGGGTCGCCGGCAGGTCGCCGACGCCGCCGTGCACTTCCGTGCTGCGCTGCGTGACCTCGCCGTCGAGCTGCAGCACGCGCTCGATGCCGAACGGAAGGCACGCCGTGCCGAGCACCCGTCGCTGGAGGAGCTGCTGCCCGCCGCCCACCGGCTCGGACCGTTGCTGTGGACCCGCCGGTCCGAGCACGCCGCCTTCGCCCAGGTGCGGCTCGGCCTGGGCCGCCGCCGCAGCCGAAACACGGTGATCCTGCCCCAGGTGAACCGGACCGTGCCCGAGCTGTGGCAGGAGCTGCGCAGCGTGGTCGCCGAGTTCTCGGTGGTCGATCGGGTGCCGGTGGTCGCCGATCTGCGCTCGTGCGGCAACATCGGCGTCGCCGGGCCCGCGACGCTGGCGCAGCCGGCGGCCGCCGGGCTCGTGGCGCAGCTCGTCACGCTGCACTCGCCCGCCGATCTCATCGTGTCCGCCATCACGGCGCCCAGCAGCGCCGCACCGTGGCGCTGGCTCAAGTGGCTGCCGCACACCGGCAGCGAGCACTCGCCGATCGCCGTCGAGCACCTCGCCGCCAGCGGCCCGGCGACGCTGCGACTGGTGGCGGCGCTGGAAGACCTCGTCCAGGTCCGCAGCGAAGGGCGCGGCGCCAACGATGCCCAGCCGCTGCCGCTCGTCGTCGTGGTGGTGGAGGATGACGCCGCCGACGAGCGTCCCCGCCTGGTGGCGTTGGCCGAGCGGGGGCCGGCGGTCGGCGTGCACCTGCTGTGGGTGGCGCCGACCCAACAGCGGCTGCCTGCTGCCTGTCGCAGCTACCTCGACGTGGACGGCGCCGGCACGGGTCGGATCGGCCAGGTCCACGACGAC
>JADLEF010000062.1 GCA_020846295.1 Acidimicrobiales bacterium
CAGTCGCTGAAGCCGGCCAGGCTGGCGTGACCGGCGAAGGACGGGCCCGAGACGATGGCCACGGTGGGCACCCAACCCGACAGCTCGGCCATGCCGTCGAACAGCTGGTACGGCCCGAACGGTCCGTTGAGCTCGAGGTCGCCGCGGCCGGTGCGGGGGTGGCGGGCCCGGCTGCCGCCTCCGTCGACGAAGAGCACGAGCGGCCAGCGTCGCTGCCGGGCCAAGGCGAAGAGCCGCTCCAGGCGCGCCGCCCCGTACCCACCGCCCTTGTCGGTGTAGTCGGTGGACGACGCGATCACCGGCTGCCCGTCGATGGTGCCGACGTAGTCCACGCCGCCCGCCTCGGGGACCCAGCTTCCGTCGGTGGCGACGGCCGCGATCGAGCCGTACTCGACCGCGGTGCCGGGGTCGAGCAGGGCGGCGCGGCGCTCGCGAGCGGTCAGCTTGCCGGTGAGGTGCACACGCTCGGCGGCCTCCGGCCGGGCGGGGTCGAGCTGGGAGGCCTTGGCGGCGGCCAGTGCGTCGATGCGGGAGGGATCCATGGTCCTCAGCGGGGGTCGATGGGGTGCTTGCGGACAGGGGGCAGCGCGCGGGGGACCCGGCGGACCATGGCGGCGAGGCGGGGCCGCGTCTCGGCGGGCAGCACGACGTCATCGAAGGAGTAGGTGCGCCCGGCCCGCACGCCGGAGGCGACGTCGCGCATCTGCTCCGCGTAGGCGTCCCGGATGGCCCGCGCCTCCTGCGGGGTGGCGGCAGCCTGGATCTCCTTGCGCTTGACCAGGTAGGCCGCACCTTCGAGCGACATGCCGCCCGACTCGACGCTCGGCCACGCCAACCGCAGCTCGGGGACGAGGCGGGACGAGCCGTAGCCGCTCATGGCGTAGGGACCGAGGCCGTACGCCTTGCGCACCTGCACCGAGTAGAGCGGCACGGTGCGATGGTGCAGCGCCGACAACGGTCGGGCGTGGTGGCGGGCGATCCCGCCCCGCTCGGCGTCCGGCCCGACCATGTACCCGGGGTTGTCCACGAACGACACCAGCGGCAGCTCGTACGCGTCGCACAGCTCGACGAAGCGGGCGGCCTTGTCGGCCGCGACGCTGTCGATGGCGCCGGCGTTGGGCGACAGCGGCTGGTTGGCGAAGATCCCGATGGCGCGGCCCTCGATGCGGGCCAGCGCGGTGACCATCGAGGGCGCCCACGCCCGACCCAGCTCGAGCACGCTGCCGTCGTCGGCGAAGGCGGCGATGAGGGTCCGCATGTCGTAGGCGCGGCGGCGGTTGTCCGGCACGATGGCGCCGATGGCCTCGGCCTTGGGTGAGGGTCGGCCCTCGCCCGGTGCGTCGAACCAGTACGACAGGTAGGCCCGCACCGTCGCGATGGCGGCGTCCTCGTCGGGAGCGACCACGTCGAGGTCCCCGCGAGCGGCGAGGTCCTCGACGGGCCGGAGGACCGGCTCGGCGTTGCCGGTCCCGGTCCCGCCGACGGTGGCACCGGCCACGCCGATCACCGTGTCGCACAGCAGGGCGAGGCCGAGGTGGCCGTCGAGCGCCCGCCCGGTGATCACCGCGACCGTCGGCACCCAGCCCGACAGCTCGGCCAACCCGTCGTAGGTGTCCCACCGGCCCCGGGTGTAGACGACGACCGGCGGTGGGGGCGGCGGGTCGTCCCGGCGGGCGCCGTCGCCCTCGATGAACAGCACCAGCGGCCATCGGTTGGTGTTGGCCAGGAAGATCAGCTTGGCCAGCTTGCGCTGGTTGCGTTCGCTCTGGGTGCCGTCGAGCACGTGGCGGTCGTAGGCGGCGGCCACCACGGGCCGGCCGCCGAGCTCCCCGACGCCGCCCACGAGCCCGTCGGCGGGGGCGTCGTCGTCGACCTCGGAGCTGCGTCCGGCCAACGGGCCGTACTCGACGAAGCTGTTCGCGTCGAACAGCGCGGCCAGCCGACGGCGCGCATCGACGCACCCCTGTTGGGCCGCGGTCCGCGCGGTCAGGATCTGTTCGATGGCGAGCTGCTCCACCCGTCCCCCTTGGTCTCCGGCGCAGCCTTGCACAACCGGGCCGCGACGGTTCGCTGTGCGCCCGCCCGGGTGTCCGGGTGTCCGCGTGTCCGGCCGGGCGCCGGCCGGCGGGCTCAACGCCGATAGCGCTCCAGCCGGGCGGCCAGCTCCGCCCGATAGCGCTGCACCGAGGCCAGCTTGATGTCCTCGTAGCCGCGCACCTGGTCCGGCAGGGAGGCGATGGCCACCGCCTGCTCGAGACGGTCGGCGTCGAGGAACCGGATCAGCTCGTCCACCGCGGCGCCGTACTCCGCCGCCAGCGCCCGCTCCACCTTGCGCACCTCGGCCCAGCGGAACGGATCCAACGGCGTGCCGCGCAACGCCTTGCCACGGGCCAGCAGCCGCACGGCGGGCGCGGCCCACGTTCCGACGGCGATCTTGTGGTCCAGACCGAGACCGCGCAGCAGGGGAGGGTGCAACTGCCAGCTCACCCGGTCGCCGGGGCCGGCCACCTCGGCGACGGCGGACAGCCCGTCGGCGTCGGTCATCAGCCGCGCCACCTCGTACTCGTCCTTGTAGGCGATGAGCTTGAACAGGTTGGCCGCCACCGCCGCGGTCAGCGCGGTGCTCGCGGGCTCGACGCTGCGCTCGGCGGTCGCGACGCGGGCCACGGTGTCGAGCCAGCGCGCCGCGCTGCGGCGGTCCCCCCAGGCGCACAGCTCGGCGGCGAAGCGCCGCAGGTCGACG
Organism: Acidimicrobiales bacterium; assembly: GCA_020846295.1. Lineage (GTDB taxonomy): Bacteria > Actinomycetota > Acidimicrobiia > Acidimicrobiales > CAIXPF01 > CAIXPF01. The sequence goes on from JADLEF010000062.1 coordinate 2,744, forward strand.
CTGAGCCCGGCGGGCAGATCGAGGGCCTCGATGGCGGCGTGCAGGTCCCCCGGTAGGACGGGCGACGGGCGGCGGGGCGCATCGGCCGTCCCGGCGCGGGCGGCGCGGGCGGCGGTCACCGCGGCGGGATCGGCGATCTGGGCCCGGCCCCACCGGAAGGCGTCGACGTTGGCCTGCACGGCCACCCCGTTGAGGGCGATGGCGGCCTCGATGTCCTCCGGCGGCAGCGGCAGGCAGCCGGCCTGCACCGCCATGCCGACCACGAACACGTTGGCCGTGGTGGACGAGCCGAACAGATCGCCGGTGACGGCCTGGGCGTCGGCCCAGTGCTGCGCGTCGGGCCGGGTGAGGGTGGCGATGCGCGCCGCCAGCGCCTGATCGGGTGGCAGCCGCACGTCGAGGTGGGTGATCATCTCCCCGGTCGGGGTGGGCGAGGTGGAACCGACCACCGTGGTGCGCTGCGGGTCGGCGGTCAGCAGCCCCTTGTCCGACGCCGCCACCAACTGGTCGAGCGCGAGCAGCAGGTCCGCCTGACCCTCGCCGAGGCGGTTGGTGGCGGTGGGCGCGACGGTGGACAGCCGCACGTCGCTCACCACCGGGCCCGCCTTCTGGGACAGGCCGATCTGGTCGAGCCCGCGCACGTGGTAGCCGCTGAGCATGGCCGCGGTGCCGAGCACCTGGGCCACGGTGACGACGCCGGTGCCGCCGAGGCCGGTGATGCGCAGGGCGAAGTCCTCCGCCGGCACGACGAGCTCCGGCGCCGGGAGCTTCGGCGGTGGCGTCGCCCGCTCGCCGGCGCGGCGGGGGCGGCCGGCGGGTTCGACGGCTGCCGGGTCGAGCCGGTGCGCGATGCGTCGCATCCAGCGCTGCGCCGCCGCCGGCTCCCCGCCCGTCGTCACCGTCAGGAACGAGGGGCAGTCGCCTTCGAGGCAGGACGCGTCGAGGTTGCAGGTCGTCTGGTCGATCCGGGTCTTGGGCCCCCAGGGGGTGTCCATCGGCTGGACCGAGAGGCAGTTGCTGACCCGCCCGCAGTGGCCGCACCCCTCGCAGACGCGGTGGTTGATGACCACCCGCCGGATGGGGGTGTCGGCCGGGGCGCGCTTGCGGTGCCGGCGGGCCTCGGCCGCACACGCCTGGTCGTGGATCAGCACGGTCACGCCCGGCACCGCGGCAAGGGTGCGCTGCGCCTCGAGCAGGCGCTGCCGGGGCCAGACCTCGACCCCGCCGGGCAGCCGGACGTCGGCATACCGGTCAGTATCGTCGGCGGTCACGAGCACCCGGGCCACGCCGTCGCCGAGCAGCTGTCGCGCCACGGTGGCGACGTCCTGCCCGCCGATGGGGTCCTGTCCGCCGGTCATGGCCACGGTGCCGTTGTAGAGCAGCTTGTAGGTCATGGTGACGCCGGCGGCCACCGCGGCGGCGACGGCGAGCCGGCCGGAGTGGAAGTAGGTGCCATCGCCCAGGTTCTGCACGAAGTGGGCTCGTTCGACGAAGTCCGCCATGCCGATCCACTGGGTGCCCTCGTTGCCCATGCACGTGATGGCGGCGATCTCGCCGACCCGCTCGGGGTCCATGAGCAGGGTCATGGTGTGGCAGCCGATGCCGGCGCCGACCAACGTACCGTCCGGTACGACCGTGCTGCGGTTGTGCGGGCAACCCGAGCAGAAGAACGGGCTGCGCTGCACCTCGAGCGGCTCGAGGGCGAGGCGGATGCGGGTCCGGGCCGGCTGCTCGGGGGCCAGGCGATCCCCCAGGGTGGGCCCGAGGCGGCGTCGCAGCACGCCGACGATGGCATCGGCATCGAGCGACCCGTAGGCCGGACAGAGCTGCCGGCCGTCATCGTCGACCTTGCCGTCCACCCGGGGCCGCTCGGCGAGGTCGTAGAGCGCGTCCTTGATGAGCGACTCCATGTTCGGCGCCTTCTCCTCGATGACGAGGACCTCGCGAACCCCTCGGGCGGCGCGCCGGATCACGGAGCTGTTGAACGGCAGCGGCATGCCCATCTTCAGCAGGCGGATGCCGCAGTCGGCGATGGCCCGCTCGCCCTGCAGCCCGAGCCGCGAGAACGCCTCGGTCACCTCCCGGTAGCTGATGCCGGAGGCGACGATGACGATCCACGCATCGTCGGGATCCGCGGTCAGGTGGTTGAGGGCGTTGTCCACCGCGTAGCGCCGGGCGAGCTCGTAGCGCACCTCGACGATCTCGCGCTCGAGCTCCAGGGTGTGCGGCGTCAGCAGGCGCCCGTCGGGGCGGTGCTCGTAGGGCCGGCCGTCCACCTGGGGCAGGACCGGCCCGAAGGCGTCGGGGTGCAGCGCCATGGTGGCGGTTGCGTCCGCCACATCGGCCACGATCTTCAGCGCCACCCACAGCCCGGTGAGCCGGGACAGCGCGATGGCGTGGCGGCCGAGCTCGAGCGCCTCGACCGGATCTCCCGGGTAGAGGATGGGCACGTGCATGGCCGACAACAGCCCGGCCGAGGAGGAGGGGATGGTGGAGCTCTTGGCCGCCGGATCGTCCCCGACGATGGCGATGGCCCCGCCGTGGGGTGAGGTGCCGGTGTACACCGCGTGCCGCAGGGCATCGGCGGCGCGGTCGACGCCGGGCGCCTTGCCATACCAGATGCCGACCACCCCGTCGTAGCGGCAGTCGGGCTGCACCGACGCCAGCTGCGAGCCCATCACCGCGGTGGCGCCGTACTCCTCGTTCAGCGCAGGGCGCACCACGATGGGCAGTTCGGGCGCCAGGGCGGCGGCCTCCTGGACCGTCTCGCCGTAGCCGCCGAGCGGCGACCCCTGGTACCCCGAGACGAAGGCGGCCGTGCGAAGGCCGATCCGCCGATCGGCGCGCAACTGTTCCAGAGGCAGGCGGGCCAGCGCCTGGATGCCGGTCAGGAACACGGTGCCGGCGTCGGCCAGGTAGCGGTCGTGCAATCGGTAGGACTCGCTGAGCGTCACGGTTCCCCCATTCCCCGACGCTCACGCTATCGATCAGCCCGCCGCTGACGGTCTCACCAGGATGGGGGAACGGGAAGGCCGGCGTCGTGGATCCGCACCGATCCGCCTCGACCGTGCCATCGAGCACGACCGCCATACCTGGGGGGATGCTCGCGTGCGTGGGGTGAGCGCTTCTCAGCAACTTCCCAGGCTCTTCGCAGCGACCCGGCAGGACCGTGCCGTTGAGTGGCGGCATGCTCCACTCGCTGAAGACCCCAACCGGCGCACGTCGTCTGCGCGTCGTGCTCGCCACCGCCGCGTTGTCGGTGGCGATGACCGCATGCGGCGCGGCGCGCGGCTCGACCGGCTCGACGTCGGGCGGCGCGGTGCCCACCTCCACCGCCGAGTCCACCGCCGCGTCGCCCGCCGCGTCGCCCTCCACCTCCACCGCCGACCCGGCCGTCGGGATCGGGCTGTTCGACGCCACGACCGTGCACGACCTGTCGATCGCCTACGACGAGGCGGCCTACGCCGAGCTCGTCGCCGCCTACCGGGCTGACGGTGAGAAGGTCTGGATCGAGGCCACGGTGACCATCGACGGCGCGACCTATGAGCGCGCCGGGCTCCGTCTCAAGGGCAACTCGTCGCTGTTCTCGCTCAACGACGTCGCCGGCGGGAGCGAGGCCCAGACGCTGCCCTGGCTGGTGCGTCTCGACAAGTACGTCGACGGGCAGGCCCATGAAGGGGTCACCGATTTCGTGATCCGCTCCAACAGCTCGGAGACCGCGCTCAACGAGGCCGTCGCCCTCGAGCTGCTGGAGGCGGCCGGGCTCGCCAGCGAGGACTCGGCCGTCATCCGGCTGACCATGAACGGCTCGGAGGCCGAGCTCCGCCTCATCGTCGAGCACCTCGACGAGACGTGGGAGGCCGAGCGGTTCTCCACCGACGGGCAGCTCTACAAGGCCGAGAGCGACGGCGACTACTCCTATCGGGGCGACGACCCCGCCGCCTACGAGGACGTCTTCGACCAGGAGACGGGGTTCGACCCGGAGACGGGGGACGACGACCTCACCCCGCTGATCGAGTTCCTCGAGTTCATCAACACCAGCGACGACGCCGTCTTCGCCGCCGGGCTCGACGAGCACCTCGACGTGCAGGCCTTCGCCACCTACCTCGCGTTCGAGGAGCTGATCGACAACTTCGACGACATCGACGGTCCCGGCAACAACTCCTACCTCCGCTACGACGCGACGACCGGGACCATGACCGTGGTGGCGTGGGACCACAACCTCGCCTTCGGCGTGCGGAACGTCGGCGGTGGGGGCGGCCCGGGCGGCGCCATGCCGAACGGTCTGCAGCCCCCCACCGACGGTCAGCGACCCGAGGCCCGACCGGCGATGGGCGGTGGCGGCCCGGCCGGTCGGAGCAACGTCCTGGTCGATCGGTTCCTCGCCATCGAGGAGTACGCCCGGCTGGTCGAGGAGGCCAGGGGCGAGCTGCAGGCCACGCTGTTCGACAGCGGCCTGGCCGACGAGCTCCTCGCCGAGCGGGCCGCGGTCCTGATCGACGATGCCGGCGACCTCGTCGACTCCGCCACGGTGCAGGCCGAGGCCGCCGCGATCACCGCCTCGATCGAGGCCTGAGCTCGGCTCCATCCGGAGCGTGCAGCGCTACCGCGGTCCGGTTTCGGTGCACCCCCGGACCGTGCGGCCTCGCCACCGGTGTGCTGTCTCTCCCACCCTCGCCGCGTCGTCTGGAAACCGACCGGATTCGGCCCGATCGCAGACAACCCCTGAGCCGTGCGCCCGTCCCGTCCCGTCCCGTCCCTGCGTCGGCTGGCGGCCGAGCTGGTCAGGGGCGGCCCGTGGCCCCGTCGCCCGGCAGCTCGGCGGTCGCCGTGCGGTGTCTGTGCACCTGCGGTCGCGGCGCGGACCGTACCGCTGGGGATGTCCGACGAACGCCCTGGTCACAGCGGTGTTCGTCCGACCGCGCCGGGCGAGTCCGACGCGAGGTGCACAGACAGGCCGGCCCTTCTCCGCGTGTGCGGTCAGCCGTCAGCGGTCGAACATGATCACGCTGCGGGTGACCTCGCCGTTGGCCATGGCGGCCAGCGCGTCGTCGACCTGTTCGAGCGAGACCCGTTCGCTGATCATGGCGTCGAGATCGAGCCGCCCCTGGCGGTAGAGCTCCAGGTAGTGCGGCGCGTCGATCTGGAACGCGCTCGAGCCCATGAGCGATCCCATGATGCGCTTCTCGAGGTAGAAGTGGCCGGGCTCCAGGGTGAGCTTCTGGCCCCGGGGGATGGCCCCGACGATCACGGCCAACCCCTGCGGCGCCAGCGCGTACAAGCACTGCGAGGACAGCGTGGCGTTGCCCACCGCGTCGAAGGCGTAGTCGACGCCACCACCGGACAGACGCTTGATCTCCTTCACCGGGTCCACGCCCTCGTCACCGCTGAGGATGGTGTGGGTGGCGCCGAAGTGCCGGGCCGTCTCCAGCTTGTGGTCGAAGATGTCGATGGCGATGATCTGGCGGGCGCCGGCCAGGCGGGCACCCTGGATCACGGAGTTGCCCACGCCGCCGGCACCGAACACGGCGACGGTCGAGCCAGGCCGCACCTTGGCGGTGTTGAGGGCAGCGCCCACGCCCGTCGTCACCCCGCAGCCCACCAGCGCGGCGCGGTCGAGCGGGATGTCCGGGTCGATGGTCACCAGCGAGCGTTCGTGCAGCAGCATCGCCTCGGCGAAGCCCGACAGGTCGGCGAACTGGTAGAGCGGCGTGCCGTCGACGGACAGGCGGGGCGGCTCGCCCTTGCGGCGACGGCCGGCCCGGCGGTCGGTGCAAAGGTGCCGGGCACCGAGCTGGCACTGCGTGCAGTGCCCGCAGGCCATCGACGTGCAGGCGATCACGTGGTCGCCGACCTTGACCGTGCTCACCTCGGACCCGACCGCCTCCACCACGCCGGCCGGTTCGTGGCCCGGCACCGTGGGCACCGCACCGGCGATCGACCCGTTCATGAAGTGCAGATCGCTGTGGCACACCCCGCACGCCACCGTGCGGACCAGGACCTCGTTCGGACCCGGCGAGTCGACGTCGATGGCCTCGACGCTCAACGAGCCACCGATCTCACGGAACACTGCGGCCTTGGCTTTCATCGCTTTCCCCCGTTGTCTCGAACGCGCCGTCACCGTATCCGGTCGCGGCCGGGCCCGCGGAACTGGCCAGACTGGGGTGATGCGAGGGCTCGGCGCGACGCGCTGTCTGGTGGCGGCTGCCCTCTTCGGAGCGTCGGCACCGGCCGCCTCCGCCCTCGTGGGATCGCTGCCTGCCCTGGTCGCGGCCGGGCTGCTCTACATCGGGGCCGGCATGGCCCTCACCCCGGCGGTGCTGCGCCGGCCCCCCACCCTGGCCGCCCTGCGCCAGGACCGTCTGGCGGTGGCGGTGGCGGTGCTGGCCGGCGGGGCCATCGCCCCGGTGTTGCTGATGGTGGGCCTGGCGCACACCAGCGCCGCCACCGCGTCGCTGCTGTTGAACCTGGAGCTGGTGGCGACGGTGACGCTGTCCGCGGCGCTGTTCCGCGACCACCTCGGCCGTCGGGTGGTGGCGGGCTCAGCGCTGGTCACCGCCGCCGGGGTCGTGATGGTGTGGCAGCCGGGAGCCCACCCGAGCGGCGGCGCGCTGGCGGTGGTGGGTGCCTGCGCCCTGTGGGGCCTCGACAACAGCGTCACCGCCCGCGTCGACCAGTTGGCGCCGGAGCACCTGGTGGTGGCCAAGGGAGCGGTGGCGGGCGTGTCCAACACGGTGCTCGGCGTTGCGGTGGCCGGCGGGGTGGGTGGCCTGCGACCCGCCGACGTCGGCGGCGCGCTGCTGATCGGCGCCCTGGGCTACGGGGCGTCGATGGTGCTGTGGGTCAAGGGTGCCCGCGAGCTGGGCGCCGCCCGCGCCCAGCTGGTGTTCGCCACCGCGCCGTTCATCGGGGTCCTGGTCGCCTGGTCGGTCCGAGGCGAGCGGCTGGGGTGGGAGCACGCGGTGGCCATCGTGCTCGCCGGGGCAGGGGTGGCGCTGTCGGTACGCTCCGACCACGACCACCCCCACCTGCACCGGGCGCTGTGGCACGAGCACGAGCACCGTCACGACGACGACCACCACCTCCACCGCCACGGCGCCGGGCAGCCCCCGGGGCTGCGACATACCCATCGGCATGGTCATGAGGAGCAGCAGTCCTCCCATCCGCACGTACCGGACCTGCACCACCGCCACGAGCACGAGTGAGCGCGCCGACCTACGCTGCACCGCCGTGGAGATCCGCATCGCCCACCCCGACGAGTACGAGGAGCTGGGTGTGCTCACCGTGGCCGCCTACGCCGCGCTGGAGGGCATGGGACCGCTCGGCGCCTACGGCGAGGAGCTGGCTGATCTGGCCGGCCGGGCCCCGACCTCGGTCGTGTTGGCGGCCGTCGACGGCGGCCACCTGCTGGGCAACGTGACGTACTACCGGCGCTACGCCGACGAGTTCCCGCGCCTCGCGGAGCTGCTGGGCGAGCTGGCCGGGTTCCGGATGCTGGCCACCGCGCCCGCCGCTCAGGGCCGCGGTGTGGGGGCGGCGCTGACCCTGGCCTGCGTCGAGCAGGCCCGGGCCGACGGGGCGAGGGGCATCGCGCTGCACACCACATCGCTCATGCCGGCCGCGCAGCGCCTCTACGCCCGGCTCGGTTTCGCCCGCTGGGAGGCGCTCGACGCCACCGTCGGCACGAAGCGACCGGTGCAGGTGCTGGGCTTCCGCCTGCTGCTGTGAACGCGGCGCCGGCGACGGTCCCGATCGTCCGTGCTGAACGGTATGGTCGGTCGGCGCGCGAGACTGCCGGTCGTGGGCCGGACCGCCGGATCGCAAGGGGGACGAGATGATCGACGAGCCGTACCTGGAGGGTGTGAAGGTCCTCGACTTCACCCAGTACCTGGCGGGGCCGTCGTGCACCCGGCTGCTGGTGGAGCTCGGCGCCGAGGTGATCAAGGTGGAGATGGCACCGTGGGGGGACCCGACCCGGGCCGGGGTGCCCCGCCGCAACCGCCGCGCCGGCGGCTTCATCCAGCAGAACCGCGGCAAGCGCAGCCTCTGCGTCGATCTGCTGCGCCCCGAAGGGGTGGAACTGGTCCAGGAGCTGGTGGCCCACGTCGACGTGCTGGTGGAGAACTACAGCCATGGGGTCATGGCCCGTCGCGGCATGGACTTCGAGACGCTGTCGAAGCTCAACCCCCGCCTCATCTACGCCTCGGTGTCAGGGTTCGGTCAGTCCGGGCCGCTCAAGCACAAGACCAGCTTCGACTTCATCGCCCAGGCCTACGCCGGGGTGATGCACATGACCGGTGACCCCGACGGCGCGCCGACCTTCGTGGGCATCGGGGTCGGCGACACCAACGCCGGTGTGCACGCCTTCGCCGGCATCGGCTACGCGCTCTACCGCCGGGACCGCACCGGCAAGGGCATGCACATCGACGTGTCCATGGTCGACGCCCTGTTCCACATGCAGGAGACGGCCGTGCACGCGGTCTCGATGACCGACGGCGAGTTCGTGCCGTTGCGCCAGGGGCGGCACTACCAGCCGCTGTCGCCGGCCGGCACGTTCAAGGCGCCGCAGGGTTGGATCGTGATCCTCTGCACGCAGGGCCAGGTGGGCTACCTGTGGGAGGCGATGGGCCGCCCCGAGCTCGCCGAGCACGAGCACTTCCGCTCCAACGGGGGGCGGGTCGAACACCGCGACGAGCTCACCGAGTTGATCGAGGCGTGGATGGCGACCTTCGACACCGACGACGAGGTCATCGCCGTGCTCGAACGTCACCGGGTCCCGTGCGGGCCGGTGCTCAGCCCCGCCGACGCGCTCGACCACCCGTACTTCCTCGAGCGAAACATGGTGCGCGAGGTGCACGACGAGCGTGCGGGCACCTTCAAGATCCCCGGCTTCCCGATCAAGTTCTCCGATCGAGGACCCGATCCCGACCTGCGCACCGCGAACCTCGGCGAGGACAACCACGCCGTGCTGGGCGAGCTGCTCGGCTACGACCGCGCCACCATCGCCGCGCTCGAGCAGGCCGGGGTCATCGCCGGCAAGGACCGCTGACCCGCTGCCGTCGGACCCGTCGCCCATCGCCGGTCGCCCGCCTCAGCGTCGCCGTAGCTGGACCAGGCGCTCGTTGACCGTCCGCGTCGCCAGCAGGCGGGTCGTGCGGAAGATGTACGTGAACCACAGGACCACCCCGCCGAACTTGGCGAGATCCTCGATGAAGGTCAGCCGCCCGTCGAAGGGCAGCAGTTGGTCCATGGCGACGGAGATGAACATGGCCGCGCCGGCGGCGACCAGCAGCACGTACTCGGTGCCGCGCAGCAGCCGCCGACCGGTGTGCAGGAACACGAGCGCGAGCACCCCGTAGACCACGTAGAGGGTCAGCTCCGGGACGAACAGGTAGGTCGGCAGCACGTCCTCGTGGAGCATGAAGGCGTCGTCGGCGGCGAGCAGCGCGCTGAGCACCCCGGCGACGAACAGCATCCGGCCGCGCTCACTCCACGGGTCGATGGCGTAGAGGATGGCGGCGCCGACCATGGCGACCGCCGCGGTGCCTGCCCAGAGCATCAGCCCCAGTTGGGAGACGAACCCGACCGCGAACGGCCGGTCGGCCACCGCACCCGGGTCGGCGGTGACGGCGTACAGCTCCACGTCGAACGCCGCGCTGAGCGCCACCGCGGCCGCGCCGACCGACGCCACGAACAGCACCACGCTGAGGACGGTCAAACGCAGCTCGGAGAGCTGGCGGTGGATCCCGAGCGGACGCACCCGATCGATCGGGGCGGCGTCGGAGCCGTCGGCCGCCTCGCCGATGCTCGGCTCGTACCGCTCGTACCGCTCGTACCGCTCGTCGCTCTCGGGCCCAGGCCCGGCGGCGCGCCGGGGGCGCCGCTCCGACGTCGTTTCGTTCATTGGTCCCCCTGCCCGCAGTTCGGGCGGTGCTCGACTCGCCAGCCAGTATGGCGGTGGGAAGGGCGCATCCGCGCCGGCCGGACGGACCCCGGGCCATCGGTCACACCGCTGACGGTGGTCCGGCCCGGAAGCGAACGGTGACGCCGTCGCGGTGAGGGAGCGAACGGCGACGATCGATGTCCGCCACGCCGTTGCGGGACGTGACCGTGCTCGGACCGGACGACCGTGAGGTACCGATCGGTATGCTCGGCCTGTCAGAGGCGGAGTGCGACGCTGGTCGTGCGGCGGGCGTGCTCTCCTGCGAACTGCAAGGATGACCCCCATGACCCCTCCTGCGGTGCTCATCGACGCACAGGTGCACGCCTACCAGCGCGACCACCCGGCTCGACCGTGGGCCGATGTGCTGCACGGACCGGCGGAGGTCACCGGGGACCAGATGGTCGCCGCCATGGACGCGGTCGGCGTGCAGGGGGCGATCCTCGTGTCGCCGTGGACGATGTACCGCTACGACTCGAGCTACGCCGAGGAGGTCCACGCCGCGCACCCGGGTCGGTTCGCGCTGGTGAAGCCGCTCGATCCGCACGCCGTGGACACGACCGACGTCGTCACCGCGTGGAAGGCGACGCCCGGCGCGGTCGGCGTGCGGCTCATGCTCTACCGCAGCGATGACCCTGCGGCGCAGCTGGAGGGGTCGCGGCGCATCGCGGCGGCGGCCGGCGCGACCGGGCTGCCGTTGAACGTGCTGTGCTGGGGCCGGCTGGACGAGCTCGACGCGCTGGCCGCCGCCTATCCGGCAACGCAGTTCGTGCTCGACCACCTCGGGCTGCGCCAGCCCTTCGAGCCGCCCGTGCCGGCCGATCCGTGGGCGGACCTGCCTGCGGTGCTCGCCCTGGGCCGTCACCCGAACATCGCCATCAAGGTCACCGGGGCGTGCACGCTGTCGCACGCCGGGTTCCCCTTCGCCGATCTGTGGGCGCCGCTGGGTCGCATCTTCGACGCGTTCGGCTTGGAGCGCTGCCTGTGGGGCACCGACTGGACCCGCGCCACCGCGCTGGTGTCCTACGACGAGGCGGTTCGGGCCTTCGTCGAGTCGGACCGGCTGAGCGAATCGGACCGGGCGATGCTGATGGGCGGGTCGGCCAGCCGGGTCTACGGCTGGTCGCCGTCGAGCTGAGCGGCCATCATCTCGGCTCGAGTGCTCGACCGGCCGTGACCCGGCAGGTGGTGCGGTTCAGCCGGCGGATGGGCGCCGTTGCACGGTGACGCCGGCCGCACGCTCGAACAGGTGGATGAGGGCGATCTGGTCGAGCGCCGACTTGCCGTCCGCCACCAGCTCGTCGTAGAGGCCCAGGAGCGCGCCGCTGAACGGCAGGCTCATCCCGAACTCGGCGGCGGCATCGTTGATGTAGCGCAGGTCCTTGTGCTGCACCGCCACCGTGCCGATGGGGCGGTCGAAGGCCCGGTCGAGGATTTGGGGCGCCTTCACGCCGAGCACGGTGCTGTCCGCCCACCCGGCCTGCAGCGCCGGGAGCAGCTGCTCCACGTCGAGGCCGGCCCGCTGGGCGAAGGTGAGGCCCTCGGCGATGGCGGCGAAGTGGATGCTCACGAAGATCTGGTTGACGAGCTTGCCGTAGCCGCCGGCGCCGACCGCCTCGCCGAGGTGGGTGATGCGACGGCCGAGCGCCTCCAGCACCGGGCGGGCCCGCTCGAGGGTGGCCGAGGGCCCACCGACCATGATGGACAGTGTGGCCTCCTCGGCGCCGGTGCGGCCCCCGCTGACCGGGGCGTCGAGCATGGCGATGCCGCGCTCGGCGAGGTGCCGGGCCTGCTCGGCAGCACGAACCGGGACGCTGGTGGTGGTGTCGATCACGACGGTGCCCGCCGTGGCGTGGGCGGCGACGCCGTCGGGACCGAACAGCACGGCGTCCACGGCTTCGACGCCGGGCAGGCTGAGCAGCACGATGCCGGCGGACGCAGCGGCGACGCCGGGGGAGGGGGCCGGGTCGATGCCCACCTCGGCGACGGCCGCCATGCGGGCGGGGTCGAGGTCGAAGGCGGTGACCTCGAAGCCGGCGCGACGGAGGTTGCGCGCCATCGGTTCGCCCATGATGCCGATGCCGATGACGGCCACCCGCTCGCTCACGCCCGTTCACATCCCTGGTCTTGGTCCTGGTCTTGGTCCCGGTCGACGGTCTAGCAGGGGCCGGGACGGGCCGGGCACCCGGAGCCTTCCGTCCTCCCGTGCCAGGGCCATACCATACCGAATGGAATGGCGGCGAGGGCCGGGGTCCAGGCCGAATCCCCTCGCAGCGAATCGATGTCGATTCGCTGCGACGGGGCCGCAGTTGAGCACCGAAGGCGCGGAAGAGACTGCAAGAAGTGACCGTCGGGGGCGGTCAGCCGGGGTGGGGCTCCTCGGCAGCGCGGGCAGCTCCGCCGAGCGACACCACCGCTCAGCCGTTCGGCTTGACGACGATCTTCACGTGCTCCTCGGGGTTCGCCAGCGTGTCGAACGCGTCGGCGGTGCCGGCCAGATCGACCTCGCCGGTGACGAGCGAGCCCACCGGCACCCGGCCCGCGGCGATCCCGGCCAGGCTGTCGGCGAACTCCTGGGCGCTCCCGCCCAGCACGAAGCGCACCGTCAGCTGCCGGGAGATCGCCACCGTCGGCTCGATGGTGTCGGGCTCCATGCACAGCCCCACCACCACGACCTCGCTGCGCGACGGCGCCATGCGCATCACGTCGCGCAGCATGCCCGGCACGCCCACCGCGTCGAACAGCACGGCCGGGCCCCGGCCGCCGAGCGCCCGCCACGCCCGCACCGGCGGGACGTCCCGCGGGTCGACCACGACATCGGCGCCGAGCTCGCCGGCGAAGCGGCGCCGCACCGGGGAGAAGTCCGACGCCACGATCCGCCCGACACCCTGCAGCTTGAGCGCCGCGATCACGGCCAGGCCGACCGGCCCGCAGCCGAGCACGATCGCCCCGCCGGCCTGCACCGCGCTCGACTCGTTCACCGCGTGCAACCCGACGGCGAGCGGCTCGGTCAGCGCTGCGTGCACCGGGTCCGTACCTTCCGGTATGGGAACGAGCCCGGCGGACTGGACCACCACCCGCTCGCTGTACGCACCGGGATGGTCGTTGCTGTAGCCCACCGAACGGAAGCCGTCGGCGGCGCGCACCACCGGATGGGCCACCACCAGATCCCCGGGGCGCACCCCGGCGGCCGGTCCGTCCTGCGGCGGCCCGTCGGCGCCGAACTCCAGCACCCGCGCCGAGAACTCGTGACCCATCACCAGGTCGCGGTCCGGATCGAAGTCGAAGATCGTCATCCCGGTCAGCCGGGCGGCCTCCGTGAAGGCCCGCGCGTGACGGGCGCAGTGCAGGTCGGACCCGCAGATCCCGCACGCCACCGGCTCGAGGAGGACCTGGCCGGGACCCGGCGTCGGCTCGGCCACGTCGGCCACCTCGAGCCGACCATCGCGCAACACCACTGCTCGCATGCTCACACCGCCAACGACTGGGAGGCCACGGCCTCACGACCCAACAGGACATCGAGGGGATCGTGCAGATCCCCCACGTACCCCAGTGCATAGGCGCCGCGGCTGTAGCCCATCAAACGCAGCAGCGGCTCGTCCAGCGTGCGGGCCACCTCGGGCGGGCACGCCAGGTACTGGTTCTCCTCCTGGCGCAGGAAGCTGCGGCAGTACGTCAGGTTGATCCCGAGCCGGGTGGCGTCGCTGCGGTTGGCACCGCCGCCGTGGTAGAGCGACCCGGTGTAGAACAGCACCGAGCCGCGTCGCATCTCCGCCGGTTCGGTGTCCGCCGCGTCGGGACGCAGCCGGTCCTCCCACCGGTTGGAGCCGGGGATGACCCGGGTGGCGCCGTTGCGCTCGGTGAAGTCGGTCAGCGCCCAGATCGTGTTGACCTGCACGTCGGTGCCCGTCGGGAAGGGAAAGAAGTCGAACGCCCATTGGTCGCGGTGCACCAGCTGCGCCGGTGAACCCGCCCCGATGGCGATGACCTGGGTCAGGTGCAACTGGTAGGACGACCGCTTCGGGCCGAGCACCGCGCCGCACACCCCGAGCGCCAGCGGGTGCTGCACCAGTTCCCGCGCCGCAGGGGAACGGGCGATCAGCGACCCGGTCCGGCGCGTGTTGAGCCCGGTGAACTCGTCGCTGCCGGTGGCGGTGGCGGCGACGTACGGCTCGATCTCGGCCTGGAAGCGGTCGAGCAGGTCGGCGGGGGCGAGGTCGTCCACCACCGCACAGCCGTCGCGTCGCAGCAGTTCGGCGACGGACTCGGCATCGGCGGTGGCGGCGGGGACGTGTTCGACAGCCATGCCGCAGCCTACGCCGGGCTGCGTTGCCCACGCGGGCCCCGGCCGGGTGCGAGACTCTGCGGCCATGAACGAGGATCTCTGTCTGTACGACGTGCAGGACGGCGTCGCCGTCGTCACCCTCAACCGGCCCGAGCGCAACAACGGCATGAACGGCGACCTCGAGGTGGCCTTCCTCACCCGCCTCCTGCAGGCGGCCGATGATCCCGCGGCCCGGACCATCGTCATCACCGGCGCCGGCAAAGCGTTCTGCCCGGGAGCCGACCTGGCCGGCGGGCCCGGGGCGAGCAGCGAGCCGCTGCCCAACACCAAGATCCCCGTCGACGTCGCCCGGCGCATCGCCAAGCCGCTGATCGCCGCGGTCAACGGGGCCTGCGCCGGCGTCGGGCTCGTCCAGGCGCTGTACTGCGACGTGCGCTTCGCCGACGCCAACGCCAAGTTCACCTGCGCCTTCCCCCGGCGCGGCCTCATCGCCGAGTACGGCATCGCCTGGATCCTGCCCCGCGTCGCCGGCCGCGGCGTCGCCACCGACCTGCTCGTCTCGGGCCGGGTGTTCACCGCGGCGGAGGCGTTGCAGTACGGCGTGGTCAACCGGGTGTGCGAGCCCGGCACCGTGCTGGACGAGGCCATCGCCTACGCCAAGGACGTGGCGCTCAACGTGGCCCCCGGCTCGATGGCCACCATAAAGCGCCAGCTCGAGCGCTACGAGTGGATGGACTGGGACGGCGCGCTGGCCGACTCCCACGCCCTCATGCGGCACTCCATCGGCCAGCCCGACGTGGTCGAGGGCATCGGCAGCTTCGTCGAGCGTCGCACGCCCGCCTTCGCCCCGCTCGGTGAGGGCAGCCGCTACCCGTGGATGGAGCGGCCCGGCCCGCTCGGCGTGCGCCCGCTCAGCCCCGAGGGCCTGAGCAAGGCGCAAGGCTTCTTCCACGCCGTTGAATCGGCCGGCGGGCGCATGGTCAGCGTCGCCGGTCAGGTGGCCCGCAACGCGGCCGGCGAGGTCGTCGGCGCCGGTGACCTCGTCGCCCAGACGGCGCAGGCGCTGGCCAACGTCGAGCAAGCCCTCGCAGCGGCGGGGCTGACGCCGGCCGACGTGGTGAAGCTCAACTACTACATCGTCGACCTCGACCCGGAGAAGGCCGCCGCCTTCGGGGCCGGCGCGGCGCTGGCCAAGCAGAACGGGGTGAGCATCCCCCGGGCGGCGGCCACCATGCTGGGGGTCACCGCGCTGGTGGATCCGGCCTACCTCGTCGAGATCGAGGCCGTCGCCGTGCGCTAGCCGGATGCCGATGCCGGGGCAGTGACGCTGGTCGCCTCGCGTCGCCGATCGATGACCTGACAGGTCAACGAACGGCGCGGCTGCCGGGCGCATCCTGGCGTCATGCACGAAACCAGCTTGCGCCAGATCCTCATCGCTGATGTCATCACCTCGACCACCGCCGGCGCGGTCGCCCTGCTCGCCGGCGGCTGGACCGCCGAACGCCTGGGGGTCGACGCCGCCGGCACCGTCCGCGTCTTCGGCGTCGGGCTGCTGCTCTTCGCCCTCGACGTCGCCCTCGTCGCCGCCGGGCGGCTGCCGCGGGTGTCGCTGCGGCGCGGGGCCCGGCTGATCGCCGCGGCCCACGCCGCCTGGGTGGTCGCCTCCTTCGCCACCCTGGCGGTGGTCGGGTTCAGCACGACGGGCCGGCTCATCGTCGTCGGTCAGGCCGTCGGCGTCGCCGGCTTCGCCCTGCTCCAGTGGTGGTTCTCCCGCCGGCTGGTGCCGGACCCGGTCCCGGCCGGCGGGTCGGGCGTGGCGGCGCTGCGCTGAGCCCGGCCGGGCTTGATCATACCGGAGGGTATGGTGCGCGGTGCGGCGCTGCGTCAATGTGGCGGGTTGTGCGGGCGCGACGGCCGAAACGCCCGACGGCGCTGCGGCCTGACCGGCGTTCGGGCAGACGAACTTGGAGCACCCTGTTGGCGGTGGTGCCGGGGCGGGTCCGGTTGACTTCGGGCTGCCGGGTCTTGCCGGGGGTGCGCGTTGGCGCCTTGGCGCGTTGTCTGGGAGTGGACCGGATTCGGTCGGGTCTCAGACGGACGCGCGAGGGGTTGGCGGGGCGTTCGCTCGGGGGCGTCGGGCGGTCGGGCCGAACGATGGTGCTCGCTCTTGGGGTTTGGATGCTGGTTGGTCGGTTCCCTGTCGGTCGCCGACGTGGGCGGCTCGCGGGCGGGGCCGGGTGGCTAGTGTCCGGCGCTGTGGATGCGAACGTGAACGCAGCGGTGCAGGAACTGATCGACCGGCAGGTGGCCGAGGGCCGCCAGATCGGCGTGCAGGTGAGCGCCTATCGCCACGGCGAGCCCTTCGTCGATGTCGTGGCCGGCAGGCGCGGCCCGGGTGACGACCGGCCCGTCGAACGCGACTCGCTCTTCCTCAGCTTCTCCGCCACCAAGGGCGTCACCGCCCTCGCCGTCCACCAGCTCGCCGACCGCGGCCTGCTCGATTACGACACGCCCGTCGCCCACTACTGGCCCGCGTTCGGTGCCCACGGCAAGGACCGGCTCACCGTCGCCCAGGCCATGAGCCACCAGGGCGGCCTGCACGCCCTGCCCAACCCGCTCACCCCGGAGCACCTCACCGACTGGGACGCCGCCATCGCCCGCATCGAGGACGGCGTCCCCGCCTGGGAGCCCGGCACCGCGACCGGTTACCACGCCGTCACCTACGGGTGGATCGCCGGCGGCATCGTCGCCGCGGTCACCGGCCGCCACATCCGCGACGTGATCCGCAGCGAGATCGCCGTACCGCTCGGTCTGGAGCGCGAGCTCTACGTCGGCCTCCCCGAGGACCCCGAGGTCGAGGGCCGGCTCACCACCCTCGACATCGTGCCCGCCGGCACCGGTCTGCCCATCCCCGACGACGCCCCGTTCTACGAGGCCATGCCCAAGCCGATGTGGCCCCACTTCAACGAGCTGCCGTTCCGCCGCGCCGTCATGCCCGGCGCCAACGGCCACTTCACCGCCAACGCCCTGGCCCGGATGTACGGCGCGCTGGCCAACGGCGGCGAGCTCGCCGGCGTGCGCCTCGTCAGCCCCGAGCGCATCGCCTCGATGCAGCAGCTTCGCACCGACGCGGTCGACAAGGTGCTCATGACCGCCATCCGCAAGAACTGCGGCTTCTTCCTCGGCGGGCTCGGCCCCGACCTCGACGGCAACCTCGTGCACGGTCCCATGGGCCCTCGGGAGAACGCCTTCGGCCACCCCGGCGCCGGCGGGCCCATCGGCTTCGCCGACCCCGAGCTCGGCCTGGGCGTCGGCGTGACCCTCAACAAGATGGCCTACCCCAACCCCGGCGAGGGCGTGACGTTGGAGATCTGCGACCTCATCCGCAGCCTCGCCGCCGGCGCCTGAACCGCCCGCCGCGTCGCGCCGCTAGGGTCGCGGCCATGAGCGACCTCCTCGAGCCCGGCTACCAGGACATCGTCGTGCACACCGCGGACCCGGTGTGCGTCATCACCCTCAACCGTCCGGAGAAGCTCAACGCCTTCACCTACCGGACCCTCGGCGAGCTGCGCCGCGCCGTCGAGGCCGCCGCCGCGGACCCCGCCGTCGTCGGCATCGTGATCACCGGGGCCGGCCGCGGCTTCAGCGCCGGGCTCGACGCCGACACCCTCGCCGCCGTCACCGGCGCCGCCGGGGCGGGGGAGGTCCCCGCCGAGGCGGCGGTCGTCGGCCGCGGGGCCGACGGCGAGCTGCCCGGGCTGTTCAGCTACCTGCTGCAGGTGCCCAAGCCCGTCGTCGCCGCCCTCAACGGGGTGGCCGCCGGCGGGGGCGTCGTGCTCGCCGCGCTGTGCGACGTGCGCATCGCCTCGGTCGACGCCAGCCTCACCACCGTGTTCCTCAAGCGCGGGCTCGTCGCCGAACACGGCACCAGCTGGGTGCTGCCCCGCCTCCTCGGCCCCGGCCGCGCCCTCGACCTGCTGTGGACCTCGCGCCGCATCGGCGCCGAGGAAGCCCTCGCCGCCGGGATGGTCGAACACGTCGTACCCGCCGCCGAGCTGCTCGAGCGGGCCGTGGCCTACGTGCGCGAGATCGCCGCCAACGCCTCGCCCGCGGCGGTGGCCGCCACCAAGCGGATGGTCTACGAGCACCTCGGCCTCGGGTACGCCGACGCCCTGCGCGACGCCGACCGGGAGCAGTGGCTCGCGCTCGACGGGCCGGACGCCGCCGAGGGCGCCGCCGCCCTGCTGGAGAAGCGTCCGCCGCGCTTCGGCCGCCTCGGCGCCCCCTGAGCCCCGCTCAGCGCCCCTTGAACTGCGCCGGGCGCTTCTCCACGAACGCCCGGAACGCCTCCATGCAGTCCTCGCTGGCGCTGATGCGCTCGTGGTCGGCCGTCTCGAGGTCGATGAACTCGGCGAAGCCGACCTGCTCCGCCGCCACGAAGTGGGCCTTCATGCCCTGCAGCGCCAGCGGCGCGGCGGCGGCCAGCCGGTCGGCCACCGCCCGCGCCTCGGCCCGGAACGTCGCGTCGTCGAACACCCGCGACACCAGGCCGATGCGCAGCGCCTCCTCGGCGCCGAACTTCTCGGGCAGGAAGTAGAGCTCGCGCGCCTTGGCCGGGCCCACGATGCGCGGGAGCGTCCAGGGGCCGCCCATGTCGCCCGCCACCGCCACGTTGAGGAACGCCGTCGAGAAGTTGGCCGACGCCGCCGCCACCCGGAGGTCGCAGGCGCAGGCCCAGCCGAAGCCGGCGCCGGCACAGGCGCCGTTGATGGCGGCGATGCTCACCGGGCGCATGTCGTGCAGCAGCGTGGTGAGGTGGAAGTACTCCGGGCGCAGCTCCTCGTGCACGGCGCCGGGTGTGGTGTAGTGCTTGAGGTCGGCGCCGGGGCAGAACCCCTTGCCCGCGCCGGTGAGCAGCAGCACGCGCACCGACGCGTCGGCATCGGCGCGCTGCAGCACCTCGTACAGCTCGCGCATCATCGTGTTGATGATGCCGTTGAGCGCCTCCGGCCGGTTGAGGGTCACGGTGGCCACGCCGCCGTCCACCTCGTACCGTACGGTTTGGTATGACGAGCCGGCGGTGGCATCGGACAGGGTGGACATCGTTCAGACCTCCGTCATCACGTGTTGCTCGAGCAGATCGGCGAAGCGCTCCCGGGCCCGGGAGCGCAAGGTCAGCGTGTGCTGGGTCGGGAACA
>JADLEF010000063.1 GCA_020846295.1 Acidimicrobiales bacterium
AGGCCAACAAGGCGGCGTTCCGCTGGGGCCGGATGTGGGTGATCGACCCCGACGCAGTGGCCGCGGCGTCGCAGCTGCCCGGCGCTCTGCTGCCCCAGCCTTCGCCCGAGCTCGAGGCGGACATCGTGCGCCGCGGCCTCGGCGACGGAGAACTGGGCCGCATCGTCCGGCTGCGGGCGGCGGACCTGGTGCAGTACCAGGACGCCAAGTACGCAGCGAAGTACCTCGACACCGTGCAGAAGGTCGCAGCGGCCGGGGTGAGCGCGTACACCGAAGCGGTGGCCCGCAACCTGTACAAGCTGATGGCCTACAAGGACGAGTACGAGGTCGCCCGCCTGCACCTCGAGGAAGCGGCCAAGCTCCACCTCGAGAACGAGGTCGGTGCCGGGATGACCGTCACCTACAACCTGCACCCGCCGATGCTCCGGGCGCTCGGCATGGACTCCAAGATCAAGCTCGGGCCCTGGTTCACGCCGGTGCTGGCCCAGTTGCAGAAGGGCAAGAAGCTGCGCGGCACCCCCGCGGATCCGTTCGGCTACGCCAAGGTCCGGCGCGTCGAACGGGAGCTGATCAAGGAGTACCGAGGGCTGGTCGAGAAGCTGGCCGCCAAGGTGAACGACGTGAACACCGCCGACGCGGTGCAACTGGCCGAACTGCCCGACCTGGTGCGCGGCTACGAGGAGATCAAGCTCAAGAACGTTGACGTGTACCACTCGGAGCTGGCCCGCCTGAAGTCCAACCTGAACCTGTGAGTCGGGGGCCGGCGCGCCGGCCCCCCTCGATCCGCCTCGCATCCCGGTCGGCATCCCGGCCGGGATGCGCCGCGTCCGGGCACCACGGTTCGCGGGCCGGCGCGGCGCAACGCGCGAAGCTGCCGCCCATGGATCTGCAGTTGCACGGCAAGCGGGCGTTGGTCACGGGCGGGACGCGGGGCATCGGCAAGGCGATCGCCGCCGCCCTCGCCGCCGAGGGGTGCGATGTCGCCGTCGCCGGCCGTGATGCCGTGGCGTTGGCCGCCACCGCAGCGGAGCTGGCGTCGGCGTCCGGCCGCACCGTGGTGCCGATCGTGGTCGACACCGGCGACGACGCCTCGGTCGAGGCGATGGTCGCGTCCTGCGTGGCGCAGCTGGGCGGGTTGGACATCCTGATCAACAACGCGGCGAAGCCGCTCGGCCAGTCCGCGCCACCCAAGCTGGCCGACATCACCACCGAGCTGTTCTGGGACGACGTCAACGTGAAGGTGATGGGCTACCTGCGCTGTGCCAAGGCGGCGGCGCCCCACATGGCGGCCAACGGGTGGGGGCGGATCATCAACGTCTCCGGGCTGGGGGCGCGCTCGACGGGCTCGGCCATCGGCTCGGTGCGCAACGTCGGCGTGGCCGCGCTGACCAAGAACCTGGCCGACGAACTGGGCCGCTCGGGCATCAACGTCACCGTGGTGCACCCCGGGTTGACCCGCACCGAGAAGACGCCCGGCGTCGTCGCCGCCCGGGCCGCCGCCGCCGGCATCGACGAGGCCGAGGCGGAACGGCGGATGGGGGCCGGCTCTGCGCTGGGCCGCATCATCGACGCCGAGGAGGTGGCCGACGTGGTGCTCTTCCTGGCCTCGCCCCGCTCGGTGGCCATCAACGGCGACGCCATCGCCTGCGGCGGCGGCCAACTCGGCGTGATCCACTATTAGCTGGCGCTGTATTTGCTGGCGCCTTCGGCGCCCCGGATGGCGCCCCAACCCCATCCTCCTCCCGAGCATGGGGCCCCTTCCCCATGCCGGGCCGTGGTGGTTGGTGCGGCCGGCCCCCCGGGTGGGCGCCAACCCCATCGTCCTCCCGAGCATGGGGCCCCTTCCCCATGCCGGGCCGTGGTTGACGGGTGCGGCTGGCCCCTACCCCATGCTGCTCCTGAGCAACTGTGCCGAAATGGCGCGCAGGGCTCACCGTACTGATCGGTACGTCAGGCGTTTCACCAGGTGAACGCATGTATCACGACGTGTGGGCGGCTCCCCACGCGCGCGTTCGGCACAGTTGCTGCGTCGGTGGGGCGAGCTCAGCCGGCGGTGGCAGTCCTGGCGCCGGTCGTGCGGCCCGACCACGGCCACAGCACCGTGCCGAGCAGCATGGCGGCGGCGATCCCGCCGAGCGAGGACAGGGCCAGGTCCCCGAGGGTGTCGGTGTATGCGGTGTCGAGCTCGGTCGAGTTGCGGATGAAGGCGTAGTACTCGCCGATCTCCCAGAAGATGATGGCCAACCCACCGAACCCGCCGACCAGCCCGGCCAGGATCCGACCCTCGGTCACCCGGGGCGAGCGGCGCACCAGCAGCCCGACCCCCAGGCACAGCAGCGCCCAGTTCCAGAAGTGGTTTGCGTCGTCCCACCAGGTGATGCGGTCGTAGAGATCGGGCACGTTGCCGGCGAGGTCGACCACGAACGGCAGGCCCACGAACCCGTCGGCCCAGTGTGGGTACGGCGGCCGCCGCCCCCGGACCCACCATGCCGCCGGCACCACCACTCCGGCCAGCGGATAGGTCAGCGCCCGGACCAACGGCGCCTTGCCGGCGAACCCCTCGAGGTCGGGGAAGAGCACGACCACCGCCATCAGCGCGACGAAGGCGGCCTTGACGGCCATGTTGAACCGGCGACCCGACACGTTCGTGCACGCTATCGGCGTCGGAAACGGGCGCGCCCCAGCGCCCCCGCCCCTAGCGCGCCCGCACCTAGCGCGCCCGCACGCTGGGGCGCCGTTGCCGGCCGGCACGACGGCGCCCCGGGGGCTGATGCCGGCCGCGCCTACGATCCCGGTCCATGACGGCCGCCCCGCTCCCACCTCACGCCGATCGCGACCTGCTCGCCGGGATCCGGGTGCTCGACTTCACCCAGTACCTGTCCGGCCCGTGCTGCACCCGCATGCTGGCCGAGCTCGGCGCCGACGTGATCAAGGTGGAGCTCGCCCCGGGCGGTGACCCGGCCCGCCTGCTGCCGGCGATGCACAACGGTCGCAGCGCCTACTTCGTCCAACAGAACCGGGGCAAGCGGTCGGTGTGCGTGGATCTGGCCCGCGACGACGCCCCCGCCCTGCTGCAGCGCCTCGCCGCCGGCGTCGACGTCGTGGTGGAGAACTTCGGGCCGGGTGTCGCCGCCCGCAAGGGCCTCACCTACGAGCTGCTCGCGGCGACCAACCCGGGCCTCGTCATGGCGTCGATCACCGGGTTCGGGCGGGAGGGCAGCCAATCGCACAAGCTCGCCTTCGACCTCATCGGGCAGGCCTACGCCGGGCTGATGCACATGACCGGCGACCCCGACGGCCCGCCGATGTTCGTCTCCGCCGCCATCGCCGACCAGTCCGCCGGGCTGCACGCCTTCGGGGCCATCGGCATGGCCCTGTTCGCCCGCAGCCGCACCGGCGTCGGCCAGCACATCGAGCTGACCCTCGTCGACTCGCTGTACTGGATGCATGAGGTCAACGTGCAGGCCGCGTCGATCGACGGCATCGACCCGGTGCGCGCCGGTCGCCACCACCCCGCCGTCGCCCCGGCCGGCAGCTACCGGGGCCCACAGGGCTGGATCGTCATGCTGGCCCTCGAACGGCAGTGGCCGGCGCTGCTGTCGGCGATGGGCCGGCCGGAGCTGGCCGGCGATCCCCGCTTCGTCGACAACGCCGTCCGCGTCGTGCACCGCGATGCCCTCACCGTGGAGGTGGAGGCATGGATGGCCGGTTTCGCCACCGACGCCGCGGTGCTCGCCGCGCTGGAGGAAGCCCGGGTGCCGTGCTCGCCGGTGCTCACCCCGCGCCAGACCTTGACCGAGCCGTACTTCCTCGAACGCAAGATGGTGCGCACCATCTCGGACGCGGTGATCGGCGAGTTCCAGGCCGTCGGCTTCCCGTTCAAGTTCTCAGGCCGTCCCGGCGGTGCCGACGTGCAACCCGACCTCACCGCGCCGTCGCTGGGCGAGCACAACGAGGTCGTGCTCGGCGAACTGCTCGGCCTCGATGCCGCAGGGGTGGCGGCGCTGGAACGGGACGGCCTGCTGCACCGCTCGCCGAACTGAGGCAGCGGGCGGCCGCGAACGCCAGCGGGCTAACGTCGCCCCATGAAGATCGCCATGGGGATGGGGTTCTACGACGGGAACCCCGACAAGTTCGTGCGCCGCGTGACCGACCTGGAGTCGGCCGGGGTCGACGTGGTGTGGGGCGGTGAGATCTACGGCTTCGACCTCGGTTCGTCGCTGGCCTACCTCGCCGCCAAGACGTCCACCATCGAGCTCATGACCGGCATCTTCCCGGTGTACAGCCGCACGCCGGCGCTGATCGCCCAGATCGCCGCCACCATCGACTCGCTGTCGGGCGGCCGCTTCCACCTCGGCCTGGGCACCTCCGGCCCGCAGGTGATCGAGGGCTGGCACGGCCTGCCCTACGACAAGCCGCTGCAGCGCACCCGCGAGGTGGTGGAGATCTGCCGCAAGGTGTGGGCCAAGGAGCCGCTCGTCCACGACGGCAAGGCCTACCACCTCCCGCTCGACGCCGAGCACGGCGGATCGGGCCTGGGCAAGCCGCTGAAGTTCATGGGCCAACCCCTGCGCAAGGACATCCACATCTGGATCGCCGCCATCGGGCCCAAGAACGTGCAGCTCACC
>JADLEF010000064.1 GCA_020846295.1 Acidimicrobiales bacterium
CCCCATGCGTGCACCGCTCCGGCGGTGCGGGCAAGGGCGCGGAGGAGCGGCGGGGCGAGCGTCGGTACGGCCACGGCGACCACGCTACGCGGTCAGCGCCCCTGAGGGAGTGAAATTCCCGGGCGGTGGCCGTGGTGGATCGGTGCGCGAGCGGCAGACTGAGCGGCATGCCAGGGGACCAGACAGCGTTCGCCGGCGATCGCAAGACGGGTCGGTCGCTGCTCGGCCCGATCGAGCGGCGCTTCATCGATGCCGCGGTGCCCCGCATCCCCGAGCCGGTGCTCAGCCACCACCTCACCATGCTCACCCTGGTGTGGTCGGCGGGCACCGTGCTGTTCGGCTGGCTGGCGTCGCGCCAGCTCGCCTGGTTGCACGGGGTGTCGCTGATGGTGTTCGCCCAGTGGCTGACCGACTCGTTGGACGGGTCGCTGGGCAAGTACCGCAGGCAGGGCCTGGTCAAGTGGGGCTTCTTCATGGACCACCTGCTCGACCTGCTCTTCGCCGGCTCGGTGGTGATCGCCTACTCGTTCCTGGTCGACGCCGACTGGCTGCGCCTGCTGTTCCTGATCCTGCTGTTGGTGACCTGCGCCACCATGGCGGTGTCGTTCCTGTCCTTCGCCGCCACCAACCGCTTCCAGATCGCCTACTACGGCCTCGGGCCGACCGAGATCCGCATCGGGTACATCGCGCTGGACACGTTCGTGGCCTTCGCCGGCACCGCCGTGTTCAGCTGGGGTGTGCCGCTGGTGGTGGCGCTCAACGTGCTCACCCTGGTCATCCTGGCCGCTCGGACCTCCCGCACCCTGTGGCGCATCGACCAGGAGGCCGATGTCGACGGGGCCCGCACCCACGGTCGCCGCGAGCGGTGAAGGAGCTGACGGCTCGGCGCTGACGCGAAGCTCTAGCCTCTGGCGGCGTGCGTCCCCTGGCCGTCGTGCTGCACTACCGCCGTACCGCGTCGTACGGTCTGAACGTCCTGCTCGGAGCGCTGGAGCAGGAGCTCGGTGACGAGTGTGGGGTCGAGGTGCTGACGGCCAGCGGGATCGACGAGGCCCTCGCCGGCACCGCCGATGCCCTCCGGCGGGGGTTCCGGGTGCTGGTGGCCTGGTCCTTCTACTCGCCCGAGGTGTCGACCATCGCCGCTGAGCTGGCCCGGTTCGACGACCTCGACGACCTCGACGACCTCGACGACCTCGCCGGTGCTGTCGCGCCGGCCGGTGAGGTGCGCCACGTCGTCGGTGGTGTGCACGCCACCGCCGAGCCGGTGGCGACGCTGGCCATGGGGTTCGACCTGCTGGTGGCGGGGGAGGGGGAGGAGCCCTTCGTCGAGCTGGTGCGGGCCCTGCGCGACGGCCAGCCGATCGGTGCGGATGGCTCCGCCGGGTTGTGGTGGCGCGACGAGCACGGCGCGGTGCACCGCGGCCCGCCGGCGCCGCGCCATCCGCTCGGTCGCTACCCGGCCTTCGCGTTGCGCCGGGGACGGTACAACCCCATCGAGATCACCCGCGGGTGCGTCTACGGCTGCACGTTCTGCCAGACCCCCTACGTGTTCAAGGCCCGGTTCCGTCACCGCCCCGTGCCCGACGTGGCGCAGCACGCCGCTCGCCTGGTGGCGTCAGGGCGCCGCGACGTCCGCTTCCTGACCCCCACCGCGCTGTCCTACGGTTCGCCGGACGAATCGGTCGATCTCGCCGCGGTGGAGGCGCTGCTGTCCTCGGTGCGCGCCGCCACCGGGGCGACGGCTCGCATCTTCTTCGGCACGTTTCCCTCCGAGGTCCGCCCCGAGCACGTCAGCGTTGAAGCGTTGCGGCTCATCCGCCGATGGTGCGACAACGACAACCTGGTGATCGGGGGGCAGTCGGGATCGGAGCGCATGC
Source organism: Acidimicrobiales bacterium (assembly GCA_020846295.1). Lineage (GTDB taxonomy): Bacteria > Actinomycetota > Acidimicrobiia > Acidimicrobiales > CAIXPF01 > CAIXPF01. Next base: position 1,878 of record JADLEF010000064.1, read on the forward strand.
TCGCGCTGACCAATCGGGGTCACGGGGTGTCGGAGGTGGAGCGCGCCGTGCGGCTCTGCGTGCAGGAGGGGCTCCAGCCGAACGTGGACTTCCTGTTCAACCTGCCCGGTGAGACCGCGGCGGATGCCGCCGCCACCGTCGAGCTCGCCCGCCGGTTGGTCGCTCTGGGCGCCCGGGTCCACAGCCACACGTTCATGGCGCTGCCGGGCACGCCGCTGCGCGATGCCCCGTTCCGGCCGCTCGAGCCGTCGATGCGTGAGGAGTTGGAGCGGTTGTCCTCGCAGGGCGCCGCGTACGGCAGCTGGCGCCGGCAGGAGCAGGTGGCGGCCGAGCTCGTCTCCATCCGTCCACGCCGCCCGCGCCGCCGACACGACGGCTGAGCCGGGTTCGGCGCGGCGCCCCACCGATCGGTGTGTCGGGGTCGGGCCGCCGGGATCGACGGTGCCCGATCCGATGCTTGGATGTGGGGTGTGCGCATCGCCGAGCGCACTCGGTTTTCGGCAAAACGCCTGGTAGTCTGTGACGCTTGACACTGGGCCGACCGCCGGAGGCAGAGCGGTCGACCTTTCATCTTCTCATCGCGGGGGAGTTCGACTGTGACAGCTGTTGAGACCGAGCGGGCCTTCCCCGGCCCGGACGAGGTGGCCGGGTTCTGGGCGTTCGACAAGATGCACGCGCCTCGGCCCGTCTCGCCGCTGGCGATCGACTTGATCATCGCCACGCTCTCGGAGGGCTTCACCGCGGCGCACGCCGAGTTCGATGCGCCGATCGACGTCAGCCACAACCTGGTGCACCACTACTACTACTCGGCGTTCCACCCCATGGCCGACCAGGCGGCAGCGGCTGACCGGCTCACGCGCTACCGCGACACCCTGGCGGCCAAGGTGCCCGGCGTGGGCCGGCAGTGGACCGAAGAGTGGCAGCCCCGCATCATCGCCGACAACGAGGCCGAGCGCGCCCTCGACTACACCGGCTGGTCCGACGAGCAGCTGCTGGCCAAGCTCGAGGAGCTGCACCAGCGGATGCGGGACCAGTGGCAGGTCCACGGCCGCATCAACTTCGTGCTCATCTCCGCCGCCAACTACTGCGACTTCTACGACGAGCACATCAAGCCGAGCGATCCGACCGAGGCGTACCACTCCATCCAGGGCTGGGAGACGCAGTCGGTGGAGGCCAGCCGTGGTCTGTGGCGGCTGAGCCGCATCATCCACGCCGATCAGGCGCTGCGGACGCTGTTCGCCGAGACCGCGGTCGAGGACGTGGTGGAGGAGCTCGGCCGCATCGAGACCGGGCGGGCGTTCCTGGCGGAGCTGCACGCCTACCTCGATCGCTTCGGCTGGCGGTCCGACGCGGTGTACGACATCGGGGACGTGACCTGGCGGGAGAACCCGGCCATCCCGCTCGCCGCGCTGGCCAGCTACGTGGACCTCGCCGAGCACGACAGCCCCGACGCGCTCCACGCCCGGTCGGTGAAGGCCCGCGAGGAGCTGCTGGCCAAGGCGCGCGCCACGCTCGCCGCCGATCCGGACAAGCTGGCCGAGTTCGAGCGGCTCTACGACGCCGCCCGGTACTCCAACCCGGTGACGGAGAACCACGCCTTCTGGATCGACCAGATGGGCGTCGCCATCATCCGCCGGTTCGTCAAGCACATCGGCGCGGTGTTGGCCGAGCGGGGCCTCATCCCCGACGACGAGGCCGTGTTCATGCTCTACAAGGACGAGCTGGTGGACACGATCCGCAACGGTATCGATCGCCATGCGCTGGTGGCCGATCGCCGTGCCGAGCTGGCCGCGTGCGCCAAGCTCTCCCCGCCGCCGGCGCTGGGCGAGATGCCCCCGGCCCCGCCGGAGCCCGATCCCTTCATGGACGCGGTGGTCAGCCGCCTGCTCGGCGTGCGTCCGCCGGACGAGGGCGAGCCCGATCCCGACGTGCTCACCGGCGTGCCCGGGTCGCCCGGCGTGGTGCGGGGCACCGTGAAGGTGGTGCGCAGCCTTGCCGAGGCCTCCGTCCTCGAGGACGGCGACATCATGGTGTGCGAGATGACCCTGCCGCCGTGGGTTCCGCTCTTCTCCGTCGTCAGCGGGGTGGTTGCGGACACCGGCGGTGTGCTCAGCCACTGCGCCATCGTCGCCCGGGAGTTCGAGCTGCCGGCGGTGGTCGGCACGCTCGTGGGCACGTCCATGCTCGAGGATGGCATGGTCGTCGAGGTCGACGGATCCAAGGGGACCGTCACCGTGCTCGAGCGTCCCTGAGCCGTCGGCCGAACGGCCGTCACCAGGACCGTTCCAGGTTGTTCCTCGATGCCCCGTACTGGTTGGTATGGGGCGTCGACGCGCGCGGGGTCCGTGCCCGCGGCGTCAGGCGACGGCGGAGTGCGTTGCTGTCGCCGCCGTGCTGCCGCGGTGCAGCACGCCGCTGCAACCGGGGTGCAGCACCCGCATGGCGAGCGTCGTGCGGTCGAGCACGACGTTGCGCCCGCAGCCCTGCACCGGACACTCGAAGAAGGCCTCGCGTTCGTTCGTGGTCGTCATGACCATCTCGTGTCGCAGCGTTTCGTCCATGGTTTCCCCTTTCGACGTCCGACGCTGAACGTGTCGACGTCGATGCTACAAGTGAGGCGCAAGGGGTTGGCGACATTTCGACGAATCATCGGTACGAGCGCGCGAACGCCGTTGTACAGCCGTGTGGTTGGACAACGGCGCGCCGATCGGCCCGCCGCGGCGATCCCGCCGTGGCTCAGAGGTGGCCGAGGACCTCGCGCCCGAAGCGCTCGATCGCCTCGAGCGGCGAACCCATGCGGATGGCCTGCAGGTTGATCAGCAGGCGGTGCACGCCGGCCGCTTCGTAGGCCTGCGCCCCCTCGATGCCCTCGCGGTGGTGGTTCCAGTACGCAGTGATCTCGTAGTCCGCCGGGTCGCGGCCCTGACGGTCGCACTCGGCCCGGAAGCGGTCCATCAGCTCCGAGAAGTGATCGAGGTCACGGTGGATCACGTACCAGCCGTCGCCCTTGGCCACCACCCTGCGGATGGCGGGCTTGGAGGTGCCGCCCACGATGATGGGGATGCGCGGCTGTTGCACCGGGGTGGGCAGCATGCGGAAGTTGTGCCACTGCACGAACTGCCCGTCCACGTCCACCAGCTCGCCCGACCATGCGGCGGTCATGGCGTCGATGTACTCGTCGGCCCGGGAGCCGCGATCGTCGAAGGGCACGCCGAGCGCGTCGAACTCCTCCTTCAGCCACCCGACACCGAGGCCGAGGATCAGCCGACCGTTCGAGAGGTGGTCGATCGACGAGGTCTGCTTGGCGAAGTACAACGGGTTGACCTGGCTGAGGATGTTGACCCCGGTGCCCAGCCGCAGCCGCTCCGTGCAGCAGGCCTCCCACGTCAGGGCGATGAGCGGATCCACGAACCGGTCCTGCCCGCTCACCGCGATCTTGCCCTGCGGGTTGTAGGGGTACACCGACTCGTAGTCCTCGGGGATGATGACGTGCTCGAAGGTCCACAGCGACTCGAACCCGGCGTCCTCGGCGGCCCGGGCGACGTCGGTCAGCAGACCCTGCTTGAGGTAGCCACCCGAGTTGATCGGGACAATACCGACTCGTATGGTCATGACGCGTGCTCCTCGATGGGGGTGAGGCCGAGCATGTCGGCGGCGGTGGAACAGGTGGCGACGGGCCGGCCGACCTCGGCGGCGAGCCGGACGCACTGCTCGATGAGCTCGACGTTGGTCGGTGTCGACTCGCCGGCGAACTCCTCGAGGCCGACGTGCAGGTGCCCGCCCCGCTCGAGCGCCAGGCGGGCCAGCGGCGTCTCCATCAGGTCGCCGCCCCACACCGACACCGACCACGGCAGGTCCGTACCGGCCAGCATGTCGAGGTAGGCCTGCAGGGCGGCGGGGGTGGGCGGCAGGCCGAAGCTGGCGCCCCGACCGCGGCCGAACATGTCCTGAGGGCCGCTGAAGTACAACTTGATCATGGCGCCGCGCGGGAGGCGCCCGGCGTGGTGGTAGTGCAGCGTGGTCCACAGCCAACCCGGCTCGTAGATGGCGATCGACGGCGCCAGGGCACGCCGCTCGCAGAAGGCGAAGAAGGCCGCGATGTCCTCGAAGGAGTGCACGTAGCTGTACCCGGTGGGTAGCCCGTCGGCGTCGAGCCAGGCCACGTTGCACGAGCCGGGATCGACGTAGGTCATGCGCATGCGCGGCCCGAGCTCGTCGCAGAGCAGCTCGAGGTGCTCGAGCCGCGTCGTGATGTCCTGGGCCGACACGCCGGTCGGGTACCACAGGATGTCCGGCCGGGCGTCGAGCAGGGGGCGCCAGGCGGCGAGGTAGTCGTCGGTGGCGGCCCGGCCGGTCATGCGGATCTTCTCGTTGTGGGCGTGGATGATGCCGGCGCCGGCGTCGACGCAGGCGAGCACCTCGTCGTGGATCTCCGACGCGGTGCGCGCCACGTGGGGGTTGCGCTCCTTGCGGGTGACGCCGTTGATGGCGCACTCGATGATCACTGGCTGCTCCGACACCGTGGTCCCCCTGTGGCTCGCGCTCGGTCGAACGCTACGCCACCGCTCCGGCGGGCGCTCGGGTGTCGATCTTTGCTAGGCAGTCCCCGACGCGACGAGTAGGGGAGGTGGCCCGTGCGCGGTGCTGCAGTGGTGGTCGGGGTGGGCGAGTCCACCTACTACAAGCGAGGTGGCGCGACCGAGAGCGAGTTCCAGCTGGCCTGCACCGCCATCCGGCGGGCGGTGGCCGACGCGGGGCTCACCATGGCCGACGTGGACGGCTTCACCTCGTACATGGATCGGAACGAGCCGGTGCGCTTGAGCGCCGCGCTGGGCGTGGGAGATCTCAACTTCACCGCCCAGACCTTCGGCGGCGGCGGCAACGGCGCCGCGGCGGCGGTGACCCTGGCCGACGCGGCCATCTCCGCCGGCTACGCCGAGACGATCGTGGTGTTCCGGGCGCTGGCCCAGGGCCAGTTCCACCGCTACGGGCAGGCCGGCCGGCCCCGCCGCACCCGGGGAGCAGGAGCGTTCACCGCGCCGTACGGGATGCTCTCCGCCGCGCAGACCTGCGCCATGCAGACGATGCGCTACATGCACGAGCATGGCGTCACCCAGGACAGCCTGGCCGAGATCGTGCTCACCTGCTTCGAGCACGCCCAGCGCAACCCCCGGGCCATCCGCTACGGCACGCCGCTCACCCGGGAGGAGTACCACGCTTCCCGCTGGATCGCCGAGCCGTTCCACCTCTACGACTGCTGCCCGGAGAACGACGGGGCGGCGGCGATCGTGGTGACCACCGCCGAACGGGCCCGCGACTGCGCCAAGGCACCGGTGTCGATCGTGGCCGGCGCCCACGGTCTCGAGCACCGTGGCGGCGTGGCGGCGTTCTCCTATCCGGGCTTTCCCACCGCGTACCACCGCCATGTGGGCGAGCAGTTGTGGGCCAGGGCCGGGGTCGGCCCGCAGGACGTGCAGGTGGCGCAGTTCTACGAGAACTTCACCGGCCCGGTGCTGATGGCCATCGCCGAGATGGGCTTCTGCGAGCCGGGCGAGTTGAACGACTTCGTGGCGGACGGGAACATCCGCTGGCCGAACGGGCGGCTGCCGATCAACACCGCCGGAGGGAACCTGGGCGAGGGGTACATCCACGGCTTCGGCAACGTGGTGGAGGCGGTGCGCCAGGTGCGGGGCGAGTCGACCTGCCAGGTGGAGAACGTGGAGCTCAGCCTGTCGGTGTCGGGGCCGGGGTATGCGCCGGGCAGCGCAGTCCTCTTCGGCCGGGGATGAACGAGCAGCGAGAACGGAGACCGATGATGAGCGTGCTTCCCGAGGACTGGGCGCTGCCGGCGCCGACGGCCATCACCGAGGCGTGGTTCACGTCGAGGACCATCGCGGTGCAGACGTGCGCCGAGTGCGGGTCCCGGCAACACCCGCCCGAGGAGTTGTGCCACCGGTGTGGGGCGATGTCGTTCACCTACCCGGCGTTGTCGCCCAACGGCACCCTGCACAGCTACACGGTGGCGCACTACGCGGTGAACCGGGCGCTGGCCCCCCACGTGCCCTACGCCGTGGTGCTGGTGTCGCTCGACGACGCGCCGGAGTTGCGGGTGATCGGCAACATGCCCGGCGTGCCCATCGAGGACATACGGATTGGTATGCCGGTGGTGGCGATCTGGGAGGAGCACCACGCCGATGATGCATCGGTGGTGCACCTGCCCCAGTGGCAGCCCCGCTGATCGTTCCGAGCCGGGCGGTCCGTCCCTCGACGGGGGGTAGAGGTTGGTCGGAGGGGGCCGGGCCGTCAAGAATGGGGGCTGGATCGTCGCGCCCCGGCGCGCTCCCACCCACGAGAGGAACCACCACACCATGCCCAGGATGAACCTCAACGGCGCTTCGGCCATCGTGACCGGCGGCGCGTCCGGCATCGGCGAAGCGTCGGCCCGCCAGCTCGCCGCCCTCGGCGCCAAGGTCGTCATCGCGGATCTCCAGGAGGACCGCGGTGCCGAGGTCGCCAAGGAGATCGGCGGCCTCTTCGTCAAGTGCGACGTGTCGAGCGAGGAGGACGGCATCGCCGCGGTGACCGCCGCGTCGGACATGGGTCCGCTGCGCGCCCTGGTCAACTCGGCCGGTCTCGGCCGCGCCGCCCGCACCATCGACCGCAACAACGAGCCGATGCCGCAGGCCAGCTTCGACTTCGTCATCCGCATCAACCTGCTGGGCTCGTTCAACATGCTGCGCCTCTCGGCTGCGGCGATGGGCAAGACCGAACCGCTCGACGCCGACGGCGCCCGCGGCGCCATCGTGAACATGGCCTCCGCCGCGGCGTTCGACGGTCAGATCGGACAGGCCGCCTACTCCGCGTCCAAGGGCGGGATCGTGGGCATGACCCTGCCGATCGCCCGCGATCTCTCCGCGGCCGGCATCCGGGTGAACACCATCGCCCCCGGTCTCATCGACACGCCGATCTACGGTTCCGGCCCGGAGTCGGACAAGTTCAAGGCCCACCTGGGGGAGTCGGTGCTGTTCCCGAAGCGCCTGGGCAACGCCGAGGAGCTGGCCTACATGGTGATCGAGTGCATCACCAACCCGTACATGAACGGCGAGACGATCCGCGTCGACGGCGGCATCCGGATGCCGCCGCGCTGATCAGCCCCTTCGGGCCCAGCGTGGGCACGGGCGGCCGGAGGTGGACCGGAGCGGGAGCTCCGATCCGGCCTCCGGCCGCCGTCGCGTCAGGCGGCGAGCGTGTAGGGCCCGTCGCGCCCTTCGTCGGGTCGGCGGGCTCTCCGCCGCAACCGCACGCGCCAGCGCAACGGTGCCCGGCCGGCGTGCTGCAGCGCGGCCTGCCGGTCCTGCGCCAGCTGACGATGGATCTCGGGTGACAGGTACATGTGGGTCCTTTCGAAGCGTTCGATGGGCGCAGCAGCCCACCCGCAGGGCGCACACGGGCGCGCCGGAGCCCGGGGTGAGCACGCCGTGGGGTGTCGCGACCGGGCCGGGAACGCCAGTCAGGACGACGTGACGGTCACCGGTGTGCCGTGGCGACGGGCGGCGCACACCCACCGAACGATGTGCATCGGTCCTGTGAACATGGGCCACCTCCTGTCGTCGGCTCGTCGGAACTCGTCGGCGGCGAGTCGAGCAGACCGCTCCCCGCGCCGTCCAGTGAATTAGGTTCGCTCCGTGCTGCGTCGCAAGGAGGACCCTCGGCTGCTCACCGGTCGGGGCCGCTTCGTGAGCGATCTCGAGCTGCCCCGCATGCGCCACGTCGCCTTCGTGCGCAGCGACATCGCCCACGGCCGCCTGCTGGCGGTGCACGACAGCGGAACCGCCGGGCTCGATGCCGTCGTGTTCACCGCCGCCTCGCCCGGGTTCGCCATCGGCCTGCGGGCGCGATCGGCGCTACCCGGCTACGTCGAGACCGAGCAGCCCGTCCTCGCCCGGGATCGGGTGCGCTTCGCCGGTGAGGCGATCGCCCTCGTCGTGGCGCCGGACCGCTACCTCGCCGAGGACGCCGCCGAGGCGGTCGAGGTGCACATCGAGCCGCTGGCCCCCAGCGTCATCGCCTGGGAACCGCCCGGCCACCCGGTGCACGCCGCCGCGGCGGACAACGTGCTGCTCGAGCGCCGATTCTCCGCCGGCGACGTCGACGCCGCGCTGGGCGACGCCGCCGTCGTCGTGCAGCGCACCCTGGTCACCAACCGCCACGGCGGCGTGCCGCTGGAAGGTCGCGCCACGGTCGCCCGGTGGGACGACCCGACGCACCTGACGGTATGGTCCGGTACCCAGGTACCGCACCTGGTGCGAAACCTGCTGGCCGAGCTGCTGGGTCTGGCCGAATCGAACGTTCGGGTCATCGCCCCCGACGTGGGCGGCGGTTTCGGGGTGAAGGCGGTGCTGTACCCCGAGGACGTGGCGGTGTGCCTGGCGGCGCGCACCCTGGTGGGCATCCCGCTGAAGTGGGTCGAGGACCGCAGCGAGCACCTGCGCACGGCGACGCACGCCCGTGACCATCGCTATGTGGCCACCGCCGGCTTCGACCGCGACGGGCGGTTGCTCGCCCTGCGCGCCGAGGTGACCTGCAACGTCGGCGCCTACTCGGTGTACCCATGGACCGCCGGCATCGAGCCGCTGATGGCCGGCGGTCTGCTGGCCGGGCCCTACAAGGTGGCCAACTACGACTGCACGGTGCGCGGTGTGGCCACCAACACCGCGCCCTCGGGCCCATACCGGGGGGTCGCCCGCCCGGCGACGGTGTTCGTCATGGAGGCCCTTCTCGACGAGGGCGCCCGCGCCCTGCACCTCGATCCGGTGGAGATCCGCCGCGCCAACCTCATCGGGCCCGACGACATACCGTACCGAATGGCCACCAAGCTCGTCGACGACACCGGCCACTACGGCGAGTGCCTCGACCGTGCCGTCGGTCTGCTCGGCATCGACCGCTGGCGGGCCGAGCAGGCCCGCCGCCGGGTCGAGGGCGGGCCTCCCATCGGCATCGGCCTGGCCTGCTACAACGAGCTGACCGGCCTGGGCCGCGCCGCGTCGGCCGGGCCCCGCATGCCGTTCCGGACCGGCCACGAGGCGTGCACGGTGCGGGTCAACCCCGACGGCCGGGTCCTGGTGGTGTCCGGGGTGACCTCGCAGGGCCAGGGGCTCGAGACCACGCTGGCCCAGGTGGTGGCGGCGGCGCTCGGGGTCGAGGTGGACGACGTCGAGGTCCGCTACGGCGACACCAACGAGGCGCTGTGGGGCTTCGGTGCGTTCTCCTCTCGTCAGGCGGTCATCGCCGGCGGTGCGGCGCACCGCAGCGCCGAGGCGGTCCGGGCCCAGGTGCTGCGGCTCGCCGCCGAGCTGCACGAGGCCAGCGAGGCGGATCTGGACCTGCGCCACGGCGTCGTGCACGTCGCCGGCGCGGCCGAGCCGCTGTGCAACCTGGCCGAGCTGGCCCGCATCGCCTACCTGGAGTCGAACCGGCTGCCGGCCGGCATCGAGCCCGGCCTCGAGGCCACCCGGTTCTACGACCCGGTGCTGGGTGCCTTCGCCGCCGGGGCGCAGGCCGCGGTGGTCGAGGTGGACCGCGACAGCGGTGCGGTGACGATCCTCGACTGGGCCTGCGTGGAGGACCCCGGTCGGGTCGTGAACCACGCCATCGTGCAGGGTCAGGTGATCGGTTCGATCGCCCAGGGCATCGGTGGGGCGCTGCTCGAGCACCACGTGTACGACGAGCTCGGCACGCTGCGCACGGCGACGCTGGCCGACTACCTGCTGCCCACCACGCTCGATGTGCCTCGGATCAAGCTCGAGCACGTCAGCCACCCCGCCGACAACCCGACCGGTGTCCGCGGGGTGGGGGAGGGCGGCACCCTCGGACCGAACGCGGTGCTGGCCGGTGCGCTGGCCGACGCCCTCGGCGTCGCCTTCGACCACCTCCCACTCAGCCCGGAATCGGTGTGGCGAGCCGTGCGCCGACGGGCGAACGGCTGAACCGCAGCCACCGTACGGATCGGTATGGGCGGCGCGATGCCCCGCAGTCCGGCGGCGGCGACCCGGCGTCTACCTTGGGTGGGATGGCCCCTGTTCCCGCCGCCTCCGCGCCCGCTTCCGCCGCCGATCTCGAGGCCGCGTTCGCCCACCACCGCCGGGAGCTGACCGGGTTCTGCTACCGGATGCTGGGCGCCGGCTCCGAAGCGGAGGATGCGGTGCAGGAGACGATGGTGCGCGCCTGGAAGGCGTTCGACCGCTTCGAGGGCCGCGCCTCGCTGCGGTCCTGGCTGTACCGCATCGCCAACAACGTGTGCATCGACATGCTGCGCAGCCCGCAGCGCCGGGCCCGTCCCATGGACCTCGGCCCCTCGAGCGCGGTTGCGTCGGCCACGCCGGGCGACCCGCAACCGGATCACGCGTTCGTGCAGCCCGTCCTCGACGGCGCGGTGATCGACCCCGGTGCCGATCCGGCGGACCAGGCGGTGGCCCGCGAGTCGATCCGCCTCGCCTTCGTCGCCGCGCTGCAGCACCTGCCCGCCCGCCAGCGCTCGGCGCTCATCCTGTGCGAGGTGCTGCGCTGGCAGGCCTCCGAGGTGGCCGAGCTGCTCGACACCACGACAGCGTCGGTGAACAGCGCCCTGCAGCGGGCGCGGGCGACGCTCGCCCTGGTCGAGCCGGCCGAGGTGCTCGACGATCCGCTCGATCCCGCGACGCAGGCGCTGCTGGCCCGCTACGTGAGCGCGTTCGAGCGCTACGACATCGGTGAGCTGGTCGGGCTGCTGCGCGACGACGTCGTGCTGTCGATGCCCCCGTTCCCGCTGTGGCTGCAGGGTCCCTCCGAGCTGGCCGGGTGGTTCCTGAACCAGGGCATCGGCTGCCGGGGCGGGCGGCTGGTGCAGACCTCGGCCAACGGCTGCACCGCGTTCGGCAACTACCGGCTCACCCGGCCCGGGTTGTGGGAGCCGTTCGGGCTGCAGGTCATCGAGGTGGCCGGCGGGCGGATCGTCGGCCATCACAACTTCCTCTATCCCGAGCGGTTCGCGGCGTACGGGCTGCCGCTGCGCCTCGAGGCCTGAGCGGCGATCGTCACCCGTCAGCAGGGCGGCGCCCGAGCAGCCCGGAGAGCCCGAGCAGCCCGAGCAGCTCCCACAGCTCGAGCGGCGCGTCGTCGAGGTGGACGGTGATGCCGCTGCGTCGGGCGCCGAGCGCGACCCGCAGCAGGCGGTCGACGGTCTCGAGCCGAAGGTCGGCCCGCTGGCCGGGACCGCTCGGTCCGTCGACGCCGGCCAGGTCGACCACGATCGTCGTGCAGTGCGCCGCGCTGAACGTGATGATCACGGCCCGTTGTGCTGCTCGACACGGGACGTGGCGCTCATGGCGGTGGTGACGGTCCGGCTGCGTGGATCTCATCGACGCGGCTACGGTGCGCCGCCATGGGGACGACGCCGACCACACCGCACCGCATCGACGCGGGCCACGACTCGGGCTGCGGATGCTGAGCGAGGACGAGCTGCTCGGTCGCATGGCGCAGATCCTGCGTCGCGACATCGGACCGTCGGTCGAGGACGGCTTCGCCAAGACCCAGGCGTTCATGGCCGGCGTGATCCTCGAGAAGCTGTCCGGCCAGCTTCGCCATGCCGCGGTGCACGACCGGGACGATCGGGCCGACGCGGCCCGGCTCGGGACCGAGCTCGGAGGCGCCCTCGGGCCGGATGATGGTGAGGCGTTGCGCGCCGCGGTGGCCACCGTCGCCCGGGCGGTCGAGGACCCCGATGTCGCCGTGGGACCCGCGTTGAACGAGCTGGTGCGCCAGCTGTACGCCGAGCGCGACCGGCTCGGCGGCGAGCGCTTCACCGCGCTGCTGCAGCGCACCCGTCGCACCCTTCGGGCCCGCCTCGACCGACAGCTGGAGTACTCGGCATGAGCACCACGTCCACCGCGGCCGAGGGCGATCTCGAGGGTCGGATCCGCGACTACCTGGCCGGCAAGCTCGGCGCCGGCAGCTCCCTGGCCCTGCGCGACGTGCAGCGCATCGCGGTGGGCTGGTCGCACGAGACCTGGCTGTTCGACGCCACCTGGACCGACGGGGCCGGGACCCATACCGAGGGGTACTGCCTGCGGCGCGATCCGGGCAACGCGCTGCTGCGCGAGCTGTCCGACCTGGGCGTCCAGTACAAGGTGCTGCTCGGTCTGGCCGGCACCGACGTGCCCGCCCCCAGGGCGTACTTCTTCGAGGACGACCCGGCCATCCTCGGCGCCCCGTTCCTGGTCATGGAGAAGGTGCCCGGCGTCTGCCCCAGCCCGTGGGGTCGGCAGGGCCGGCAGTTCTACGCCGAGGCCGCGGCGCGTGGCGTCCTGCCGCTCAGCTTCACCGACGCCCTCATCGCGCTGCACACCTGCGACTGGCGCAGCGCTGGGCTGGACTTCCTCGGCGTGCCCGGTGCCGGCAACGACTTCTGCCGCCGGGAGGTCGCCACCTGGAAGTCCCTCATCGAGCAGGCCGAGTTCGATGTGGACCCGATCCTGACCGACACCATCGGCTGGTTGGAGGCCAACGCTCCTGCCACCGATGCCCGGCCGTGGGCGCTGGTGCACGGGGCGTATCGCACCGGCAACGTGCTGGTGCACAACGACCGGGTCTCCGCCATCCTGGACTGGGAGACGCCGGTCATCGGCGACCCGCTCTACGACGTGGCCTACGTGCTGTCGGAGCTCAACCGGGAGGGGACCGAGCTGCTGTCCAACCTGGTGGATCGCGACACGTTCATCAGCCGCTACGAGGCGGGCACCGGGATCGAGATCGATCTCTCGGTGTGCGACTACTACCACGTGCTCTACGCCATGCGGTCGGCCGCGTTCTGGATGAGCGCGTCGGGGTTGTTCTCCACCGGCCGCAACCCTGATCTCCGGTTGGCGCGCACCGCCTGGTCCGTGCCGGTGGTGCTGAACCAGGCTGCCAGGCGCCTGGGCTACTGAGGACGAGGAGCATCGCATGGCAGCGCACGCCGAGCAGACCGAACGCCCGGTCTTCACGCCTGAGGACGACGGGTTCCACTTCGACCAGCTGAGCGATCGTTGGTGGGAGACCGAGACGGCGTGGTTCTCCTTCCACGTCCCCGAGACGGGGCTGGGCGGGTGGTTCTACAACATGTTCCGGCCCAACATCGGCACCGTCGCCGGCGGCGCCTGGGTGTGGGACAGCACCACCGACCTGCCGTGGGAGGTCCCCTTCTCGGTCAACTACACGGCCATGCGCCTGCCCCCCGACGCCGACCTGCGCGACATCGCCCTGCCCAACGGGGTGACCTTGAAGGTGCTTGAACCGTGCACCTCGTACGCGTTGGGCTTCGACGATCCCGACCGGTTCGTCGCCGAGCTTCGCTTCGACGCGGTGATGCCGCCCGAGCCGTTGACCGCGGTCGGCTCGACGTTCGGCTCGGCCCACCACTTCGACCAGTTCGGCCGGGTGCACGGGCACATCGTGCTGCACGGTGAGCGCATCGAGATCGACTGCATCGGCATGCGGGACCGCACCTGGGGGCCGCGGCCCGAGCACCGCCCCCGCCAGGCCGCCTACGTCACCGGCGCCGCAGACGGGGAGCATGCCTTCCTGGCGGTGACCAACACCCGTCCCGACGGCGATCCGATCGCCTACGGCTTCTACCGCCGCGACGGGCGCACGGTGTCCCTCGTCGAGGGGGAGCGGCGCGTGCTGCGCGACGACGTCAAGGGCTGGGTGCAGGAGATCGAGATCGACGCCACCGACGCCGAGGGTCGCCGCCTGCGGGCGGTGGGCCGGCCGGCCAGCCGCATCATCACCAACCGGCACAGCTTCATCGACAGCAACAGCCTCATCCACTGGGACCTCGACGGGACCGATGCGTGGGGCGAGGACCAGGACATGTGGCCGGTGCACACCGACTCGGCCGCCCAGCGGGCGCGCCGCGCCGCCCGCTGACGAGGAGACCCAGCATGACCGACCACCTGCCCGACTTCGACGATCTCCCGTTGCTGGAGAACCTCGGCCTCCGCCACAGCTGGGACGTGTGGGGCCGAGAGGACGCGCTCGGCACCATCAACCTGCTGACCCCCGAGCGGGTGGCGGCCGCCGCCGCGCTGGTGCGCAGCGGGGAGCTGGTGTCGCTCGACCTGCCGCTCGACACCCCGAACCCGCCGTTGTTCGGCCGTCAGCCCTACGAGCACACCGTGTTCGCCCTCAACCGCAACGAGATGGACGACCGGCTCGACTGCTTCCACCTGCAGGCATCCACCCAGTGGGATGCGCTGTGCCACGTGCGCTGCCGTGAGCACGGGTACTACGGCGGCCGCACCCAGGACCCGACCGAGGGGCCCAACGGGCTGGGCATCGACCGTTGGGCCGAGCACGGGGTGGCGGGCCGCGGGGTGCTGGTGGACGTGGCCACCCACCTCCAGGCCTCGGGCGGCGGGTACGGCCCGTTGACGTCGCACGCCATCACCGTGGAGGAGCTCCAGGCAACGCTGGACGCCCAGGGCAGCGAGCTGCGCACCGGTGACGTGCTGTGCATCCGCACCGGCTGGGTGGGCGCCTACCGCGCCCTCGGTACCGGGGACCGCGCCACCTACGCCGGTGAGCCGGTGTTCTCCGGGTTGCACGCCGGCGAGGAGATGGCCCGCTTCCTGTGGAACAGCCATCCGGCCGCACTGTTGTGCGACAACCCGGCGGTGGAGGTGGTGCCCGGGGACCCGGCCGTCGGCTCGCTGCACCGGCGTCTGCTGCCGTCGCTCGGCTTCGCGCTGGGCGAGATGTTCGACTTCGAGACCCTGGCCGGTCGGTGCCGGGCCCGCGGGGACTGGTCGTTCTTCTTCGTCGCCGCGCCGCTCAAGGTGCCCGACGGCCTGGGATCGCCCGGCAACGCCGTCGCCATCCTCTGAGCCTGCGCCGCGGAGCCTGCGCCGCCTGGACGAGCCGCGCTCAGCGAGCGCGGGCGGCGAGCACCTCGGTCGAGCCGTCCGGCCGCACCAGCACCACGGCGACGGGCTGCTCGAGGGTCGCCAGCAACCCGGCGACCCCCGTCGGTTCGGTGTCGGCACCCGGCGCCTCGACGGCGGGGACCGCGTCCAGCAGGCGCACGGAGAGGCCGAGCTCCTGGCGGAGCTGATCGGCCAGCGCCTCCGCCTGGGCCGCGGTGCCCGCTCCACCGCCGATAACGAGGACCTCGCGCACACGCCGGGTCGGCTCGGTCGGCAGGGTGAGGCGGCGATCCCGCCGGAAGACGGTGGCATGGTAGGCCGCCACCACCACGGTGCTCAGCACCAGACCGACCGGTACGCTCAGGTCGTCCACGGTGCCTCGGCCGAGCTCGCCGCGGGCGATGTCCTCGAACAGCACCACCAGCAGGCTCAGCGTGCTGACCAGCGCGACCACGGCGGCGACCCCGAACAGGACCAGCAGGTACAGCCGGCGCGGCGTGGAGCGCAGCTCGGCCTGGGAGGCGGCGTGGCGCTGGGCTCGCCGCCAGTAGCGCGCCCACACCGGCCCGCCCACGGCGATGAGGGTGACGGCTCGGATCACGTCCTGCCCGGCGATGGCCCCGTCACCGGCCAGCGCGCCGCTCGAGGCCAGCGCTCCCAGCAGGGCCGCCACCGAGCTGGTCACCGCCACCGCCAGGGTGACCAGGCCGACGGCGGCGGGAAGGTAGTCCGCCACGCGGTGCACGTCGCGCCGGGGCCCGGCCGCGCTTCGCTGCACCAACCCCTGGTGGTACGCCCACCCGGCCACCCCGACCAGCGCGGCGGCCGACGAGCCGGGCAACGACGCGAAGTGGGCGGCGGCGGTGGGTGCGTCGACATCGCCGAAGAACCACTGCAGGACCTCGTAGCCGGTCACCGCGGTGCCGACCACGGCGGCCACCAGGCTGCCCAACGAGCCGAGCAGCAGCACGTAGGCCGACCACGGCACCGTCGGCTCCTCGTGCTGCGCAGCGCGCAACCAATACCAGAACCAGACCACGGCGCCGATGACGAGGGCGACGACGGCGCGGCGCACCGCGTTGGCGCCGTCGGTGGCGAGCAGATCGGTGAAGGCCCGGTCGTAGAGCAGCTGGAGCGCCTTGGCCACCGTCTGGCCCGCCGCCACCGCGGTGACGACCCATCCGATGGCCGAGCCGAGCAGGAGCGCGGTGGGGGTGTGGCCGCGGTGGCGGGGACGCTGACGGTTCCAGCGGGCGTGCAGCGCCCACACGGTGAGCCACGCCATGGCCCGCGCCATCGCCCGCCCGTCGAAGGAGGCGGTGCCGGCGACCCAGACCAGCGTGCTGTACAGGGCGGTCATGGCGAGGATCAGACCCACCAGCTCCGCCGCGGTGAGATACCCGGCCCAGCCGAGCGAGTCGGCCTCGTCGGGATCGCGCCGTAGACGGCGATGCGTCCACGTGCCGAGCGCGGCGAGGGCGGGTCCGCCGACCACGGTGAAGGCCAGCGCCCGGGCCAGGCGGGTCGGGTCGTCGATCAGCTCGTCGCCCTGGGGCAGCAGCTCGGCCACGATCCCGGTCAGGCCCTCGGCCACGAGGGCGACGGCGGCGAGCTGCAGCCCGAGCCGGAACAGCTGGGCCACCAGCTCCCGGGCGTCGCCGGTGTGGCGGCGCTCCGCTCCGGTCGGCCCACCGGCGCGACCACGATGCAGCAGCTGGCCGACGGCCCAGGCGAGGCTGACCACGACGATGAGGAGGAACAGCCCGCCGATCATTTGGGCACCCCCGAGCAGCTGTACAGCGGCCACGGCGGGCTGGAGATCCGCCAGCCGTCGTCGGTGCGGGTGAGCGTGATCGTCTCGCTGAAGGTGCTCTCACCGCTGTCGAGCAGCCCTCCGTCGAACACCTCGGTGATGCGCACCACCACCGACGCCGAACGGGCCTCGGTGGTGGTGTCCTCCAGCACGATCCGGCCGGCCCGTCGGAACTCC
Source organism: Acidimicrobiales bacterium (assembly GCA_020846295.1). Lineage (GTDB taxonomy): Bacteria > Actinomycetota > Acidimicrobiia > Acidimicrobiales > CAIXPF01 > CAIXPF01. Next base: position 18,807 of record JADLEF010000064.1, read on the forward strand.
CACTGTTCGGTCAGCGCAGCGTCGCAGTCCTCGGCCAGTTCCTCGGTGAAGGTGGCCAGCGCCGCCTCCCGCCGTCGGTCCAGCAGGGCATCGAAGTAGTCCTGCACCACCGCCTCGGGCGAGCCGGGCTCGGTCGACAACGGCGTGCGCCCGGCGGACACGGCGATGGCCGCGATCACCAGGCCGAGCACCGCGACGACGGCGATCAGCAAGGCGGCACGCCCGGTGCGGTGATCGTTCACGTTCTGCACAGCTGTATTCAGCCACGGCGATGGGGTGGCGACAAAGCGCCGAAGGTCATCGCACGAGCGCCGTTCGCCGGTGTACGGCACCGTGGAGGCGCGCTAGGCAACGCCCTGTGCAACGAATCGTGATCATGGGCGCCGGCGGGCGGGACTTCCACAACTTCAACGTGCGCTACCGCGACGACCCCGACGTGGTCGTGGTGGCGTTCACCGCCGCGCAGATCCCCGGCATCGACGACCGGCGCTACCCGCCGGAACTGGCCGGGGTCCGCTACCCGCAGGGCATCCCCATCCGGCCCGAGTCCGAGCTCGGCGCCCTGCTGGCGGCCGGGGTGGACTGCGTCGAGTTCGCCTATAGCGACGTGTCCCATGCAGAGGTGATGCACCGGGCGTCGCAGGTGCTCGCCGCCGGGGCGGACTTCCTGCTCGCCGGCCCGGACCACACCATGCTGCGCTCCTCGCGACCGGTGGTCGCGGTGTGCGCCACCCGCACCGGCTGCGGCAAGTCACAGACCGCGCGGTACGTCGCAGGGCTGCTGCGCGACGCCGGCCTACGACCGGTGTTGGTGCGCCATCCCATGCCGTACGGCGATCTGGTCGCCATGCGCGTGCAGCGCTTCGCCACGCTCGAGGACATCGACGCCGCATCGCCCACCATCGAGGAGCGCGAGGAGTACGAGCTGCCGGTGCGGGCCGGGTTCGTGCTGTACGCCGGGGTGGACTACGGGGCGATCCTGCGCGCCGCCGAGGCGGAGGCGGACGTGATCATCTGGGACGGCGGCAACAACGACCTGCCGTTCTTCCGGCCCGACGTCACCGTCACCGTCACCGACGCGCTGCGCCCCGGCCACGAGCTCGCCTACCAACCGGGCGAGGCCAACCTGCGCATGGCCGACATCGTCGTCGTGAACAAGGTCGACGCTGCGCCCGACCCGGCGGTGGCGACGGTGGTGGCCGACATCGCCGCGGTGAACCCGGCCGCCGTGGTGGTGCGCACCGCGTCGCCGGTGTCGCTGGAGGCCGGCCCGTCGCTGATCGGCCGGCGGGTGCGGGTGGTGGAGGACGGGCCGACGTTGACCCACGGGGGCATGGCGTTCGGGGCGGGCACGGTGGCGGCCCGCCATGCCGGCGCCTCGGAGCTGGTCGACCCCCGGCCGTACGCGGTGGGCGACCTGGCGGCGACCTTCGCCCGGTTCGCCCACCTCGGTCCCGTGCTGCCGGCCATGGGCTATGGCCGCGCCCAGCAGGACGAGCTGCGGGCCACCATCGAGGCGGTGCCGTGCGACGTGGTGGTGGCCGGCACCCCGATCGACCTGGCCCGGGTCCTGGCGCTGTCACCGGACCGACCGGTACGCCGCGTGTCCTACGAGCTGGCCGACCACGGCCACCCGACGCGGGCCGAGGCCCTCGCCCCGTGGATGCAGCGGTGGGTCAGGACGTGACCGCGGTGCCCGCCGTACCGTCGAGGATGGCGGCGGCGTCGGCGAGGCGGCCGATGCCGGCGGTGCGGCCGGTGGCCCGGGCGAAGCGGAGGGCGCCGCGCAGCTTCGCGCCCATGGAACCGGCGGGCAGCGTGGCGGCCAGCTGCTCCGCCTCACCGGCCCGCAGGGTACTGATCGGTACCGCGTCGGCGGTGCCGAAGCGCTGTTGCACCGCGGCGACGTCGGTGAGCAGCAGCAGCGCGGCGGCGTCGAGGTCAACGGCCAGTCGGGCGGTGGTGAGGTCCTTGTCGATCACCGCGTCGACGCCGCGCCAGCGCCCGTCCGCGGCGGTCGACACGGGGATGCCACCTCCACCGCCGCAGATGACGGTCACGCCGGCGGCGACGAGCAGGCGCAGCGGGGCGAGCTCCACGATGCGCTGCGGTGCGGGCGAGGCGACGACGCGTCGAAAGCCGCCCGCCTCCTGCTGGATCTGCCAGCCGTGCGCGGCGGCCAGCGCGGTCGCGGTGGCCTCGTCGTAGCGGGCGCCGATGGGCTTGGTCGGGTGGGCGAAGGCCTCGTCGTCGCGGTCGACGAGCACCTGGGTCAGGGCGACCAGCACCTCCGCCCCGGGGGCGAGGTGGTTGCGCAGAGCCCGTTCCAGCTCGTAGCCGAGCTCGCCGGCGGTGGCGGCGTCGAGCTCGTCGAGGCCTGATTCCGGGTGCTCCTCGGCCAGGCGACCGACCTGGGGGCCGTTGCCGTGGGTGATCACGAGGCGGTGGGTGCCGGCCAGCGCGGCCAGGGCCCGGGCCGCCTCCTCGACGTGGTCGAGCGGCGTGGCGCCGGCCTCGAGCGGGGCGTCGCGCAGCCCGGCCAGGGCGTTGCCACCCAGCCCCACGACGAGCAGCGGTCTGGTCATGCGACCGACGGTAGTCGCGGCCCGGCCCGGCGCCCCCCGCCCCATGCGCACTGGACAAGCACCCCGCGGCGGGAGGAACGTTCGGGGCGATGCCGCGCGTTCCGTCCGACGATGCCACCTCCCGGGCCGTGGTGCTGCGGCGGCCCTCGCCCTTCGACGGGTCGCCCGCCCCGGACCGCCTCCGCCTCGAACGTCGCCCCGATCCCGAGCCGGCGGCCGGGGAGGTGCTCATCGACGTCGATGCCTGCGCGGTCTGCCGGACCGACCTGCAGTTGTGCGAGGGCGACCTCGCCGCCCGTCGCCTGCCCGTGGTGCCCGGCCACCAGATCGTCGGCCGGGTGGCCCGCACCGGGGCGGGCGTCACCGGCCACGCCCCAGGGGATCTGGTGGGGGTGGCGTGGTTGGCCCGGGCGTGCGGCGAGTGCACCGATTGCGTTCGGGGCCGGGAGAACCTCTGCGAGTCGGCCACCTTCACCGGCTGGGACCGCGACGGCGGCTTCGCCGAGCGCACCACCGCCGACGCCGGCTTCGTCTACCGCCTCCCCGACGGCATCGACCCGCTCGCCGCCGCGCCCCTGCTGTGCGGCGGCGTCATCGGCTACCGGTGCCTGCACATCGCCGAGATCACCCCCGGCGCCACGGTCGGGCTGTACGGGTTCGGCGCGTCGGCGACCTGTGTGATCCAGATCCTCCTGCACTGGGGTTGCGAGGTCTTCGTGGCCACCCGTTCGCCGGCCGAGCAGGATCGGGCCCGCCGTCTCGGCGCGGTGTGGGCCGGCGGTTACGACGAGCCGCCGCCGGTGGCGCTCGATGCCGCCATCACCTTCGCCCCCTCCGGCGACGTGGTGGTCGACGCACTGCGGGCGGTGCGGCGCGGCGGGATCGTCGCCATCAACGCCATCCACCTCGACCGCATCCCGCAGTTCCCGTACGAGCTGCTGTGGTGGGAACGCCAGTTGCGCAGCGTCGCCAACGTGACCCGCGACGACGTGGCGGGGTTGTTGCGGTTGGCCGCAGAGCTACCGATCCGCACCGAGACGGAGCTGTTCGGGTTGGAGGCGGCCCCCGAGGCGCTGCAACGGCTGCGCGACGGTCGCATCTCGGGCGCGGCGGTGCTCGACATCTCCGGCCGAGGTCGTCCGAGCCGGGCGTGACGCGCGTCGGGGCGAACTAACGTGCGGTCCGTGGAACCGGTCGATCTGTCGTGGGGGAGGACCTTCATCAACGGGTTCCCCCATCCGTTCTTCGTGTGGCTGCGCCGGGAGGCGCCGGTGTGGTGGCACCCGCCCACCGAGCACAGCCCGGACGGCGAGGGGTTCTGGGTGGTCAGCCGCCACGCCGACGTGGCCGCCATGTTCAAGGACCCCGACACGTTCAGCTCGGAGCTCGGCGGCACGCAGCTCGCCCCCTCGACCGGCGCCGGCATCCAGCTGAACCAGACCGACGATCCCCATCACCGGCACCTGCGGGCGCTGGTGAACAAGGGGTTCACGCCACGGATGATCGGCCGCCTGGAGGATGACCTGCGGGCCCGGGCAAGGGCCATCCTCGACGGTGTGGACGACGCCGCGCCGTTCGACTTCGTCGCCCGCATCGCCCGTGAGCTGCCGTTGCAGGCGATCTGCAGCGTGCTGGGCGTGCCCCAGGGCGACCGTCTCGAGCTGTGCGAGATCGTGGACCGTGGCGTTGGCGCCGAATCCCCCGAGATCGTGTCGATGGATGCGGTGCGCGAGCTCACCGGCTACGCCCGCACCCTGCTCGCCGAGAAGCGGACCAACCCCGCCGACGACATCCTGTCGGTAATCGTGCACGCCGAGCTGGAGGACGGCTCGCGGCTGACCGACAAGGAACTGCGGGCGTTCTTCACCCTGTTGTTCCCCGCCGGCGCGGAGACCACCCGCAGCGCCATGGCCGGCGGTCTCGTCGCCCTCATGGACCACCCCGACCAGTGGCGGGCCCTGCAGGCCGACCCGTCGCGGCTCAAGGTCGCCATCGAGGAGATCGTGCGCTGGACCTCGCCGTCGGTCTACAAGCGGCGCACCACCCGGCGGGATGTGGAGCTGCGCGGCCAGGCCATCCCGGCCGGCGCCAAGATCACGCTGTGGGAGATGTCCGCCAACCACGACGAGGAGGTGTTCGGCGATCCGTTCACCTTCGACATCAGCCGCGATCCCAACCCGCACGTCGGCTTCGGCCTCGGCACCCACTTCTGTCTCGGGGCGAGCCTGGCTCGCATGGAGCTGAAGGTGATGTACGAGGAGCTGCTCGACCGCTACGACTGCTTCGAACCGGCCGGCGCGGCGCGGTGGTCGAACAACAACCGGTTGGTGGGCATGACCGAGCTGCCGGTGCGGGCCCATCGCCGGGGCTGATCGAGCCTTCGTCGCCGATGGGCGGGCCGTCCGGCCCTGCCCCCGGCGGCACCGATCCGCGACGCTGGAACCCGAAGGACCACGGGTCCCGAAGGGAGTGCTCATGGATCTGCATGCCAACGTCGGAGACGAGCTGGTCGTCGATGCGATGCACCTGGACGAGCCGGCCCGCAAGGGTGAGATCATCGAGGTGCTCGGCGTGGGCACCGAGACCCCGCACTACCGGGTGCGGTGGGATGACGGGAAGGAGTCGATCTTCTATCCCGGCGCCACCTCGCACGCCGTCCACCCCGGCCAGCGCCGGTAGGGCCGGTCGGCGCGCCGCGCTGCGCCGGTGCTCCTACGCCATGCCGGGCGGTATGGGCTCGGCGAGGTGGTCGAGGAACTCGCGCACGGCGTCGAGGAAGCCCCCGGTGTTGCCCGAGTGCACGTTGTGCCCGCAGTTCGGGATCGTCACCAGGCGCCCCTGGGGCAGCGCGTCGACGAAGCGCTGCGCGGCGTCCGGTTCGAGGATGTTGGACTGCTCGCCCCGCACCACCAGCACCGGGAGGTCGAGCGTGGCCATCTGGTCCAGCGTGAGGTCGCGGTTGCGCACCGGGATGCGGCGATGGTCCACCTTCGAGATGTACTTGCCGTCGACCCGGCGCAGCACGTTGTACTTCATGGTGCGCTCGATGTGGACCCGCGACCGGAACGGGTCGTACTTCTCGACGTTGTCGAGGAAGACCTCGAGGTCGTCGAACTCGAGGTTGCGGATCACGAAGTTCTGGATGGTCTTCGCCCCTTCGGCGGAGATCTCCGGGCCGACGTCGACGATCACCAGCGCCTTGGCCAGGGTCGGTTCGGCCACCGCCATGGTGAGGGTGATCCGCCCGCCCATCGAATGGCCGAACACGATCGGATCGACCAGCCCCTGGTCGGCGATGAAGGCGCGGGCGTCCGCCGCCATGGCGGCCATCGAGTAGTCGAGCTCGCGGTTCCACTCGGAGTCGCCGTGGCCGCGCTGGTCCAGCGCGTAGACGTGGTAGCGGTCGGCGAGGTGCAGGCTGACCAGATCCCACGAGTGCGAGGACTGGTTGCCGCCGTGCAGCAGCACGATCGGCGGGTTGGCCGGGTCCCCCCACTCCAGGAAGTGGAAGCGCTGGCCGCGCACCACGGTGTGGCGCGACAGGTACCGCGCCGAGCGGTCGTGGGCGATCCCGAGGTCGGCAGCGCTGTCGAGGAGGCTGGCGAACTCGTCGGTCGCGGTCATGTCCTTGGGGGTCAGACCGTCGGCGAACTCGTTGAGGTACATCGCCGCGCAGCCTACGCGGCCCGTCGCCTAACGTGTCGCCGACACTCGGACCGGGGAGGATCCACCGTGAGCGACGACCAGCCGATCCGGCGACTCGAGCGCGAGAAGAAGCCGGCGCCGGCCGAATGGTTCACCGGCCGCGTCGAGATGGAGTCGGTGTTCTTCGACAAGGAGTCCAAGACGGCGCACGGGCGTGTGCACTTCCACGACGGCGGCCACACCAACTGGCATCTGCACACCGGCGACCAGGTGCTGTACTTCGTCAGCGGCAAGGGCATGGCCCAGGACCACGGGGGCCAGCGCCTCGAGTGCGACCCGGGCACCATCATCCACGTACCGCCCGGTACGCGCCACATCCACGGCGCCTGGCCCGGTCACGACGCCACCCACGTCGCCATCACCAAGGGCGATCACATCTGGGACAACGAACCCAACTACCCGCGGGACTGATCACCGCCGAGACGCAGGGGACGGGGGCGGCACCACCACGGTGCCGCCCCCGTCCCGCGTTCGGGGCGGCGAAGCCGCCGGGTCACTCGTGCCAGAGGCCGCGGACGGTGTAGCCGGCTTGTTCCTCGCAGGCCTTGATGGTGGCGAGGATGTCCTGATCGGCGAACCCGTTGTCGCGGTAGCCCTTGATCATCTCGTAGGTGAGGCGGCCGAGCTTCGAGTCGACGCCGGTCTCGTCGGCGAGCTCCTGGGCGAGGCCGATGTCCTTGGCCGCCAGGGTGCACGAGAAGCGGGTGGGCAACTTGTCCTTCAGCACCGCGACGGCCCCGCCGATCCAGGCGAAGGAATCGCCCGAGGACGCCCGCACGATGTTGCGCAGCATCACCAGGTCGATCCCGGCCTTGGCCCCCATCAGCAGGGCCTCGTTCATCGCCATCATGTTGATGAAGGCGAGCTGGTTGTTGATCAGCTTGGCCACGTTGCCGGTGCCGATGTCACCGGTGTTGAACACGTTCGGGCCGATGGCCTTGAGCACCGGCTCGAAGCGGGCGTAGAGGTCGGCGTCGCCGCCGACCATGACCGCCAGCGTGGCCTCGCGGGCGCCGCGGGTGCCGCCGGACACCGGGGCGTCGAGGAAGCCGATGCCCTTGTCGGCGGCGAGCTTGGCGAGCTTGCGCACCATCGACGGCGAGTTGGTCGACAGGTCGATGATGGTGGCTCCCGAGGCGAGGCCGGCCAACACGCCGTCGGGCCCGGTGACCACCTTTTCCACATCGGGCGGGGCGGGCAGCGAGAGGAACACCGCCTCCACACCCTCGCACGCCGACGCGACCGAGTCGGCCCAGGTGGCGCCCTCCTCGACCAGGCGGTTGGCGGCCTCGCGTCGCAGGTCGTGCACGCGCATCTCGTGGCCGGCGGCCAGCAGGTTCGCCGCCATGTACTGGCCCATGTTCCCCAGGCCCACGAACGCAAGCTTCATCGATGTCCCTCTTTCCCCCGGCGGCACGCATGCCGTGTGATGGCAGCGATGATTCTGCCCGCCCCGCCGCACCGGCGCGCCATTCCCGGCGCGGCGCGGTGATCAGCCGACCTCGATCGAGAGCGTCGCCTCCCCGCACCAGTCCGTCGTCGAGCAGACCCGGTAGACCAGCGCATCGCTCCCCGGCTCCGCGCCGGCGACGTACTGGATGTTCGGACCGACCACCGACGCGGTGCCGAGCGCCGGCGGCCGGACGATGGTGACCACCCCCACGTTGTGGCCGAAGCCGGCGAACAGGTCGTTGGCCGTCACCTGGAACACCTGGTTGCGCCCGGTGCGGATGGCGTCCTCGTCGTCGACGGCGGGGTTGCCGGGCGGGTTGGTCGACGTCGTGGTGGGCGCCGCGGTGCTCGCCGTGGTGGTGGCAGCGTCAGGTGCAACGGGCTCGTCGGGCTCGTCGGGCTCGGCGACCGGCTCGGGGACCGCGGTCTGCGCCGGCACGGGTTCGGTCGGCGCCGGCTGCTCCGGGGCGGTGTCGGTGCTCGGTTCGGAGGTGGGCACGGTCGGCGGCGCGGTGGGGGTGGCGTCCTCCGGATCGGCTCGGGGCAGCGAGGACGGTGGCTCCTCCTCACCGGAACCGGCCGGGGACGACGGCTCCGGCTCGGGGACCGGCGCGGCGGCCACCTCCACCGGCGCCGCGGGTGGAGCCCAGGCGTCGCTGAGCATGGTCGGCACGATGGGCGACAGGGACAGCACCGCGGTGCCGCCGACGGTGACCGCGGTGCTGAGCGGGATCTGCAGCACCGACGGCAACTGGCTCAACCACCCCAGCGGTCCGAGGATCCAACGCACCCGGCCCACCGAGACGCGCAGGAACGCCCGCACCAGCGCGGGGTCGAACTGCGTGCCCGCCGCCAGGGTCAGCTCGGCGCGGGCCTGCGCCGCAGACTGCGCGGTCTTGTAGGACCGGGCCGAGGTCATCACGTCGTAGGCGTCGGCGATGGCCACGATCCGGGCGCTGAGGGCGATCTGGTCGCCGGTGAGGCCGTGGGGGTACCCGCGTCCGTCGATGCGTTCGTGGTGCTGGGTGGCGGCATCGAGCCAATCCCCCAGCCAGGGGCGCAACGGCTCGATGTAGTGGGCCGCATGCTCCGGATGGCGGCGCAGCACCGCCCACTCGTCCGCGGTGGGTTGGCCGGGCTTGTTCAACAGTTCGCAGGGCACGTCCAGCTTGCCGATGTCGTGCAGCAGCGCACCCCAGTTCAGCTTCTCCAACGAGTCGGGGTCGAGCCCGATCTCCTCGCCGATCAGCCGGGCGTAGGCCCGGACCCGCTCGGTGTGGCCCCGGGTCCGACGATCGTGGGCCGTGAGCTGGTGGACCAGGGCGAGCAGCCGCTCCGCCTCGCTCTGCACCGTGCCGGTGTCGGAGGCCGGCCCCGCCTCCGAGCCATGCTCCCGGGGACGGGTCCACCCGCTGCGCAAGGCGTGACCGAAGCGGCTCGGGGCCTGGTCGGGGAAGACCAGCGACAGCTGGTAGAGCGCCGCGACGGGCAGCAGGCGCCGGGTGATGCGGTCCACCGCGGTCACGGTGACCACGGAGACCGCGGCCAGCGACAGCAACCACAGCACCGTCAGGGCGGTACCGGCCGGCCGCGCGACCAGCCCGGCGGCGACCCGCACGGCGGCGACCGCGGTGAGCAGACCGAACACCGTCCGGCTCCCGCGGATGGCCCGCGCCACCGCCGGTCGGGGCCGCCAAGCCCGCTCGGGCAGGTCGGCCGCCTGTGACCTCGCCGATCCGCCGTCGGCGCGCGTGTCCTGAGGCGGCTGCACCATCGGCCATCGCATCGACTCGCGCGGCATCGGTCTTGAGTGTGCTCAGCGTCGCAACCCGGGATGCGGCCGCGAGCGGCGGCGGTCAGCGCATCTCGAAGCCGCGATCGGCGAGGAACTGCCGCATGTGCGGCCGCCGCTCCGTGCCGACCAGTTGGGCCATCTCCTCGCTCCAGCAGCTGTCCTTGGTCCCGCCGGTGCGGGAGCGGTAGTAGGCGCGCATCGCCTCGTCGTAGTCCTTGACCCCGGCCTCGTCACCGCGGTCGTCGTAGCGCTCCTCCTTGAGCACGACCTCCACGGGCAGGCGCGGCTTCACGTCGGGATCCTGGGCGGGGTGGCCGATGCACAGACCGAACACCGGGTAGACGTGGTCGGGCAGTTCGAGGAGGTCCGACACGGTCTGGGGATCGTTGCGAACGGCGCCGATGTAGCAGATGCCCAGACCGAGCGACTCGGCCGCGATCACCGCGTTCTGGGCGGCCAGGGCGACATCCACGGTGGCGATGATGAACTGCTCGGTCATCCCGGGGGTGGGAGCGGCGCCCTGCATGGTGCAGGCGAGGTTGGGGCGTTTCACATCGGCGCAGAACACCAGGAACGCTGCGCAGTCGACGATGTGCTGCTGGCCGCCGGCCACCTCGGCGATGCGCTGACGCGTCTCGCGGTTGCGCACCCGGATGACCGTGGTGGCCTGGATGTTGCTCGAAGTGGCCGCCGCCATACCGCACCGTACGATCTCGGCGACGGTCTCGTCGCTGATCGGCTCGTCGGTGAACTTGCGGATGGACCGGTGGGTGAGCAGGAGCCGATGGACGTCGTTCACGGCCGAGACACTACCGGCCGTCCGTCCGGCGCGGCCGAACGCAGTCGCCAACGACAACGGGGCCCGGGGCGGTGATCGCCCCGGGCCCCGTGAGGGAACCTCGTGTTCCGACCTCGACCGTTGGTCGGTGGTTCGCCTGTCAGCCCAGGTCGAGGTCGTGTTGGGGTCTGGGGGCTGCGCCCCCCGACCCCCTCGCCGTCCGGCTCGCGGGCGCTCGCTCGGCCGGCTGCCTCGACCGGTGGTCGGTGGTTGCCGGTCAGCCCAGGTCGAGGTCGTGTCAGCCCAGGTCGAGGTCGTTGAAGTCGGAGTCCTCGAGGTCGACGTCGGTGGCCTCGATGTCGGCGGCGAGGGAGAAGGAGTCGTTGTCCTCGAAGACGCTGTTGTCGGTCTCGCTGAAGGTGGCGTCGAGGGAGAACTGGTCGTTGTCCTCCAGTTCGGTGTTGAAGCTGTCGTCGATCGACACGGTCTCGGTGTCGTTGTCCTGGCTGAAGAAGTTGCCGCTGTCCTCGACGGAGGTGTTGAAGCTGTCCTCGACCGAGTTGTCGGTGTTGAAGCTGTCCTCGATGGTGGTGGAGTTGTCCTCGAGGGCGTTGGCATCGTTCCCGCTGCCGAACACGAAGTTGCCGGGGCCACCGTCGGCGTCGACGTCGATGTCGCCGAAGGTCTGGTTGCCGTTGCCGTTGACGACCTGGGCGTCGCCGCCGTCGGTGTCGATGTCGAGCAGGTCACCCCGGCCCATGTTGACGTTCTCGCCCTGGATGTTGGTGGCGTCGCCGCGGCCGGAGAAGGCACCGACGGTGGAGTCGCTGATCTGGGTGTTGCCGTTGCCCACCGTCGAGTGGTCGAGGTCGACATCGTCGCCGGCCATGATGCCCGTGTTGACGCCGGTGTTGACGGCGCTGTCGTCGAGATCACCGTTGACGGCCACGCCGCCGGCGAGGGCGACCACCTCGTCGCTGTCGATGGTCTGGTCGAAGTCCACGTCGTCGTGGGCGGCGATGTCGGTGATGATCTGGTTCTTCATGGTGCTGTCCCTTTCAGTGCGTTCGGCGGTGCTGCCGGAGCTCGATGTGGTTGCCGTGTCGGCTGATGTCCTCACGGTACGAAACCGCCGACCCCGCCGAATCGGGGCCACCCCCTATTCGGGTGACGGGGGGTAGGGGGTCAGCGACGAACCGGACGGCCGTCGATGTCGACGGAAAAGCCGGCTCGGCCCAGAGCGACTGATCGCTCTGGGCCGAACCGGTGTGGGTGGGGGATTCTTTTGGCTCGCTCGCTCGCTGGCGCTCCCTCGGCCGGCCGACCTCGACCGTTGGTCGGTGGTCCGCCTGTCAGCCCAGGTCGAGGTCGTGTTGGTTGCTGGGGGCTGCGCCCCCAGGCCCCATCGCCGTCCGGCTCGCTGGCGCTCGCTCGGCCGGCCGACCTCGACCGTTGGTCGGTGGTTCGCCTGTCAGCCCAGGTCGAGGTCGTTGCCGTCGGCGTCGTCGAGCTCCACGTCGGTGACGTCCAGCTCGGCCTCGAGCGTAGTCGAGTCGTTGTCCTCGAAGACGCTGTTGTCCTCGAAGGTCTGCTCGAAGTCGAACGTGGTGAGGTCGTTGTCCTCGCTGAAGAAGTTGCCGCTGTCGTCGATCGAGAGCTCGGTGGTGTCGTTGTCCTCGGTGACGGTGTTGAAG
>JADLEF010000065.1 GCA_020846295.1 Acidimicrobiales bacterium
ATGGTGGACACCGAGTAGAGGAACGGTGCGTGGGTTCGACCGTGGTTGTCGTGCACGTGGGTGGAGGCGTTCGGCTCCACGCACAGGTAGCGCCCGCCCGGGCGCAGCGCAGCGTAGATGGCGGCGAACACCGGATCGGGCCGGGGCTGGTCGTGGATGGCATCGAAGCTGGCGATCATGTCGAACGCCTCGACCTGACCCATCTGGGCCGCGTCGACCACGTGGAAGGTCACGTTGGTCAGCCCGAGTTGGTGGGCCTCGGCGCGACCGCGCCCGATGGCCTCCTCCGAGATGTCGAACCCGCTGAAGCGGCTGTTGGGGAAGGCGTTGCCGAGGATGCACACCGCGTGGCCCGAGCCGCAGCCCACGTCGGCGAAGTCGATCCCGGCGTTGAGCCCGTCCTCGAGCCCCGGGATCTGCGGCACCACGTGCTGCAGCAGGCCGTTGTCGAAGCGCTGGGCGGAGACCTCCGCCATGAGCCGGTGGAACGACGTGTACTTGGTGTACGGCACGCCCTGGCCGGTGCGGAACGACTCGACCACGTCGTCCTCGACCTTGCCCATCTGCCCGATGAACTGCAGGCCGTTGGACAGGTTGAGCGTGCCCGCCGCCCGGGTGAGCAACCCTGCGTGCTCGCGGGGCAGGTGGTAGAGCCCGGTCTCGGGGTCGTGGTCGACGATGCCGCCGACGGTCACCGCGTTGAGCCACTCCTGGACCGGCCGCACGTGCAGCTCGGCCGCGGCGGCGATGTCCTCGGCGGTGGAGGGCGGCAGGTTCGACATGGCGTCGAACAGGCCGGTGCGATGGCCCAACGAGCACATCAGGGCCATGGCGCCGCCGTTCATCACGGAGACCATCTGGTTGAGGAAGGCCTTGGCCCGGTCCTTGTCGAAGCTGGTGGTGGCAGTCGTCACGTCGCCTAGCCTGCCCCGCTTTCGCCCCGCCCGCCAGCGCGTCACCGCGAGGGGCCTGCCATCGGCCCGCCGAGCAGCTCGAGGTCGCGGCGGGCCGCCCGGCTTCGCCGCCGCGACCAGCGCGCGCTCAGCGGGGCATCTGGAACCCGCCGGAGACGCTGAGGACCTGACCGGTGAGCTGTCGGGCCTGCTGCGAGGCGAGGAACACCACCGACCAGGCGATATCCACCGCCTCGGAGCGGCGGCGCAGCGGGATGCCGCTCTCGATGTTGCGGATCTGGCTCTCCCCCATCTTCGTGTCGACCCGCCACAGGCTCTGCTCGCCGATGGCGTCCTCCTCGGGGATGACGAGGCCCGGGCACACCGAGTTGGCCCGGATGCCGTAGCGGCCGTACTCCTTGGCCAGCGTCCGCATGAACGACATGACGCCCGCCTTCATGCCCCCGTAGTCGCTCATGCGGAACTCGCCGAAGCCGGCATCGGACGAGATCGAGATCACGCAGCCGTCGCGCCGCTCGACCATACGGGGCAGCACGGCCCGGGTCGCGTTCAGCGTCGGGAAGAAGTTCAACCGGTAGGCCTGCTCCCAGCGCTCGGGGGTCAGATCGAGGAAGAACTCCGCAGTACCGTTCCAGCCGACGTTGTTGACCAGGACCGACACCGGGCCGAGGTCGCCCTCGGCAGCCGCCGCGGCGGCCGCGGTGGCCTCCACATCGGTGAGGTCGACGGGGTACACCGAGACGGTGCCGCCCGCGTCGGCGATCTCCGCACCGGTGCGGCGGGCCATCGCCTCGTCCCGGTCGAAGATGGCCACCGCCGCGCCCTCGCGGGCGAACTCCTGGGCGATGGCGCGGCCGATGTTGGACGCGCCGCCGGTGACGACGACGACGCGACCTGCCAGTCCGAGATCCATGAAAGCTCCTTGGGTTCAGCGCCGCTCGTCAGAGCAGGAACGCGAGGTTGGGCAACGGTTCGCCGGCGGTGACCAGCTCGACGGTCTTGGCCGCCATGCGCAGCGAGCCATCCTCGGCCCGGCGCAACCGGTAGGTGACCCGGCCGGGCCACAGCTGCAGCCGGGCCGACGCCTGGGTGGCGACCTCGTAGACCACCTGGGTGGCGCACAGCGTGTACTCGCCATCGGTGGCGGCGAGCACCTCGATGTTGCTCAACGAGCGGGCCAGGCGCGAGACGGGCGTCTGGGCGTGGCGCTTGCCGGTCTGCAGCTGGCGGATGCGGGTGGCGAGCCTCGCCCGGTTGTCGTTGATGTAGGACAGGCCGGCGGCGGGGTCGGCGCCGGGCTGCACCGGGCCGGCCGGGACCCAGTAGGACATGTCGTCGGTGACCAGCGCCTCCCACTCGGCATACCGAGAGGTATCGGCGAGGCGGGCCTCGAGGAAGAGGAACGCCTCGAGCTCGCGGCGCTCCGCCTCGCTCACCGCAGCGCTCATCGGCTCATCACCGTGCGGTACTGGCGCCAGAAGCCGCGGTTGGTCGTCTCGTCGGAGATCAGCGCGGCCTTGCGGCCGTCGGGCTCGGTGCGCTCGCGGCCGAGGCCGCGGCTCATGTCGATCCAGCCCCTCGGATCCGCCGCCGACGCCCAGCCGGGCTGCACCCCGTCGACGGCGAGCTGCATCCGCTCCGCGGTGGCCGCGTCGTCCGGCACGATGAACGCCGCGGGGCCCATGGCCGCCTCCGACTGGCGCAGGATGCGTCGGTTGAACGCCTCGTCCACCCCGTCGAGCTGCACCGCGGTGTGCCAGTGCACCATCGTGGATGCGGACGTCGGCTCGATGATGGCCAGGTTCAGCTCGCCCAGGAACAGGTTCGGGAAGATGAGTCCGTGCGGGGGCCCGTCCCACAGCGAGCGGTTGGCCGCCTCGGCGCCGCGGGCCGCCACCAGGGCGTCGCAGTACGACGCCACCCGCTCCCTGGTCACCCCCAACCAGGCCAGCTCCCGGCGGTAGGAGGGGCGGAAGTCGAGCTCGACGTGGCCGTCGCCCCAATCGACGGCGAGGGACTGGTTGCCGGTCTCCCCGCCCAGCACCGTCTCCTGGTAGTAGGTGTCCGGCGCCGAGCTGACCATCGAGGCGTGCACCCAGTTGAGGTGATAGCCGTCGTTGTCGCTCTCGGGCCACATCTTCCAGTTGGAGTGGACCTGGTGGCCGATCCAGTTGGGGGCGAGGTGGATGGTGCCGGTGGGCGACAGGTCGCACAGCCGGTCGATCATGTCCACCCCGCCGCGGCCGAGGTGGGCGGCGAGCGGCCCGGCGGAGCCGTCGAGGTTGGCGAACACGAAGCCGCGGTAGCTGTCCACCTGGGCGGGGCGGTCCAGACCGAGCGAGACTCGGTCCTTCTCGAAGCCCGCCGGGTAGGGCACCGCCCGCAGCGATCCGTCCAACCCGAAGGTCCAGGCGTGGTAGTTGCACTGGAACGACGTGGCGCGGCCGCGGTGTTCCCAGCACAGTGCGGTGCCGCGGTGCGAGCAGCGGTTGGCGAGCACGTGCACCGACCCGTCACGGTCCCGCGTCATGATGACCGGCTCCCGGCCGATCCGGCGGGTCACCCACTGGCCCGCTTCGGCCACCTCGCTGTCGTGACCGACGAACACCCACCCCCGGGTGAAGATGCGATCGAGCTCGTCGGCGAACACCGATTCGTCGGCGTACAGGCTGGCGTGCACCCGATCGCCGCCGACCAGGTCCCCGTAGTTGGTCATGGGCGCAACCCTAATCCAGGTTGCAATCCTGCTCCCGGGCTCACAGTTCCCTCACAGCTTGCCCGCAGGTTCCCTCACGAGCGCAGCGTTCAGTGTCGACCATGACAACGACGCTGACGACGACCACGACAACGACGCACGCCACCGCCGACGGGCATCGCTCCCCCCTCCCGAACCCGCGCACGCCCGGCCGCGGCCGTCGCGCCGTCGGCGTGGCGCTGGCGGCCGCCGTCGGCCTCGGGACCGTGGCGCTGGCCACGCCCGCCGGCGCGGCCCCCGGCCCCGGCGGCGCCGGCTCGCTCACCGTCGATCTGCACGAACCGGTCGAGGTGACCGGCCACGCCGATGTCGGGGTGGCCTGCACCACCAAGAACCGCGTGTACACCGCCTCGTCGACCAAGACCACCGTCGACGGCTACCAGCTCACGGTGCGGGCCACCGTTGGCGGCTACCGCGGGGCGGGCACGTACCCCGGCGTGGTGAACCTCACCGTCGTCGGCCCGGCCGGCAACCTCAGCGGCGTCGTGCGGAACGCGTCCGTCTCGATCGGCCCCGACGGCGGCACGGTGGACTTCGACCGGGTCCTCAGCGGCAAGCAGCACCCGAAGCTGGCCGGCAAGAACATCGCCGGCACCGTGACGTGGTTGTGCGGCTGAGCCACGCCGCTCGAGGTCCGGGCGCCACCCGAGGCACTGCCCCGGAGGCCATACCGTGACGTATCCACCAGCGGCGGTCCCGAGCGCGGGCGGTCTCGGCCGTCGCCGTGCGGTGTCTGTGCACCTGCGGTCGCGGCGCGGCCCGTACCGGTGGGGATGTCCGACGAACACCCTGGTCACAGCGGTGCCCGTCCAACCACGCTGGGCGAGTCCGACGCGAGGTGCACAGACACGCCGGCAACGTTCTCCAGCGTGGGACGGCGCGGTTCGGTGCGGCTGAACCCGGCGCCCACCGATCCCGTGCTCGGGCCCGGGCGGTGGATGCGGTACGGCCGGTGCACCGTGGTGCCCGGCGCCCGGTCGTAACGGTCGGATGAGCGGGGCGGACCAACGCCGCCGGCGCGTCGACGGCAGCGGCCCGGGGTCGCTTACCCGGGACGTCATCGCCGATCGGGCGGCCGCAGCGCACGCTGCAGGGGACAGCGCGGACCCACGAACGGAGCAGACCGATGTCCACCGACAGCACGACCGCCACGACCAGCACCAACTCGTGCACCATCACCGTCGACGCCTGGCTCGATGCCTACACGGAGGTCGACGCCGGCGTGCGCCGCACCGCCATCGAACGGCTGTGGCACCCCGAGGGCCGCCTGGTGGAGCCGCCGCTGGACGCCGAGGGCCACGGCGGCGTCGACCAACTGGCCGCGGGGTTGCAGGCGCAGTTCGCCGGCCACCGCTTCCGCCGGGCCAGCGAGCTCGACGAGCACCACGCCACCGCCCGCTACGAGTGGGAGCTGGTGGCGCCCGACGGGTCGGTCGCCCTCGCCGGCGAGGATGTCGTCCGCTTCGACCACGACGGCCGCCTGCGCGAGGTCGTCGGCTTCTTCGGTCGCCCCGCCGCCCGCTGAGCGGGCCGGCACCGGCAACCGACCACACCGCCCGCGTCACCCGCGCCGCTCAGGACCCGTAGGGCCGAGCGGCGCGGGCGGCGCGCAGGGCCTGTCCCCACCACTGCAGCTGATCGAGCAGCACCTCGGCCGCTCCGGCGGCGCCCGCCTCGTCATGGGGCACACCGGCATCGTCGAAGCGGTCCCAGGCGCTGTGGAAGCTGACGGTGTCGCGCACGCTCATGGCGTGCAGCTCGGCCACGACGACCCGCAGCGCCTCGACCGCCCGCAGCCCACCGGACATGCCGCCGTAGGCGACGAAGCCGACCGGCTTGCCGGCCAGGGATCGCCCGGCCAGGTCGAGCGCGTGCTTCAACGGCCCGGGAAAGCTGTGGTTGTACTCCGGCGTGACGATGACCAACGCGTCGGCCTCACCGAGGCGGCCCTGCAGCGCCGCCACCTCCGGGTTCGGCCCGGCCGGGTAGGCCCATGGCAACGCCAGGTCGGCCAGGTCCACCACATCGAGCTCGAGATCGGCCCGAGCCGAGGCCTGGGCCACGAACCAGCCCGCCACGGTGGGAGCGAACCGCCCCTCCCGGTTGGAGCCGATCAGCACGGCGAGGCGCAGGGGCGCGGCCGGCGTGGAGCTGGTGGCATCGACGGACATGGGGGCTCCTCCAAGGGATAGGGCGCAGCGCCGCTCGACCGGTCGCCGCGGGTCGCGCCGATGCTGCAACTTCAAGTTCTGTTGAAGTCAAGGGGCCACCGCCCTACCGTTGCGACGATGGAGCAGGAGCTGACCATCGGGGCCCTCGCCGAACGGGCCGGCGTCGCCACATCGGCATTGCGCTACTACGAGACCCAGCAGCTGTTGCACGCCACCCGCACCGCAGGCGGCCAGCGCCGCTATCCCCGCGATGCGCTGCGACGGGTTGGCTTCATCCGCGCCGCGCAGCGGGTCGGGCTCTCGCTCGAGGAGATCCGTGAGGCGCTGTCCAGCCTCCCCGACAACCGCACACCGGACCATCGGGACTGGGCCCGGCTCTCCCGCGCCTGGCGGCCGCGCATCGAGCGGCAGATCCAACTCCTCGAACAGCTGCGGGCCCGCCTCGACGGCTGCATCGGCTGCGGGTGCCTGTCGTTGCAGCACTGCGAGCTGTTCAACCCCGACGACGTCGCCGGGCGCAGTGGCGCCGGCGCCCGCTACCTGCTCGAGGAGTGACGCGGTCGGGGCCCGGCGTGGCCCTCGGGCCGCCGACGGGACC